>CBFGTJ010000108.1:0-10590 GCA_965651815.1 uncultured Microthrixaceae bacterium | reverse complement strand
CGAGTCGGTCTCCTCCCAGTGCCACAGGGCCGGTGCGTGGCGGTACAGCCGGCTGTCGACGACCGGTAGTCCCTGGGCCTCGACGTCTCGTTCCGTGGTGCTCACCTGCGACCCCCTGTTTTTCGGCAGCGGTCCTACACATTCGACCGGTATTCTTGTAATCATATGCATGGACAGCGGGAGGAGAAAGGGGCCCCCATGGCAGGTCCGGTGATCGTCGGCGTCGACGGGAGCGACACCGCTGCGAGGGCGGCGGAGGTCGCGGCGACGCTGGCCCGCCAGCTGCAGCGGCCGCTGCGCGTGGTCACGGCGTACGAGAAGGTCGAGGTCGACGTCATCGAGGTGGGCACCGACGTCTTCGAGGTCCGCAGCGACGAGGAGGCCAGGAAGATCGCGGAGACCGTGGCCGCGAAGGTCGCGCCGGACCTCCCCGTCGAGGTGGCCGCGGTCCAGGGCAAGCCCGCGGACGTGCTGATCGACGAGGCGACCGAGCACGGTGCGTCGCTGCTGGTGGTCGGCAACCGGAGGATGCAGGGCGTGAGCCGGCTGCTCGGCAGCGTCGCCAACTCGGTGTCGCACCACGCGCCCTGCGACGTGTACATCGTCAAGACGACCTGACCCGGTACCGGCCCGGGCTGGTCCCGCGGGTTCCGGTCCCCATCGGTGCGGGTGACGCCGCGGCGGTGGCGGGCCGGGCGCGACGGGCGGGCGGGTACCATCCCCCGGTCATGACCGGGACCCCCTTCGACCCACTCGTCGAAGCGCATCGACAGTGGCTGGAGCACGACCTCCAGGAACCGCTGTCGATGTTCACGGCCGTCTCGGTGATCCATGCCCAGCAGCTGATCACCACGGCGATCGACCGGGCCCTCAAGCCGCTCGAGCTGACCTTCGCCCGCTACGAGGTGCTGATGCTGCTCTCGTTCTCCAAGCGCGGTGCGCTGCCGATGACGAAGATCGGCGAGCGGCTCCTGGTCCACCCGACGGGGATCACGAAGCTGGTCGACAAGCTCGAGGCACGCGATCTGGTCCGCCGCGAGCCGAACCCCGCGGACCGCCGCGGGGTGCTGGTCCGGGTGACGCCCGCGGGGCGGCGCCTCGGGCGGCGCGCCTCCAAGGTCCTCGCGGACGTCCGGTTCGGGGTCGACCTGCCGGACCGCGACCTCCAGCAGCTGTCGGAGCTGCTCGGCAAGCTGCGGAACCCCGAGATCAACTCGGCCCTGCGGGAGGGGTAGCGCACGCGGCACCTCGCCCGGTCACCGACCGGGCGTCGGTTGCCCGTGGGCGCGTCGTGGCCGATCCGGCGTACCGGTCGGCGGCGGCGTCAGCCGCGCTCGGCCTCGAGCTCCGCGAAGTAGGCGGCCGCCTCGGCGCGCCGCTGCTCCGCCACCGCCTCCTCCCAGACGTCGAGGGCGTCGTGGTAGGTCCAGCTCCTCGTGGGACCGACCACGTCCTGCCCGGCAGCGGGCTCGACGTCGGTGGACTCGACTCGGGGGTTGTCGACGAGGATTTGCATGGCCAGACATTATCTGACCCCTCATGCAGTTGTCGCTCCCCAACGGCGGTCGGCGGGCGCGCGCTCCCCGACCCGTTCCGGGCGACATGCACCGCGCCGCTTCCGCAAGAGTGTTCGGATGCGGAAGGTTCGATGGCTGCTCGTGTTCGCGGTCGTGGCGCTGGTCGCCGCCGGGTGCGGTGACGACCCACCGGCCGACTCCACTGACGGCGAGACGCAGGAGACCGAGGTGCGGACGGGACCGATCGAGGTGACCGCCCCCAGCATCGACGAGCTGCTCGAGTCGGAGGACACGCTGCTCATCGCGCACGCCGGCGGCGACCGCGACGTGCCCCAGGAGACGATGTACGCCTACGCCCGGGCGGCCGAGGCGGGCGCGGACGTGCTCGAGCTCGACGTGATGCTGAGCGCGGACGGCGTGCTGGTGGTGCACCACGACGAGACCGTCGACCGGCTGACCGACGGCACCGGCGCCGTCGCGGAGATGACGCTCGAGGAGCTGCAGGAGCTCGACGCGGCCTACTGGTGGAGCCCCGACTGCACCAACGGCACGTGCCGCGACCTGCCCGAGGACGAGTACCCGTACCGGGGGATCCGCACGGGCGAGGTCGACCCGCCCGAGGGGGCCACCGCCGAGGACTTCCGCATCCCGACGTTCCGGGAGGTGGCGGAGGGCTTCCCGGACCTGCCCCTCGACGTGGAGGTGAAGGGCACCGGCGAGCCGGCAATGCGAGCCGCGGACGTGCTCGCGGACGAGCTGGAGGAGCTCGACCGGGTGGAGTCCACGGTGGTCGTCTCGTTCGACTCCGCCGTGGTGGAGCACGTGCGGGAGCGCCTCCCCGAGGTCGAGACGAGCCCCGGCCTGTCGACGATGGCGGAGTGGGTGTTGCAGGGCCAGCCGCTCGAGGGCTACCGGATCGTGCAGATCCCGCCGACGTACGAGGGCATCGACCTGCTGTCGCTGGTGCTGCCCAAGGCCCGCGAGCTCGGCCTCGCCGTGTGGGTCTGGCCGAACGAGGACGAGCAGGAGCGCACCGAGTACTACCAGCAGCTCATCGACGAGGGGATCGAGGGCATCATCGCCGGCAGCCCCGCGGCCTGGCCGAGCTGAGGTCGCTGCCTCCTGCACCCCCTCCCCTCCCCCGTTCTGTTCGGCGTGCGTCAAGGATCCCCTTGACGCACGCCGAACGGAACGGGAGGTTCGGGGCGTGGTCGAACCGGTGGAACGCGACGCACGTGGGATCCTCGGGCCCGACCGCGGCCTGCGGCGGTTCAGCCTCCGGCGGCACGAGCCCTCACCGGCGGTGGCCCGGTTCGTCGACCGGTACTGGGAGGTGCGCTGGGACCTGCCCGACGGCGACGCGCACTCCCAGCAGGTGTGGCCCCACCCGGTGGTGAACGTGGTCGTCGACGGTGCCCGGGCCGAGGCGAACCTGACCACGGCGCTGGTGACGAGGACGCTCGAGGGACGGGGACGCGTGCTGGGCACCATGTTCCGGCCAGGCGGGTTCCGGCCGCTGCTCGGCCGGCCGATGCACACCTTCGTGGACGAGACGCGGCCGCTCGCCGAGGTGGTCGGTGACGCGGCCGCGGCGGAGTGGATCGACGCGGCCCGGGACGACGAGGGGGTGGCCGCGGTCGAGCGGCTGGATGCGGTGCTCGAGCGGCTCCTCCCCGCGACCCACCACCCGTGCGAGGAGACGACCGCGCTCGCCGAGGCCGTGGCGGCCGACCCGACGATCCGCCGCGTCGAGGACCTGGCGTCGCTGGCCGGCGTGAGCCCACGGACCCTGCAGCGGCGGTTCGCCGACCACGTCGGGGTCAGCCCGAAGCGGGTGATCCGCCGGTACCGGCTCTACGACGCGGCGGAGCGCGTGCGCGGCGGCCAGGCCGTGGACTGGGCAGCGGTCGCCGCAGAGCTGGGCTACGCCGACCAGGCGCACCTCACCCGCGACTTCGCGGACGCGTTCGGCATGCCGCCGGCCACCTACGCCCGCTGGTGCGCCGCGGGCTGACCGGGAACCGCCCTCGGCGCCTCAGGCGGCCGCGTCGGGGCGGCGGGCGTCGATCTCGAGGCGCACGTACCCGACCGCGACCGGCTGCTCGACCCGCTCGACCACCTCGCGCACGTACCGCTCCCCGAGCTCGGGGCCGAGGCGCTCCACCTGCGCCCCCAGCACGATCGTCGAGAGGTACTCCACCGGGTCCTCGGGCACGACCGGCCAGGGCCGCAGCCAGGTGCGCACGTCGGTGAAGCCGGCGGCGTGCAGGCGCTGCGCGGTCTCGTCGGGGCCGGCGTAGTGCCAGGGCGGCCGCCACCCCTCGAAGGCGGGCGCGAACGCGGGGGCGGTGGCGAGGAGGTCGCCGACGGCGCGCAGCTCGGCGATGTTGCCCTCGCCGCCGCACTGCGCGACGAGCCGGCCCCCGGGGCGCAGCGCCGCGTAGAGCCGCTCGAAGAGGCGGTCGTGGTCGGCGACCCAGTGGAACGTCGCGGTCGAGAGGATGGCGTCGACCGGTTCGTCGAGCGCGAGCTCGAGCAGGTCGGCCCGGCGCACCTCGGCGCGGCCGTCGAGCCGCTCCCGGGCGAGTGCGAGCATGCCCTCGTCCGCGTCGACGGCGATCACCCGCCCACGCGGCAGGCGCTCGACGAGGAGCTCGGTCACCCGGCCCGTGCCGCACCCGGCGTCGAGGACGGTCTCGTCACCCCGCAGCTCGAGCCGGTCGAGCACCGCGACGGCCATCTCGGTCATCGGCCCGCCGATGCGGTCGTAGCTGCCGGCGTCCCACCCGCGTCGCGTCACGGGCCGAGCCTACGGGGATGCCGCAGGGGCGGCCGGGCGTCTCGGCCCGCCGTGCCGGCCCGCCGTGCCGGCCCGCCGTGCTGGCCCGCCGTGTCGCAGCCCGTACGATCCCGCGATGGACCGGAAGCTGGTGGCATCGGGAGTGACCCAGGTGGCGATCGGGGCGGCGTCGGGTTGGGGCCTCGCCGCGCTGGTCGGCCGGAAGGAGCTGCGGGAGCGCCTCGACGTGGACGTCGACCGGCTGCGGCAGGCGCACCTCGACGTGATCATCATGGGCGGGCTGCTGGCCGCCGCCGGCTCGGTGCCGGGCGTGCCGGACTGGGCGCGGCGCGCCGCGACCATCGGGGCGTGGACCAACCCGCTGCTGTTCGTGCCGCTCGCGTTCCGCAGGGACGCCGCGGCGACCGTGCCCTACCAGCTCGCCAGCGTCGCGAGCTTCACGGTCACCTGTGCCGGCTGGTTCGGCATCGCCCGTGCCGCCCGCCGGGCCCTGCGCGCCTGAGGATGCGGCGCGGCGCCCGAGGATCCGGCGCGCAGGGCCCAGAGCGGGCACACGGGCTGGTGGCTCAGCCGACCTCGAGCGGGCGGTCCGGATCCGCGACCCACTCGACGAGCGACCCGTCGTAGACGGCCGCGTCCACGCCGATCGTCGCCAGCGCCAGCGCGTCGAGCGACGCGGCGATGCCGCCGCCGCAGTAGGTGATGACCTTCCGGTCGCCGTCCACGCCGGCGTCGGCGAAGACCTTGCGGACCTCCTCCGGCGAGCGGAGGTTGCCCTGGTCGTCGAGGGTGTCCGAGAACGGCACGTTCACGCTGCCGGGGATCCGGCCGGGGCGGTCGAGCGCGCTGACCTCGCCGGTGAACGACTCCTTCCAGAGCGCGTTGACGAGCACCACGTCGGAGGAGTCGATCGCCTCGGCGACCTCGTCGACGGTGGCGAGCAGCTCCGGGCGCAGGCGGGCGGCGAACGGCTCGGGTGAGGGCTTGACCGCGGGCGGCTCCGAGGAGGTGGCACGGCCCTCGGCGGTCCAGCGGGCCCAGCCGCCGTCGAGCACCGCGACGCGGTCGTGGCCGAACACGCGCAGCATCCACCACAGCCGGGCGGCCCACATGCCGCCGGCGCGGTCGTAGGCGATGACGGTGGTGTCGGGGCCGATGCCGTGCGCGGTCATCGCGCGGGCGAACTGCTCGGCCGTGGGCAGCTTGTAGGCACGCACGCCCGGGGGCAGACCGACGTCCCCGCTGGGGTCGGACAGCTCCTCGATGAGGTCGACGAAGTCCGAGCCGGGGATGTGCGCCTCGTCGAAGCCGGCGCGGCCCGAGTTCGCGTGCCAGGACGTGGGGTCGAGCACGACGGTCGACTCGATCACCCGGACCGAGGGGTCGTCGAGGTGGGCCTCGAGCCACTCCGGGTCGACGAGGGGGCCGTCGAGCTGCAGGGAACCGGTCGGGTCGGTCATCGTCACGCTCCTGTGGGTGGGGGGGGAACGATCCCGACCCTAATCCCGACCAAGTCGGTCGGGTATTCGCCCCCACCCTCCCGGGTCACCCGCGCGGCGGTCCGCTCACCAGGCCGTGCGTCCGAGGTGGGCGAGCAGGCGGACCTGCGCATCGGCATCGGGTGGCGGGTCGAGCGCGGGGCCCATGGCGCCGGGGCCGCGCATGGCGTCGCCCCACTCGGCCGAGTGCGCCATGACGGTCTCGACCTCCTCCGGGGGGATGGACTCGTCGCCGCCGGTTGCGCGGGCCAGGTCCCAGCCGTGCACGACGAGGTCGTCCGCGAGGAAGCGATCGACCGCCCACTCGAGGGTGCGGGTGCCGAAGTGGCCGTCGTAGGTGCGACCGGCCAGCGCAGGGTCCGCGAGGACCGACGCCATCTGGCGTGTCACCGCGTCGATCGCGCCGAGCGGATCCTCCGCGACCGGTGGCGCCTCGACGGGGTCGATGCCCACGAGCCGGAGGAAGTAGGGGTGGTTGTCGACGACGTGCTGCACGACGTCGCGCGCGGTCCACTCCTCGCACGGCGACGGGTTCCCCCAGGCGCCGTCGGGGACGCCCTTGACGAGGGCGACGAACCGGTCGGCGACGCGGACGTAGCGGTCGGAGATGGTGCTCATGGACCCATCGTCCGCCCCGGACACCCCTGCGGTCTTGTAGGAACGCGACAGGTCCCGGCGGGTCGGTCTCCCGGCGGGTCGGTCGGCGCGACCTCAGGTCGTGTAGGTGACGAGCGAGACGTGCGGGTGGCCGCCCAGGCGTGCGGCACCGCCGAGGAACCCGAGCTCGATGACGAACCCGAGCCCGGCCACCTCGCCCTCGAGCGCCTCGACCAGGCTGACCGCGGCCGCGGCGGTGCCGCCCGTGGCGAGCACGTCGTCGACGATCAGCACCTGCTCGCCCGGCTCGATCGCGTCGACGTGCACCTCGAGGCGATCGGTGCCGTACTCGAGGACGTACTCCTCCGTCTGGGTCTCCCGCGGCAGCTTGCCGACCTTGCGGGCCGGCACGAAGCCCGCGCCGAGCCGGTAGGCGACCGGTGCGGCGACGACGAACCCGCGCGCCTCGATGCCGAGCACCTTGGTGATGCCCCGGCCGACGAAGTGGTCGGCCAGGCGGTCGACCGCGCTCGCGAAGGCGGCCGCGTCCGCGAGGAGGGGCGTGAGGTCCTTGAACACGACCCCCGGCTCGGGCCAGTCGGGCACGTCGTGGATGTGCTCCTCGAGGCGCACCTCGTCGACCATCGCGGCGAATCTACCGGCGGGCCGTCGCCCGGCCCCTCCCTCCATCCGCAGCCGCTTCGTTCTGCGGATGACCCGGTTCCAGTCGTCATCGGCAGAACGGAACCGGTGATCCGGGGCGGTACCGGATCACGGCGACGACCCGGAGCGGTCCCGTAGGGTCCCTCACATGACCTCGGCCCCTGAGTTCGTGAACATCTACAAGGCCTTCCCCGCCGGCTACCGAGCCGTCGACGCGCTGGAGCAGGCGGTGCGGCAGGGCCCGCTCGACCACGCGCTGTTCGAGCTGGTGAAGCTGCGCGCCTCGCAGATCAACGGGTGCGCCTACTGCATCGACATGCACTACAAGGACGCCCGCGCCGCCGGGGAGACGGAGGAGCGCCTCTACATGCTGTCGGCGTGGGAGGAGGCGACCGTCTACACGGAGCAGGAGCGCGCCGCGCTCGCCCTCACCGAGGCGATCACGCTGATCTCCGAGCAGCACGTCCCCGCCGAGGTGGAGGCCAGGGCGCGGAGCTGCTTCGACGAGGAGTCGTACGCGGCGTTGGTGTTCCTCATCGGCACGATCAACCTGTGGAACCGGCTGGCGATCACCTCGCACGCCGAGCCGGGCAAGTACCAGCCGCGCACCACCGGCTGAGCCGCTCCCTCCCGTTCCGTCCCGCGGACCGAGCGCCGGGGTGCACGTCCTGTCGGACGGAACCGGTGCGGGGGCGATGAGTCCGCGTGGCCCGCCCCGTCCATCCCGCTGACACCCCCGGCAGGCGAGGTAGGGGAGGTAGGGAGGGAACATGAGCGCACCGACCACGTCGATCGATCCCCGCTTCAGCGAGCCGTCCGCGGCGGCGACCTCGTGGGAGGCGGCACGGGACGTCCTCGAGCGGACGGAGCTCGCGTGGCTCACCACCGTGCGGGCGGACGGGCGACCGCACGTGACACCGCTCGTGGCGGTGTGGCTCGAGGACGCCCTGCACTTCTGCACCGGGGAGGGCGAGCAGAAGGAGCTGAACCTCCGCCACCACCGGCAGGTCGCCCTGACGGTCGGGTGCAACACGTGGGACCGCGGCCTCGATGTCGTCGTGGAGGGCGAGGCCGAGCGGGTCACCGACCCGGAGCGGTTGGGCCGCCTGGCCGAGGCGTGGGCGACGAAGTGGGACGGCCGCTGGCGGTTCGAGGTCCGCGAGGGAGGCTTCCACGACGAGGTGGGCGGTCTGGCGCTGGTGTTCGCGGTGGCGCCGCGCAAGGTCCTGGCGTTCGCCAAGGGCGACGCCTTCTCCCAGACCACCCACCGGTTCTGAGGGTTCCCGCTCGCCGGCGGGGCGGCGGTCAGTGGTTGCGGAGCGCGTCGATCAGCTCGCCCTTCGACATCGACGAGCGGCCCTCGATGCCGATCTCCTTCGCCTTGTCGTAGAGGTCGTCCTTCGACCACTCCTCGTAGGCCCCGGACCGGCCGCCCTTGCGGCCGGTCGCCGAGCGGGACGTCGCGGCCGACGCGTTCGAGATCCGCGCCGCCTTCTCCTTGCTGGCGCCCTCGCGGCGCAGCGCCTCGTACTGCTCCTCGTCCTTGATGCTGGGGTTCGGCATCCTCGACCTCCTGGGTCGTCCTGTGGTCGGCGCGGCCACTCCGCGCGTCATGGCCCCCACTACCCGGCAGCGCCGGTGGTCCACCCACCGGGTGCCTGACGGGGCGCCGGACCGCTTGCGACGGCCGTCACACCGACGGAGACTCCCGCCATGCACCTCGACGTGCGCACGCGCCGAGACGACGAGATCCGCACGGTCGACCCCGCCGAGTTCCTCGACGAGGAGCTGCCGGCCGCGTTCGAGGCGAGTGCCGTGCCGCTCGAGCCGGGGGTGCGCTGGCTCGACCCGACGCCGCTCGTCGTGGAGGTCGACGGCGAGGCGTGGACGCTCGCCTGCGACGACGGACGGGTCACCGTGCGCCGTGGCGCGCACGCGGAGCAGCGGCTGACGCTGAGCGGGCAGATGCTCGCCGACCTGGTGGTCGACCTGGTCACGCCGATGGCGTGGTTCATCAGCGGCCGGCTCGACACGACCGCGCGGCTCGAGCGGCTGTTGGACTGGTGGGTGCTGCTGCGCGGCGCGATCGACGGGCGCACCCCACACGTGCCGGGGCCGGAGATGGCGCTCACCTTCGACGGGCCCGACGGCGGGCCGCTCGACCTGGCCCGGTCGTTCCGTCCCGACGACGACCCCGCCGAGGTGTCCCACTTCCTCGCGACCGCCGGGTTCGTGCACCTGGAGGGAGTGTTCACCGAGGACGAGATGGCGGCGGTCTCCGCCGACATGGACGCCGCCGCGCCGACCTACTCGCCGGGGGACGGGCGGTCGTGGTGGGCGCGCACCGGCGACGGCGCCGACCGGCTCGTGCGCATGCAGGGCTTCGACGAGCACTCCCCCACCCTCGTGGAACTGCTGGGCGAGGAGCGGTTCCTCGGGCTGGGGAAGCTCGGTGGTGCGGGGTACGAGTTCGGCGAGTTCGGCCCGAACCGGATCGAGGCGCTGGTGAAGCCGATCGGCGTGGTCGAGGGCATCTCGGACGTGCCGTGGCACAAGGACTGCGCGAACGGGCGCCACAGCTACGACTGCTGCTCGCTGACCGTCGGCATCTCGGTCACGGGTGCGGACGCCGAGTCCGGTCAGCTGCGGGTCGTCGCCGGGTCGCACCGGGTGCTGGTGTGGCCGGCGTTCGTGCGCAAGGGGCAGGACCTGCCGATCGTCGACCTGCCGACCCGCACCGGCGACGTGACGATCCACCTGAGCTGCACCTCGCACATGGCGCAGCCGCCGGTGAGCCGCGAGCGGAGGGTGCTCTACACGGGCTTCTCGCTGCCGGCACCCGACCCGGAGGCCCAGGCGAGGGGCAAGGCCCGGTTGCGACAGGACCGCGAGGCGGCCCCGCTGATCGTGTCCCAGCAGCCCGCCACCCCCGCCTGACCCCGCGATCCCGGGGGCCGACGCCCCGTTCTGTGTCGCGAGATCGGGGTGCGCACCCGGATCTCACGTCGCAGAACGGGGAGGCGGACCGCCGGCCCGGTCAGTCGTCGTCGTGGTCCGCCATCCCGGGCGTGGCGCGCAGCCCGTCGACGAGTACTCGACCTCGTTGGAGTGGCACGCGAAGCAGGCGTCGACCATCAGCTCGCGGGTGCGCTCGTTCGCCCAGCGCGGCTCGCCGGTGACGGGAGGGTTCGAGTGGTCGCGCCCGTAGGGCACGAGCTGGATGAGCCCGAACACCACGACCGTCGACAGCACCGCCGACCCCACGACGACCCGACCGGCACTGGGCGGCGTGGCCCCTCGGATCCGCCGACGGGCGAGGAAGAGGACGACCGCCATCCCCGCGCCGACCAACGCGAGCAGGGCGACCGCGACGACGAGCGGCAGGTCGATCAGGACCAGGAACGCGAGCAGCCCCGACCCGCCGAGGGCGAGCAGCCCGATCGCGATCGGGTGGGAGCGCACCCAGCGGAGTGCCGCTCGACCACTGGCGGGCAGGTCAGCCGGTGCCATGTCG
>CBFGTJ010000107.1:0-10683 GCA_965651815.1 uncultured Microthrixaceae bacterium | reverse complement strand
GCGATCAACCAGTACTTCATCCACGCCAAGATGAACGAGAACTGGGGCTACGAGCGGCTCGCGAAGAAGATCTACGACGAGTCGCTCGACGAGATGCGCGACGCCGAGAAGCTGATCGAGCGCATCCTCTACCTGGAGGGCGTGCCGAACCTCCAACGCCTCGGCCCCGTCGGGGTCGGCGAGACCGTGCCCGAGCAGTTCGAGCTGGACCTCGCCACCGAGGTCGCCGCGGTCGAGCGCTACAACCGCGGCATCGAGCTCGCGGTCGCCAAGGGCGACAACGGCACCCGCGAGCTGCTCGAGGACCTCCTCACCCACGAGGAGGAGCACCTCGACTGGATCGAGACCCAGCAGCGGGTCATCGCGGAGATCGGGCTCGAGCACTACCTCGCCCAGCACCTCCACGACTGAGGTTCGGCCGGCGGGGCACCGCCCCGGGCTCAGTCCTCGAGGTCGAACCAGGTGGTCGGGCCACCCGAGTAGCGCAGGCGCACCCGCTCGCCGCGCTCGACCACGGGCAGCGACGGGCGCCGCACCCGGACCAGCAGGTCGTCCTGGCGGATGAGGTAGCTGGTGTCGTGCCCGACGTACTCCACGAGCTCGACCTCCGCGACCTCGTCGCCCGCGCGACCCTCGCCGGAGTCCGGGGCCGCCGGGTGCAGGTCGAGGTGCTCGGGCCGGACCAGCACCTCCACCTCCCCCTCGGCGGGCCGTTCGAGGGGCACGTCGCCGATCGGCGTCACCGCGTAGTCGCCCCGACCCGACCCGGGGATGAAGTTCGCCTCCCCGACGAAGTCGGCGAGCCAACGGGTCCGGGGGCGCAGGTACACCTCCTCGGGGGAGCCGGACTGCACGACCTCGCCCTCGGAGAGCACCGCCACGCGGTCGCCCAGGATGAACGCCTCGTCCTGGTCGTGGGTGACGAAGATCGTGGTGATGCCCAGCTCGACCAGCAGCTGGTGGATCTCGGTGCGGATCGTGACCCGGAGGGTTGCGTCGAGGTTCGAGAACGGCTCGTCGAGCAGCAGGACCCGGGGGCGTGGGGCGATCGCCCGGGCGAGCGCGACACGCTGCTGCTGGCCGCCCGACAGGGTCGAGGGCATCCGGTCGCCCATGCCGGCGAGGCCGACCATCTCGAGCGCCTCGTCGATGCGGGGCGAGCTGCGCCGCTCCGCCCGCGGGAGCCCGAAGCCCACGTTGCGGGCGACCGACAGGTGCGGGAACAGCGCCCAGTCCTGGAACACCATGCCGATGCGGCGCTTCTCCGGCGGGACGACCCCCTTGGGGCCCGTCACCTCCTTGCCGCCGACGCGCACGATCCCTCGGTCGGGGACCTCGAGCCCGGCGATGATCCGCAGCAGCGTCGTCTTGCCGCAGCCGCTCGGGCCCAGCAGCGCGAGCGTGCGCCCGGCCTCGATCGACACGTCGACGCCACGCAGGACCGGCGGGCCGCCGTCGAAGGACTTCGTGACCCCGACGACCTCGACGCCGTCGGTCGCCACCCCACCGGCCGTGCGCTCGTCGCCGGCCTCGCGGGCAGGGGCCTCAGCCATCGGCTCCCAGGTCCTGCTCGGGTCGGAGCGTCGGGAAGAGGATCACGTCGCGGATCGTCTGCACGTCCGCGAGGAGCATGACGAGCCGGTCGATGCCGATGCCCAGCCCGACCGTCGGCGGCAGCCCGTACTCGAGCGCGCGCAGGTAGTCGGCGTCGACCACCATCGCCTCGTCGTCACCCGCCTCCTTCTGCTCCGCCTGGTGCTGGAACCGCTCGCGCTGCTCGTCGGGGTCGGTGAGCTCGGAGAACCCGTTGCACAGCTCCCGTCCGACGACGATGCCCTCGAAGCGCTCGACCAGCAGCGGGTCGCTGCGGTGGGTGCGCGACAGCGGTGACACCTCCGCCGGGTAGTCGATGACGAAGGTCGGGTCCCAGATCGTGTGCTCCGCGGTCTTCTCGTACAGCTCCAGCAGGAGCTTGCCGGAGCCCCAGTCGTCCTTCCACGGGATGTCGTGGGCGTCGCACAGCTCGCGGAGGCGGCGCACCGGCGTGTGCACGTCGACCTCCTCGCCGACGTGGCGCGAAGTGATCTCCGCGAGGGTCACCCGCTCCCACGGGGCCGACAGGTCGACGTCGCGCCCGTCGTAGGTGACGGTCGTGGACCCGCACAGCTCGGTGGCCAGGTGCGACACGAGGGCCTCGGTCAGGTCCATGTGGACCTGGTAGTCGCCGTAGGCCTCGTAGCACTCCATCATCGTGAACTCGGGGTTGTGCCGGGTCGACATCCCCTCGTTGCGGAACACCCGGGCGATCTCGAAGACGCGCTCGAACCCGCCGACGACGAGGCGCTTCAGGTAGAGCTCCGGCGCGACGCGCAGGTACAGCTCGATGTCGAGCGCGTTGTGGTGGGTCACGAACGGCCGGGCGAGCGCGCCGCCGGGGATCGGGTGGAACACCGGCGTCTCGACCTCGAGGTAGCCGCGCTCCTCCATGAACCGGCGCGTGAGCGACAGCAGGCGCGAGCGGAGGTGGAAGGTGCGCCGGGCCTCCTCGGTCACCCACAGGTCCAGGTAGCGCTGGCGGAACCGGGTGTCGGAGTCCGTCAGGCCCGCCCACTTGTCCGGGAACGGCCGCCGCGTCGGCGCGAGCAGGGTCCAGGAGTCGACGCGCACGGACAGCTCGCCGCGGCGGGTCGTCATGACCTCGCCGGCGACACCGATCCAGTCGCCGAGGTTGAGCTCGCAGAACTGCTCGAAGCCCGGCGTCGTCGCGGACGGTGCGAACAGCTGGATCCGCCCCGTGGAGTCGGCGAGGGTGCCGAACGCGAGCTTGCCCTGCACGCGGCGCAGCATCAGGCGGCCCGCGACGCTCGCGCGGCGGCCCGTCTCGGTGCCCGGCTCGAGGCCCGCGAACTCCTCGGCGAGCCCGGCGGCGGTGGCGTCGACCTCGTAGGAGTACGGCTGGTCGAAGTCCCCGGTGCGGGCGAGGTCGGGCGAGGTCGGCCCGCCGGCGTCGACGGCGTCGGTCACGTTCGGTTCTTCTCCCAGATGAGGCGGAGGCCGTGGAGGGTCAACCAGGGCTCTTCGTGCTGGATCGACTCGGCGACGGGAGAGATGAGCGACGCGAGGCCGCCGGTGGCGAGGATCGTCGATTCGCCGATCACCTCCTCGATGCGGTCGCACATGCCGTCGACCATCGCCGAGTACCCGTACACCGCTCCTGACTGCACCGACTCCATGGTGGTCCGGCCGATGACGCTGCGGGGCTCGCTCAGCTCGACGCGCCGGAGCGCCGCCGCGTGGTCGAACAGGGCGTCCATCGAGATCTCGATGCCGGGGAAGATCGCACCGCCGAGGTACTCGCCCTTCTCGGAGATGACGTCGAAGGTGGTCGCCGTGCCGAAGTCGACGACGATCGTGGGGCCGCCGTACAGGTCGAACGCACCCACGGCGTTGGCGATCCGGTCGGGGCCGACCTCGCGGGGGTTCTCGTACAGCACCGGCATCCCGGTCCGCACGCCGGTGCCGACGATGACCGGGTCCACCTCCAGGTAGCGGTCGCACATGCTCCGCAGCTCGAAGGTGACCGCCGGGACACCGGAGGACACCGCGACGCCCTTGACGTCACGGACGAGGTCGAGCTCGCGGGTCTCGAGCAGGTGCCGGAAGGTGAGGGTCAGCTCGTCGCTGGTGCGCTCCGCGTGGGTCGCGAGCCGCCAGTGGTCGATGAGCTCGTGGGAGCGATCACCTTCGTCGTACAGGCCCACCACGGTCTGGGTGTTGCCCACGTCGATGACGAGCAGCACGGGGTTCTCCCTGGTGAGGGGGCACGGGGACGGGGACTCGCCCCGCGTCGCGTCCGCCGGTGGGCCGGGCACGGCGACCCGTGCATCATGGTCGCGACGCGCCGCGGCGTGCACGTCCGGGCGGTGCGCGGCCCGCTCAGCGACCCGCCCCGCGCACGAACCGCTCCCACGCGTCGTCGCGCTCGACGGGCTGCACGAAGCGCAGCGGCAGGTCCCGGGAGCCCGCGTCGGCCGGTGGGACGGGGGCGGTGAGCATCGCCAGGCGGCCCTCCCCGGTGTCCACGACGAGCACGCCACCCGAGCGGGCCTGCGCACCCAGGGCGCGCTCCAGCCGGACCTCGCACCCGCCCTCGGCGCCCTCCAGCAGCTGCCCGGTCCGCACCTCCGGGCCGTCGGGGCCCGCGACGACGAGCAGCACGTCCCCGTTCACGCCCGCGCCGCCTCGGTCGAGATCACGAACTGCACGAGGTGGTCCTGGTCCGACTGGCTGATCCGCTCGAACCGCACGCCGAGCGCACTGCCGTCCGGGCGGGACCAGTGCACGACCGCGGGGAGGACCAGGTCCCGGTCCGGCAGGCGGAGCATCGTGACGACGTGCTCACCGGGCGACAGGTCGCTCCCCCGCCCGTGCAGCGACATCCCGCCACCGCTGACGTCGCGGGTCGTGACCTCGAGCACCTCCGGCAGCTGCCCGGTCCGGACGATCCACGCCGGCAGCTGCACCGCGCAGCGGCGCAGCGAGCGCCGCTGCACCCGCGACGGCGGCCAGCTGCACTCGACCGGCAGCCCGTCGACGCCACCCGAACCGAGGGTGCCGCCGACGGACGCGAGGTCGTCCAGCTCGGCCCAGCTGACCGTGACCTCCGCGCCGACCCGCAGCGGCGTCCCCGCGAGGCTGCGGTCCGCCTCGGCCCGCAGCGTCGCGCCGGACGAACCGACGACGACGGCGGACACCTCGGTCCCGTCCTCCAGCACCAGCGTCAGGCGTGCGCCCCCGCGCGACCTCACCTCGTCCGCCGCGGCCTCGTCCGGGAAGCGGACGAGGAAGCGGGTGGGCGCGTGCCCGGGAGGTGGGCGGAGGGCCACGCCGTCAGGCGGTGCTCGCCAGCTCCGCCCCGTCGGCGCTGCGCTCGATGTCGAGCGCGGTGTCCACCGGGTCCGTCGGGTCCGTCGGCCAGGCGGTGCCCGCCGACAGGCGGCCCCGGAAGTCGGAGCGGCGGGCGATCTCGGCCGCGTAGCGGGCCTGGCGGATGGCCACCCGCCCCTTGGGCTTGCCCGCCGGCTGCTGCTCGCGGAACTGCGACTCGATGCCGTGGCGGATGATCTCCAGCGCGTCCGACCGCAGCTGCGACACCCGCGACGGGGTGACGCCGAGGAGCTCCGCGATCTCCTCGAACGACCGGCCCTCGAGGTACAGGCCGACGATCACGATCCGGTGGCGCTCCGACAGCGAGCCCAGCGCGGCGCGCAGGTAGCCGTGCATCTCGCGGTCCTCGAGCAGCTCGTCCAGGTCCGGGGTGGTGCGGTCCACGAGCTGGTCGTCGTCGTCCTGGCGGTCCAGCTCCTGGCGGCTGTCCAGCGCACGCGCCATGCCGTGGTTGATCCGCTCGCGCATCCGCCGGAGCTCCTCGACGGGGATCTCGAGCCGCTCGGAGATCTGGTGGTCGTCCGGGCTGCAGCGGTGCTCGCGGGCCAGCTCCTGGGTGGCGTCCTCGACCTGGCGGGCCAGCTGGCGGGTCGAGCGGGGGGACCAGTCCTCCGAGCGGGCGACGTCGAGGACGGCGCCGCGGATGCGCTGCACGGCGTAGCCGGCGAAGGGCACGCCGCGGTCGGCGTCGAAGCGCTCGGCGGCCTCGACCAGCCCGAGCATGCCCGCCGAGACCAGCTCGGAGCGGTCGACGAAGCGGGGGAAGGACCCCGAGACGCGCAGCACGATCTGCTCCACGAGCGGGAGGTGTCGCTCGATCAGCGCTGCGCGGTCGGATTCCATTCTGCAACTCCCTTGGGTCGATGGACCGGCTGGCGAACGGTGTTCATCCTTCGCCGGTCGAGCCTCGGGCAATTGCTTCGGCCGGAGCGACCCGCTCTTGAGCAAGATGGGTCGAACGGTCCAACGGATCGGTCGGAACGGCCCCCTCGCGGGGGTTCGGCCACCCTACGTGGGCACGGCCCGGTGAAAGGCCCCACCGATCGGTCACGCGGAGTGGGCACGGCGGGGAGCGCCGAATACCGTTCCGGGCCGCAGGACGGGGTCGGTCTCCGAGGGGAAGGGAGGGGTCGGCCGGGGAGCGAGGGGGACATGAACGACCTGTGGGACGCCTCGATCGACAGGCGCACGGCCGCCGTGCTGGCGTCGCTGTCGGACGCGATCGTCGTCACCGACCCGGCGGGCACGATCCTGAGGTTGAACCCCGTGGCGGAGCGACTGATCGGACGTGGGTCCGACGAGCTCGCCGGGTCCGAGCCCCCGTACGACTACTGGCCGGCCGAGGACGTCGAACGCCTCCTCGAGCTGGTCCGGCTCGCGGACTGCGAGGAGGAGGGCGCTCCACCGCCGTGGATCGACACCGCCTACGCCCACGTGTCGGGGCGCCGGCTGCCGGTGCGGGTGACCGTGTGCTGCCACATGCGCTACTCGCTGCACATCGCGGCGCCGCGCCTCGAGCTCGACGGCGGCCCGGTGCCGGGCGACCCGCTCCGGGAGCGGGTGAGCGTGCTCGAGACCGGCCTGCGCAACATCGCGTGGGAGCTGCAGGCGCTCGGCGTGCACGCACCGGTCACCTGGGTGCGCCCCGGCGCGATGCCGCCCGCGGCGCTCCGCGAGCTCACCCCGCGCCAGCGGGAGGTGCTCGACGCGTTCATCCAGGGCTACAGCGTCGCGGCCACCGCGATGCAGCTCCACGTGAGCGAGCACACGGTGCGCTCCCACCTGAAGGTCATCTACCGGAAGATGGGCGTGCGGTCGAAGACCGAGCTCATGCGCCGCATCGCGCACGCGGCGGGCGGCTGAGCCCGGAGGCCGTCAGCGCAGGAAGTCGAGCAGCGACGCCTGCATCACCCGGGCCGCCGAGCTGAGCGCCGCCTGGTAGGTGAACTCCCGGGCGCGCACGTCGATGAGCGCCTGCGCGACGTCGACGTCCTCGAGCTCCGACAGCGCCTGGCGGCGGTCGATGTCGAGGATCTCGGTGCGCGCCGCGACGTCCTCGACCTGCTTGGCGCGGGCGCCCAGCTCGACCTGGGCGGCCTCGATGAGGTCGGTGGCCTCGTCCAGGGCGCTCAGCGCGGAGGTCATCGCCGCGTGGTCGCCGGCCTCGACCGCCGCGATGACGGCGTCCAGTCGCTCGAACACGTTGCCCGACATCGGATCCCCGGGGTTGGAGGTCCCGAACACCGCGGGACCGGTGCGGTTGACCTGCAAGGTGACCGACTCGGCGACCGGCCGGAGGACCACCCCGTCGTCGCCGAGGTAGGTGCCGTCGGGTGCGTACGCGTTCGGCACGTCCGCGTTCCCGGCGAAGATCGGCCGGTTCAGGTACTTGGAGTTCGCGAGCTGCACCAACCCCTCGCGCAGGGCCCGCAGGTCGTCCGCGATCGCCTTGCGTGCGTTGGGGTCCGACGCACCCGAGTTCGCGCTGATGACCAGGGTTCGGGCGCGGGTCATCTCCTGCACGGCGGAGGTGAGCGCGGTGTCGGCGGCGACGAGCCAGCCACGGGCGTCGCTCGCGTTCCGCTGCATCTGCTCCGAGCGGCGCAGCTGCGCACGGTGGTCCAGCGCAGCCAGCGCGCGTGCGGGGCCGTCGGAGGCCCGTTCGAGCTCCCTGCCGGAGCTGAGCCGGCTCTGGGCCCGCAGCAGCGAGCGCTGCGCGGTCGCCAGGTCGTTGAGCATCCGGCGGTTCGACGTGGTGGAGGTGATGCGGTTCATCGTCCGACGAGTCCTGTCCTGTTGACGAGCGTGTCCAGCGCCTCGTCCACGGCGGTCATCAGCCGTGCCGAGGCCTCGTAGGCGCGCTGCGACGCGATGAGCGCGGTGAGCTCCTCGTCGAGGTTCACCCCCGACACGGAGAGCCGCTGGTCATCGGCGCGGAGCGCGACGTCCTGCTGGATGTCGGAGCGGCGGGCCGTCGACTGCGTCTGGACGGCCAGGCGCCCGATCATCGTCTCGTAGGCGGCGTTCGGCCCCGCGGGGTCGGCGAACAGCTGGGCGATCTGCTGCGCCACGCTCGCGTCGAGCGCGCCCGCACCGGCCGCAGCGGCCGCGATGCGCGAGGGCTGGCCCTCGACGTCCGCGGAGATCCGGATCGTCGCGGCGGTGGTCCCCGCGGGATCCCAGAACGTCAGGTTCACGTCCGCCACCGGGTCGAGCCCCTGGCCCGCCGAGTGCAGCGCGTTGACGGTGGCCACCATCGCGGCGGCGACGGCGTCGAGCTCGCCGATCGCGCGCGGCACGTGCTCGTTGAGGGTCTCGAGCAGGCCGGCGGCCTCACCGGAGCGCACCGACGCCGGGTAGCCGTCGATCGCCCACTGGACCTCGACGCGGTCCAGCCCGGTCCCCGCGTGCGGCGGCCCGAGCGGTTCGGGCTCGGTCACCTGGAGGGCCTGCGCCTTCGTGCCACGCACGAGTGAGCTGCCGCCGAGCAGGACGTCCACGGTGCCGTGCTCGCCGGGCCGCGTCTCGATCCCGATCTTCTTGGAGAGCTGGAGCACCAGCTCGTCGCGCTGGTCGGACAGGTCGTGCGGGTCGAGGCCCGCGGCGACCGCACGGCTCACCGCGCCGTTCAGCTCGGCGATGTTGGCCGCCATCGAGTTGACCTCGGCGATCAGCGACTCGAGCTCGCCGAGCGCCGAGGACCGCAGGTCGCGCAGCTCCGCGTCGACGCGGTTGAGGCTCGAGGCGACCGTGGCGCCGTGCTGCAGCACCGCGATCCGGCCGGCCATGCTGCCCGGGTTGTTCGCGACGTCGTCCCACCCGGCCCAGAAGTCGTTGAGCTGGGCGGCGAGGCCGACGTCGGACGGCTCCGGCAGCGTCTGCTCGATGCGGCCGAGCTGCTGGGCCTCGACCCGCAGGCGGGAGGCCGCGCCGTGCGCCGAGTACGCCTGGCGCTCCAGGAACTCGTCCCGGATGCGCGTGATGCCCTCGACGGCCACCCCGTTGCCGGTGCTCGTCGACCGGGCCCACAGGGCGGGGACCACGGACTGGCCCGTCGCCGTCAGGTCGGCCCGCCGGCGGCTGTACCCGGCGGTGTCGACGTTCGCGATGTTGTGGCCCACCACGTCCAGCGCCCGCCGGTGGGTCAGCAGGCCGCTCAGCGCGGTGGTGAGTGCTCCGAAGCTCGACATGTCTCAGACGTCCCTGTCCACGAGGACCGCCGACGCCGGCGCGGGCGAACTGGCCCCGCCGAGGGCGCCGTAGCCCTCCTCGCCGGCCGCCTCGACGGCACGGCCCTTCATCGTGTCGATGAACTCCCGCACCTCGGCCAGGCCCTGGTGCAGCAGTTCGCGGTTGCCGCGGGCCGCGTCCTCGGCCTCGGCGGAGAGCGTGAGGAACTCGCTCTGGTGCTCGGCCAGCACGACGTCCCACGGCGACGGCGCCGCCTCGCACAGCTGGCGCAGCGACGCGTCGGGCGCGGTGCCCAGCATCGGCGCGAGCTGCTCCACCACCTCCGCCCGGGTGCGCTCCTCGCGGCGGATCGCCTCGAGGCAGCGGTCGACGTCCTCGGTGGCGAGGTCGACCCAGCGCACACGGCCGGCGAGCAGCACCAGCTGCTGCACCTCGAGCCGGTACACGAGGATGGAGGTGAGGTCGCGCAGGCGCCACAGGACGTGGCTGAGCTCGCCGAGCGCCTGGTCCAGTTCCGGTTCGATCGGGCCGTCGCCCGACGAGCGGTCGTCCACGGTTGCCATGCCCGTCAATCGGCGCGCCCGTGCCGGCGATGAGGCCTCGTGCCCGGAACTTCCCCGGGCCGGGTGGCCCGCCGCGTGGGCCGAACGGATCACCTCTGCGAAAAGTTCCGGCGAAGCCTCATCGGGGGTGCACCGACTCCGACCAGCCCAGTGCGCCGCCACCCGACCGGGGTGGTGAGACGGCTACTGATCACGGAGGAGAAGAGCATGCGCATCAACCAGAACATCCAGGCGTTCAACGCCTACCGGAACCTGTCCACCACCAACACGGCGATGGGCAAGAGCCTCGAGAAGCTCTCGTCCGGGTTCCGGATCAACCGTGCGGCTGACGACGCCGCCGGCCTCGTCATCAGCCAGGGTCTGCGTGCGCAGGTCTCCGGGCTCCGTCAGGCCACCCGCAACGCCCAGGACGGCATCTCGGTCGTGCAGACCGCTGAGGGCGCCCTGAACGAGGTCCACACCATGCTCAACCGCATGCGTGACCTGGCCGTGCAGGCGGCGAACACCGGCTCCAACGACGCCAGCGCTCGTGCCGCTGCGCAGACGGAGATCGAGCAGCTGACCGAGGAGATCACCCGCATCTCCGACACCACGAAGTTCGGTGCGCAGAAGCTGCTGGACGGCTCCTTCGCCGGCGACTTCCAGGTCGGTGCGGACGAGGGCGACACCCTCACGATCAACATCGCGGCGGCCTCGGCCGTGTCGCTGGGCCTCGCCACCGCTGGCGCGAACCCCGGTGACCCGGACGTGATCGACATCGACGTCACCACGGATGCCGGTGCGGCCATCACGGCGATCGACGCCGCGATCGCCCAGGTCTCGGACACCCGCGGCAAGCTCGGTGCGTTCCAGAACCGCTTCGAGTCGACCATCGCGAACCTGCAGGTCACCACGGAGAACCTCTCCGCCTCGGAGTCCCGGATCCGCGACACCGACATGGCGCTCGAGATGGTGTCGTTCACCCGTCACCAGATCCTGCTCC
>CBFGTJ010000106.1:0-10745 GCA_965651815.1 uncultured Microthrixaceae bacterium | reverse complement strand
GCTCGAGCGGCCCACCAGGTCGAGCACCTGCTCGCCGGTCATCGCCACCGTGAGGTCGGCCCACTCGAGCAGCTCCGCGTCCACGGTGCAGCTGCGGTGGGCGGCGAGGTCGACGCCGAGGTCCAGGCCCGCACGCACCATGTGCTCCACGGCGGGCAGCCCGGCCTCGAGCCGCCCCGCGGAGCGCACCTCGGTGGGCAGGCCGAGCCGCCGGGTGTGCCCGCGGGCGATCTCCGCCGCGAGCGGGGAGCGCACCCGGTTCGCGGTGCAGGTGAAGAGCAGGCGCACCGGTCGTGGCGGCTCCGGTGCGCCGGGGTCGGCGTGGTCGGCGGCGGTCCCGGTCACGTTCCCGGAGCCACCGCGGTGAGCAGCCGCTCGTAGGTGTGCAGGGTGGTGTCGATCTGCCGCTGCTGGTCGAACTCGCGGCGGGCCTTGTCGATCGCCGCGGCGCCCATCCGCTCGCGCCGCCCGGGGTCCCCGACGAGGCGGGCCAGCGCGTCGTGCAGCGCGCCGGGGTCCCGCACGGGCACGAGCAGGCCGGTGACGTCCTGGTCGACGACCTGCCGGCACCCGCGGATGTCGGTCGCGACGATCGGCAGGCCGCTCGCCGCCGCCTCCATCGCGGAGCGGGGGAACCCCTCGCGGTGCGACGCGAGCACGTAGAGGTCGAAGGCCCGGTAGAGCTCCTCGACGTCGTCGCGCATCCCGAGGAACCGGACCCCCTGCTGCTGGGCCCGCTCCACCAGCTCCACCGGCACCGCGTCGGCCTTGTCCGCCTCGTCCGGGCCGACGACCACCAGCACCGCCTCCGGGTGCCGGGCCCGGAGCCGCTCCCACGCCTCGAACAGCTCGGCGTAGCCCTTCTCGAGCACGAGTCGGCCCACCGCCCCCACGACGACCGCGTCCTCCGGCAGGCCGAGCGCGGCGCGCACCTTCGAGCGCGTGTCCGGGTCCTCCGCGGGCCCGAAGCGGCCGAGGTCGATCCCGTTGCCGAGCAGGACCAGCTTCGACGCCGGCTCGCGCAGCACCCGCCGGAGGGTCGCGACGTCCTCGGGGTTCTGCACCAGCTCCGCGTCGGAGCACGCCGCGGCGAGCCGCTCGAGGGTGTAGACGACCGCCTTCTTCGCCCACCGGTCCTCCGGCTGCGCGTAGAGCCCGTGCACGGTGTTGACCACCACCGGGACCCGGGCGAGGCGCGCCGCGACGCGCCCGTACAGCCCGGGCTTCGGGTTGTGCGTGTGCACGATGTCGGGCCGCAGCGCACGGAACGCCCGAGCCAGCTCACCGATGGCGAGGAGGTCGTGGTGGGGCGCCATCGCACGCGTCGCGTGGCGCAGCGGGACGTGCCGCACGCCCCTCGCCTCGACCGCGGGGACGTGGGGGCCGGGGGCGCTCATGCCGATCACCTCGTAGCCGTGCTCCACGAACGCCGACAGCTGAGGGCCGAGCAGCTTCTCGAGGCTGAGGTCGACCGTCGTGAGGTGCACGACCCGCCTCGGGCGCCCGGCGCTCACGAGGTCGCTCCCCGGTACCTGACCCGGTTCGCGACCCGTCGCAGGTCGTCCTCGAGCCGCATGCCACCGGTCGCCTTGCGCTCGAACCAGCGCATCCCGTCCGAGCGCTGCACCGGTGAGCGGTGCAGTCGGTGGGGGTCGGTCCCCGCGGGGTTCGGGCGCGTCCCCGCCAGCACGGCGCTGCGGAACCGGGCGCGCACCGCCGCCTCGGCGTCGGGGGAGCCGGCGACGGCCTTCGGGTAGCAGAAGTGGGCCGGGTCGACGCCCAGGCGGTCCTGCAGTAGCCCGATCGAGGTGTCGAGCTCCTGCTCGACGCCCTGGCGGGGGAGCCGGTCCAGCAGCAGGTGGCGGTGGGTGTGCGAGCCGATCGTGACCAGCGGCGACGAGGCGAGCTCGCGCAGCCCCTCCCAGGTGATCGGCGCGCCGTCGCCGGGGAACGGCACCTGCCGTTCGACGAAGTCGGTGGCGACGTAGAACGTCGCCGGCACCCCGTGGCGGTCGAGCAGCGGCAGCACCTGCTCGACCCAGTCGCGGGTGCCGTCGTCGAAGGTGAGCACGACCGCCTCCCGCGACGCGTCCCCGCCGGTGGGCGCGCCGCCGCGCAGCTCGTCGAGCGCGTCGTCCAGGTGCAGCACCCGCCGGTGCTCCCGGAGCCAGGCGAGCTGCCGGTCGAAGGTGGCGGGGTCGAGGTCCACCTCGCCGCCCGTGCCCAGGCCCACCCGGTGGTAGATCAGGATCGTGACGCCCCCGGCGGCGCGGCGGAGCACGTCGGCTCCGGCCGCGACCCGCTTGATCGCGCCACCCGCGAGCGACCGCACCGTCGCGCGTGCGCTCACAGGTGCTGCACGCTGTCACCGCGGAGGGCGCGACGGCAGTCGAGCACCGGGGTCCCCGATGCGACGATGCCCTCCCGGTCGAAGTCGTCGTGGTCCACCAGGTAGAGGATCAGGTCGGCGGCCTCGAGGTCGGCGTCGCCGTTGTCGCAGCGGTGCACCCCGGCGGGGAACTGGTGGGCCGGCACGTGCGGGTCGACCATCGACACCACGGCGCCGAGCGCCAGGAGCTGCTCGGCGATCGGCCGCGACGGCGACTCGCGGGCGTCGCTCGTGTTCGCCTTGTAGGCGAGCCCGTAGACGAGGATCGACGAGCCCTTCACCGCCTTGCAGTGGTCGTTGAGCAGCGCCTGCACCCTCCGGACGACGTAGTCCGGCATGTGCTGGTTCACGTCGTTCGCGAGCTCGACGAAGCGGAACGTCTGCCCGAGGGACCGCTCGACGCGCCAGGACAGGTACGACGGGTCGATCGGCAGGCAGTGGCCACCGACGCCGGGGCCAGGGGTGAACCGCATGTAGCCGAACGGCTTGGTGGAGGCCGCGTCGATGGCCTCCCACACGTCGATGCCGAGGTCGCGCGCGAACATCGCCAGCTCGTTGACGAGCGCGATGTTCACGTGCCGGAACGTGTTCTCGAGCAGCTTGGTCAGCTCGGCCTCGCGGGTGCCCGAGACCGGCACCGTGCGCTCGACGAGGCGGTCGAAGAACCCCTGCACCGCCTTCAGCGACGCCTCGTCGACGCCCGAGACGACCTTCGGCGTGTTCTCGAGTCGCCAGGTGGGGTTCCCGGGGTCGATCCGCTCGGGGCTGTAGCCGAGGTGGAAGTCGCGCCCCATCGTCAGCCCGGAGCCCTCCTCGAGGATCGGCCCCACGAGCTCCTCGGTGGTCCCCGGGTAGGTGGTGGATTCGAGGATGACCGTCGACCCGGAGGTGACGTGCGGCGCGAGCGTGCAGGCCGCCGACTCGATGAAGGACAGGTCCGGGATCCCGTCGCCCATCGGGGTGGGCACCGACACCACGGCGACGTCGAAGCCGGCCAGGTCGGCCGCGTCGGTCGTGGCGCGGTACCGGCCGGTGTCGAGCGCGGCGCGCAGCTCCTCGCCGGAGATGTCCTCCACGTGGGAGACCGCACGGTTGAGGCCCTCGACCCGGTCCTCGTCGATCTCGAACCCGACGACGTCGTAGCCGGCGTGCACGGCGCGCAGGGCCACGGGCAGGCCCACGTAGCCCTGTCCGAGCACGGCCACCCGGTCCCTGATCAGCCCCATCGTGTCTCCCTCGACGACCGATCCAGTGTGCAGAGCGAGCGTCCGACGGTCAACGGGTCGTCGGGCCCAGGAGGCCCCGTCAACTGCCCATGGAGATCCTCGACCCCATCTTGTACCAAAGGTTGAATGGTGGTTCACTTTCCGAGGCGATGCTGGGGCGCACGCCTCCGGGGGAAATGGGGCAGATGGACATCCTGACGCGACGACGGTTCGTCCTCCAGAGCGCGTTCGACTCGGTCGCGTGGTTCGCGGGGCTCTGGGTGGCGACCCTGCTCCGCTACGACCTGCACGTCTCGGACGTGAAGCTGCTCAACGTGGCGGCGCTCGCGCTGGCCGCCGCGGCGCTCCAGGTCGCGGTGGGGCGCATGCTCGGCCTCTACGTGCACCGGTGGCGGTACGGGACGTTCGACGAGATCACGGCGGTGGCCCGGGCCACCGCGATCGTCACCGTGGTGGTGACCACCATCGACGTCCTGCCCAAGGGGGACAACGTCATCCCGCTGAGCGCCGCGGCGTCGGGCGGCTTCATCGCCCTGGCGGGCATGTTCGCCGGGCGCTTCGCGTGGCGCGTCCTGCTCGACAGGTGGTCGCGTGCCGGCCACGAGGGCCGCGAGCCGACGATCGTGTTCGGCGCCGGCGAGGGCGGGCTGCAGATCATCTCGGCGATGCACGGCTCGGGCCCCTACCACCCGGTCGCGGTGCTCGACGACAACCCGGACCTGCGCAACCTGCGGGTCAAGGGCGTGCCCGTGCGGGGCGACCGCACGGCGCTCGCGGAGGTGGTCGAGGCGACCGGCGCCACGACGCTGGTGATCGCGGTGCCCTCGGCGCCCGGCGAGACGATCCGCGACCTCGCCGCGCGGGCCGACCAGCTCGGCCTCACCACCCTCACGCTGCCGCCCGTGGCGGAGCTGTTCGGCGCCGGTGTGGGCGTCGGGGACATCCGTCCCCTCACCGAGGAGGACCTCCTCGGGCGCCGCGAGCTCTCGCTCGACATCGACTCGGTCGCCGGGTACCTGACCGGCAAGCGGGTGCTGGTCACCGGCGCCGGCGGGTCGATCGGCTCGGAGCTGTGCCGCCAGATCCACCGCTTCGCCCCGGCGTCGCTGGTGATGCTCGACCGCGACGAGTCCTCCCTGCAGGCGGTGCAGCTGTCGATCGAGGGCCGCGGCCTGCTGGACCGGCGCGAGCTGGTGATCTGCTGCATCCGTGACCGCCAGCGGCTGGAGAAGGTGTTCGACGAGCACCGACCGCAGGTGGTGTTCCACGCGGCGGCGCTCAAGCACCTCCCGCTGCTCGAGCTGCACCCCGAGGAGGGCTGGAAGACCAACGTGTGGGGCACCCAGCACCTGCTCGAGCTGTCGGGCAAGTTCTCGGTCGAGCGGTTCGTCAACGTGTCGACCGACAAGGCGGCCGAGCCGACCTCCGTGCTCGGTAGGACCAAGCGGATCGCGGAGCAGCTCACCTCGCACGCGTCGAAGGAGTACGACGGGACCTACCTGAGCGTGCGGTTCGGCAACGTGCTGGGGAGCCGGGGCTCGGTCC
Organism: uncultured Microthrixaceae bacterium; assembly: GCA_965651815.1. GTDB lineage: Bacteria > Actinomycetota > Acidimicrobiia > Acidimicrobiales > Microtrichaceae > CBFGTJ01. The sequence continues at coordinate 5,585 of CBFGTJ010000106.1, read as the reverse complement.
TCCCGCTGTTCCGGGCCCAGATCGACCAGGGCGGCCCCGTGACGGTCACCCACCCGGAGGTCACCCGGTTCTTCATGACCATCCCGGAGGCCTGCGAGCTGGTCGTGCAGGCGGGCGCGCTGGACCACGACGGCCACGTGCTGGTCCTCGACATGGGCGAGCCCGTGCTGATCGCGGACCTCGCCCGGCGGCTCATCGCCGAGTCGAAGCGGCAGGTCGAGATCGTGTACACGGGCCTGCGGCCGGGCGAGAAGCTGCACGAGATCCTGTTCGCGCCCGACGAGGTGGCCACCACCTCGGAGCACCCGCTGATCTCCTGTGTGGCGGTGCCGGCGCTCAGCCCCGAGGAGGTCGAGGCGATCGACCCCTACATGGGGAGCGGCTTCGAGGACGGCATCGACCTGCGCGGGCAGGGCGCGTTCCCCGGGACGGGGACGTCCGCCTGACCGGGCCGGTCCGCCCGACGAGCTCGCCGGACGGGGGTCCCTGGGAGGTCCGCGGCGGCGGGGCCCACGGCGCCGGGGCCCTCAGCCGGCCGGGCGCCCGCTCAGCGGGACCGGAACCAGTCGATCGTCGCCTTCAGCCCCTCGCGCAGCTCCACCGGCCGGATGTCCGGGAACAGCTCGAGGAGTCGGTCGTTCGAGGCCTGCGAGTGCGGCACGTCGCCCACGCGGGGCTCGGTGTGGCGGACCGGGAGCTCCTCGCCGAGGAGCTCGGAGAGCAGGTCGATGACCTCGAGCAGGGTGGTGCGGCTGCCGAACGCGAGGTTCACCGGCTCGGGGCTGGTCACCCGGCGCAGCACCGCGTCGGTGATGACGGCGCAGACCGTGTCGACGTAGGTGAAGTCCCGCGACTGGGTGCCGTCGCCGTGCACGGGGAGCGGCTCGCCGGCCAGGGCGGCGGAGACGAACGCCGGCACCACCGCCGCGTACGCGTGGCCGGCCGGCTGCAGCGGGCCGAACACGTTGAAGAAGCGGAACGCGAGCGTCGGCAGCCCGTAGCTGTGCTGCCACGCGAGCGTGTAGGACTCCGTCGCGAGCTTCGACGCCGCGTAGGGGCTCAGCGGCCGGGGCGCGAGGTCCTCGTGCTTGGGCAGGGTCGGGTTGGCGCCGTACACCGAGGAGGAGGACGCGGCGACCACGTGGACGTCACCCGCCCGGCGGGCCGCCTCGAGCACGTTGAGCGTGCCCGTCGCGTTGACGTCGTGGGAGGCCACCGGATCGGCGACCGAGCGCGGCACCGAGGGACGGGCGCCGAGGTGCACGATCGCCGCGACGTCCGAGCAGGCGGCCTCGAGCGCCTCGCGGTCGAGGATCGTCCCCTCCACGAGCTTCGCGCTGCAGCCGTCGAGGTTCTCCCGCAGGCCGGTGGACAGGTCGTCGAACGCGACGACCTCGTCGACCCCCGGCGCGCGCTCCAGGTGGCGGCACAGGTTCGCACCGATGAACCCCGCACCTCCGGTGACCAGGACCTTCACGTCGCCCCCTCTTCGAGCCGGCGGGCGCTCGCCCGCGGCCCCGCGATCGTACCGGCGTGCCCGGCCCGCACCGACCCTGCGGGCCGCGACGCTACGATCCCGTGGGTGCGGGAGGGCCGGTGAGGGTCGGCGGGGACGCCGCCGGGATCGCTCCCGGTGGAGCGGTGCCGGAGGTGCGGTTCGAGGCGACCGAGCCGGTCACGCTCGTCGGCGCGAACGAGCGGCGCGCGGCGGGCCTCGAGTTCTGGGTCGACGGGACGATGGGCATCCACCGCCCCGGCGACGGCCGCACCCTCGTGGTCGCACCGAACGGCCCCGCGCTCGCCCGCCACGACCTGTCGCACGGCGGGTTCATCCGGGGCCTGCTCGCCGCCCGCCAGCCCATCGAGGGGCTGCCGCCCGACGTCGACCACGCCTCCGGCGGCCCGCTGCACCACGACCCCGACAGCGGCGCGCTGCTGCTCGTCTACCACGGCGAGACGTTCCGCGGGGGCGACCCCCGGGACTACTACTCGTTCCTCGGCATGGCGGTCTCCCACGACGAGGGCGCCACGTTCCGCGACCTCGGCCGGATCGTCACCTCGTGGCTCGAGGAGCACGACCCCGCCCGGCCACGGCCCGTCGACGTCGGGCCCGGCGCGCTGGTCGTGCGCGACGGCTGGTTCCACGTGTACTTCCAGGACCGGGGCCTGCTGCACAGCCGCCGGGACCTGTCGGTCGCCCGTGCCCCCCTCGCCGAGGTGCTCGCCGCGGCACGGGAGGGTCGGGTCCCGGAGTTCCGCAAGCACTTCGACGGCCGCTGGGACGAGCCGGGCCTGGGCGGGCGCTCCGACGAGCTGCTGCCGATGGTCCACCGCCGAGTCGTGTGGTTCGACGTCGCGGACGCGCCGTCGCTGGGTGCCCGGGTGCTCGTCCACTCGGCGGTCCAGGAGGTCTCCGACGGCATCGCCCGGTGGAACCACGGCATCAGCGTGTCCGGCGACGGGCTGCGCTGGACCACTCCGCAGTGGCTGCACCCCGAGCCCGTGCCCGCCGAGGTGCTGTACGTGACCATCGACTCGGGCGGGCCCGTGCAGCGGCGCATCGACGGCGACCGGTTCGACCTCTACCGGGTGCGCTCGAGCGCCGCGGACCGGTGGCGCGACGCACGGCTGGAGCGGGTCACGGTGCACCTCCGGCGTCCGTGAGGCGGCGGTCGGTTCCGCCGCACCCCCGTGTCGTGACCGGCCCGACGGGCGGTAGCGTGTGGGCCGTGCGGGGCCAGGGGCGATGACGACGGCAGAGGGCGAGCTCACGATCCGGCGCGCCACCGAGGACGACCGCCCGGCGATCATCGCGCTGTGCCGCGCGTCGCTCGGCTGGGTCGACGGCGACCCCAACGAGGACTTCTACGCCTGGAAGCACGACCAGAACCCCTTCGGTCCGTCCCCGTCCTGGGTGGCCGAGGCCGAGGGCGAGCTGGTGGGCCTGCGGGTCTTCCTCCGCTGGGCGTTCAGGACCCCCTCCGGTGAGCGCATCACCGCCGTGCGGGCCGTCGACACGGCGACGCACCCGAGGTGGCAGGGCCGCGGGATCTTCACGAAGCTCACCCTCGGGGCGATCCCCGAGCTCGAGGCCGACGGCGTCCAGGTCATCTTCAACACGCCGAACGACAAGAGCCGGCCGGGGTACCTGAAGATGGGGTGGTCCGAGGTCGGGCGGGTGCCCGTCGGCGTCCGACCCGGGTCGGTGGGGTCGTTGCCGACGATGCTCCGGGCCCGCACCGCGGCGGAGCTGTGGTCCGAGCCCACCGGGGTGGGGGAGCGTGCGGTGGACCTGCTCTCGGACACCGACGCCGTCGACCGCCTGCTCGCCAGTTGCGCGCGGCCCGCCGGCATCGCGACCGAACGCTCGGCCGAGTACCTGCAGTGGCGGTACCGCTTCGATCCGCTCCGCTACCGGGCGGTGCCGGTGGGCGGCTCCCTCGAGGACGGGGTGGTGATCCTCCGGCTGCGCCGGCGGGGCGCCGCGCTGGAGTGCGCCGTGTGCGAGGTGCTCGTGCCCGAGGGGCGCCGCCTCGCCGGCGTGATGGGGCGCATCGCCTCGGCCTCCGGTGCGGACTACGAGCTGCGCTGCAGCCGCGCCGTGCGGGGCCTGCGCGACGGCTTCGTCCCCGCGCCCCAGCTCGGTCCCATCCTCACCTGGCGTCCGGTCCGTCGTGCCGGCGTGCCCCGCATCGGGGACCTCGACCTCACCCTCGGCGACGTCGAGCTGTTCTGAGCGGCGGACTCGGCCGGGACGCTCGTCCGCTGGCGTCGGCCCCGGGTTCAGGTGTCCGTCGCGGTCGGCGCCGCCGGCACCCCGACCACGGTCGTCCCGGGCGCGACGTCGTCGAGGACGACCGCCCCGGCGCCGACCCGGGCGCGCTCGCCGACCGTGGTGCCGCGGGTGACGATCGCCCCGGTGCCCAGGAACACCGCGTCGCCGATGCGGCAGTCGCCGTTCACGAACACCCCCGGTGAGACCTGCACGGCGTCCCCGAGCACCGAATCGTGCTGCACCGCGCAGCCCACGTTGAGGTGCGTGTGGGCACCGATGCGCACGTGGGTCGTGAGCGTGCACCGGTCGAACACCACCGCGCCCGGGCCGAGCTCGACGTCGCTGCCGAGGTGCGCGCCGGGGTGCACGACGGTGGCCGGCTCCAACCCGGCGGCGTCGAAGCGGGCGGCGAGCCGCTGGCGCACCTCGGAGGTGCCGATCCCCAGCGCGTAGGCGCAGCCGAGCTCGAGCAGCCGCTCGATCGGCCCCAGCAGCTCCAGGCCGATCCGCTCGAGGCGGTCGGTGTGCTGCGGGTCGTCGTCGACGACCCCGAGGACCCGCCAGGTCGGCCGCACCCGGTTGACCGCCAGGACGGCGTCGAACAGCTCCCGCCCGTGACCGCCGGCGCCGACGATCACCAGGTCCCGGGTCGCCGTGCTCACTCGCCGCTCCGGTCCGCGTCGGGCGTCGCCGCGAGCGGGTCGTCGGTGGGGTGGCCCTCCACGCCCTCGCCGGAGAGCATCGTGCGGACGGTGCGGGCGAGGATCTGGAGGTCGGTCCGCACCGACTGTGTCTCGACGTAGCGCACGTCGAACTCGATGCGGGTCGGCCAGTCGAGCGCGTTGCGCCCGTTGACCTGGGCGAGCCCCGTCAGCCCCGGGCGGACCGCGAGCCGGCGCCGCTGGCGCGCGTCGTAGCGCTCGACCTGGTAGGCGAGGGTCGGCCGCGGTCCCACGACGCTCATCTCGCCGCGCGCGACGTTGATGAGCTGGGGCAGCTCGTCGAGCGAGAGCCGGCGCAGCACCCGCCCGACCGGCGTGATCCGCGACGCGTCGGGGAAGACCGGGTTGTCGCCGGCGACCATCGTGCGGAACTTCCACACCGTGAAGGGGCGGCCGTCCATGCCGACCCGCTCCTGGCGGAAGAACACGGGCCCGGGCGAGGTGGCCCTGACGGCCAGCGCGCACACCGCACCGACCAGCGCGGCGGGCACCGCGACGACGGCGAGCAGGCACAGGTCCACGGCGCGCTTGCCGCGGTACGGGCGGTCGGGACGGTCCACGGACCGTGCAGCGTACCGGCGTCCCGCCCGAACGCGGCGGCCCGGCTGAACGCTGTTCACACGGCGGGGTGCCGCGGTCGTCCGGCCGGTACGGTGATCGGGTGGCGAAGCGGATCTACCTCTCACCCCCCGACATGTCGGGCGACGAGCTCGAGCGGCTCGTCGCCGCGTTCGAGTCGAACTGGATCACCACGCTCGGCGAGGAGGTGGACGGCTTCGAGGCCGACGTCGTGGAGCACACCGGGGCGGAGGCGGCCGTGGCGCTGGCCAGCGGGACCGCGGCGCTGCACCTGGCCCTGCGGCTCGTGGGCGTCCGGCCCGGGGACGAGGTCTGGGTCTCGACCTTCACCTTCGTCGCACCGGCCAACGCCGCCCGCTACCTGGGGGCGTCGCTGCGCTTCATCGACTCCGAGCGCGACACCTGGAACATGGACCCGGAGCTGCTCGAGTCCGCGCTCGCCGAGGCCGCGGCGTCGGACCGCCTGCCGGCTGCGGTCGTCGCGGTCGACCTGTACGGCCAGTGCGCCC
>CBFGTJ010000105.1:0-10958 GCA_965651815.1 uncultured Microthrixaceae bacterium | reverse complement strand
GCTCGACGAGCTCCTCGCCCGGCTCGGCGGGCTGCTCGACCAGCCCCTGCCGGAGCTGTCCGAACCCGGCGCCACCGCCGCGTCGGTCGACGACGCGGGCGATCCGTCCGTCGCTGCGGACCCCGACGTCGCCACCTACCACTCCCTCGAACGATGGCTCGGCGAGATCGACACGCTCGCCGCGCGTGGGGAGGACGCCGCCGGCGCGCTCGCAACGGCGCAGCGAGAGGCGATCGAGTCCCTGGCCGCGGAGCGCGCCCGCGTCGCGTCCGAGCCCAACCCCGGGCCTCCACCCAACCCGACGCGACCCGACGCGCAGCGCGAGGACCGCGACGAGCAGGACGGGGTACCGCTGTACGTGTGCGTCGACTTCGCCGATCACGTCGACCAGGCCGCTCGCGCCGGGCTCGAAGCCGCGCTCGGCGCCGCCGGGCTGCTCGACGCGCGGATCACCACAGGTGATGGAACCGACGCCGCGCTCGACGCACGGCTGGTCGGACCGGGCGGCGGCGCGGTTCCGGAGCAGTCGCTCGCCGACGTGCTGGTGCCCGTCGCCACCGGACCGATCGACGACGATCGCATCGCCTCGGTGCTGCGGTCGGTGCCGCTCGCCGACGACGTCGTCGAGCTGCACTCCGACGGCCGTTGGCGTCTCGGACCGCTGGCGGGTCGCTACGAGCAGGCCGACCAGCGCTACATCGGCCACGAGGCCCGCGAGCGTCGACGGACCCGGCGCCTCGCCGAGCTCGACCGCGAGCTCGCCGAGCAGCGGGCGGCACTCGACGGGCTCGAGGACCACCATCGACGCCTCGTCGAGCACCGCCGCGAGCTCCGCGAGGCGCGCGACCGGCAGCCAGCGGTGGCTCCGCTCACCGCCGCGCTCGGCGAGCTGGAGCGGCGGTCCGCGGTGCTGGAGGAGCACCTCGACGCGCTGCGCGCGGCTCGAGCCGAGGTCGAACAGCGGTGGCGGAAGGCCGACGAGGCGACCAGCACGCTGCACCGCGCCGCGGCCGCAGCCCGCCTACCGGTCGAGCTCGCGGAGCTGACGAAGGTCGAGCAGGCGTTGCGCGAGTGCGATCGACGTCGCGACGACGTCGGCGAGCGGCGACGCACGCTCGAGGTCGCGCGACGGGCGAGCGAACGGGCCGAGGCGGCGCACCGCGAGGCCGCCGAGCGCGCCGACCAGGCGGCCGAGGCCGCGCGAGCCGCCGCGACCGAGGCGGACGCCGAAGCCCGGCGCTACGAGGACCTGCGCGCCAACGTCGGCGGCGACGCCGAGGCCGCGATCGAACGGCTGGCCGAGGCACGGCGACGCCGCACCGAGAACGAGGCGCTGCGGGGTCGGCTCGCTCGCGAGCGATCGGCGCTCGAGCAGCAGCTCGCCACGCTGCGCGAGCGCATCGCCCAGCTCGAGGGCCGCCACGCCGGCGTGCTCGAGGCGGTGCGCGCCGCCGAGGCGTCGTTCGCCGTCGTGTGCAGCGCCGAGGTCGCCGACGTGCTGGCCCTCGAGGGCGTGGAGCCCGGCGCCGAGGCCCGCAGCGCTGCCCGGCGCGTGCTGTCCGACACGGGCATGGTCGACGACGACGCGACGAACCGGATGGAGCGTGCGCACCGCGAGGTCCTGCTCGACGGCCTGCGGGCGGGTCACGACCCGAGCATGCCGAAGGTGGACGGCGTCGACGTGGTGCGGGTCGGCACGGCCGAGGGCGAGCTGCCGATCGGCACCCTCGCGAACCAGCTCCGCTTCGAGCACGAGCGGACCTCGCAGCTCCTGTCGAAGCAGGAGCGCGAGATCTTCGAGACGCACCTGCTGACACGCGTCGGCGACGCGCTGCGCCAGCTCCTGCTGGAGGCGGACGAGTTCGAGCACCGCATCAACGACGAGATGGCCGCGGCGCCCACCGAGAGCGGCATGGTCGTGGAGCTGCGCTGGGAGGTCACCAGCGACGAGCCTGGACTGCGCAACGCAGTGCAGACGTTGCGGACCGCGCCGGAGATGCTCGGACCGGACCGGCGCGAGGCGCTGCGCGAGTTCTTCATGCAGCGCATCGCGGACCTGCGCAGCTCGGACCCGGGGCGCAGCTTCGCCGAGACGCTGACCGCGGCGCTCGACTACCGCAGCTGGCACCGCTTCGCTCTGTTCGCCCGCTTCGCCGACGGCAAGCGCCAGCGGGTGACCCGCGCGTTCTACAAGGGGCTCTCGGGCGGCGAAGCGGCCACGTTGCTGCACCTGCCGCTGTTCGCCGCGGCGGCGGCGCAGTACTCGAGCGGGTCGATCGCCGGTCCGCGGCTCATCGCGCTCGACGAGGCGTTCGCCGGCATCGACGAGCAGATGCGCGCCCGACTCATGGGGCTGCTCCGCCAGCTCGACCTCGACGTCATCCTCACCAGCCACGAGCTGTGGGGGTTCTACGGCACCGTGCCGTCCTTGGTGGTGTACGACCTGGTGCGCCGGCCGCCGAACCCGGGCGTGTTCGCCCAGCGCTTCGACTGGTCCGCCGGCGAGGTCGCCGAGCCCGGCGCCCGATGACCGGCAGCGACCGGACGGTGACCGACGCACTCGACCGCCCGGAGCTGGCACCTCTCTGGCGGGCGGCGCGCGAGCGGCTCGAACGCAACGGGCGGACCGTCACCTCGTCACCGATCCGGCTGGACGGCCTCTCCGACGGCGAGGTCGCCGCGATCTGCGGGCTGCTCAGCAGGCGGCGCCCACGCAGCAACGACATGCGGGTCAACCTCGTGGAGGTCGACTCGGTGCTGCGGTCCGGGCCGACGGCCAGGGGGCTCGTCGACACGTTGGAGGCGATGTCGGGACCGGTCCGCGACCGCAAGGCCGAGCGAGCCGCCCTCACCGACCAGCGCGTCGCGCTGTGGACAGCGGCCGGCGCCCACCCCGTCGTCGCGCGGCACGAACCAGTGCGGCAGTGGCTGGACTCGCTGCGGCGCCGCGGTCGCATCGCACGGATCGACGCCGACGATCCGGTCGCGCTGCTCACCGGTGCGCTCGACACGGTGGAGTGGCTGCTCGCACATCGCGACGAGACGATCGAGAGGCCGATCCCCCTGTCAGTGCTGGCTGCCGTGCGGCTCGGCGACGGCCACGCGCTCGACCCCGACACCCCGCTGGGCACGCTGCTCGCGGACGCCCTCTGCGAGCTCAGCGGGCTGTCGGATCCCAGGGCCGCGTGGGCGCACTTCGGCGTGCAGCTCGACCGGGTGAGCTCGTCCGCGCTCGCCCTCATGCTGCCCGGCGTGCCCGGCACGATCGCCGACACGGCGTGCGCGACGGCGGAGCCGTTGCGCGTCACACACCGCATGGTCGAGCGCGGGTTCGGCCTGGACCTCGGCTCGACCGAGGTGGTGTGGGTCTGTGAGAACCCGGCGGTGCTGTCGCTCGCCGCCGACCGCCTCGGCGATCGGTGCCGACCCCTCGTGTGCCTGGAGGGCATGCCGTCGTCGGTCACGAGCGCGCTGCTGCGGACGCTGTGCGAGGCGGGCGTCGAACTGCGGGTCCACGCGGACCTCGACCGCGGCGGCGTCGCGATCACCTCGCATCTGGTCGAGCGGTTCGGCGCGACGACCTGGAGAATGGGGGCCGAGGACTACCTCGCCGCGCTCGACGGGCCGACCTCGGAGCTGCACCACCCCATCGGCTCGACGCCGTGGGATCCCGAGCTGTCCCACGTGATGAACGAGCACCGCCGTGCCGTGCACGAGGAGGCCGTCCTGGACGCGCTCCTCGCGGACCTCGACGCCCGTTGACGATCGATCCACGCGGCCCACCACCGGCGACGAACGCCTGCGCCCGTGGGCTCGCCGCAACGACGGCGAGCCGAACACCGGCGGGCCTGGCCGTTTTCGTTGCAACGCGGCGCGGACAACGTCAGCCCGGTGCTCCCGCCAGGTCGGGCTCCTCGACGAACGGTGGCGCGGGCACCACGGCATCCCCGCGCGGCGGACCGGCCGGCGGTTCGCTCGGACCGGGCTCCGGCTCGGAGCCGCCCTGGTCGAGGCGGAACGGCGGGTAGTCGTCGCGCATCAGCGCCACGTACGCGATCACCCGGTACACCCACCGGTTCAGCCCCATCACCAGGTCGTACAGCCCCCGCGGGTACCGGCCGAGGAACAGCAGGCCCACCGCGGCGAACAGCACGAGCAGCCCGATCAACCCGCCGGCGGGTGCGACCCACGCCCACCCGCCGTCGAGGTCGGTGCCGGCCACCGCCCACCCCGCGACCACCGACAGGATCAGGTAGTGCGGGATGGCGAGCAGCCACCACTTCACCAGCACCAACCCCCGGCTGAGCCGCTGCGGGTACTCGACCGTCAGCCGCGCCGGGTAATCCGGCTCGGCGCCGAGGCTGAACGGCGGGTACCGGTCGGTGCCCAGCGCCGCGTACCCGTAGTACGCGACCCGCCACGTCCAGCGCAGCACCCCGTGGTTGAAGTCGAACAGCGCCCGCGGGTAGCGCCCGGTGAAGAGGATGGCGAAGAACGCCACGACCGTCACCACGACGAACGCGACCCACAGCGCCGCCAGCACCAGGTAGTGCGGGATCAGCAGGATCCACTTCACCAGCCACAGCCATCGGCTCAACGGTTCGTCGAGCCGGGCGTCGAGGTGCACGGGCCGCCCGTCCGCGTGCTGCTCCACCGTGCCGCCGAGCTCGACGTGGCGGCGGTTCGCGAGCCCGAGGATGCCGAGCACGAGCAGCGTGACCCCGAGGAACATCACGAGCAGGCCGATCCCGAGCAGGATCCACCCGGCGCGCACCACCCACGGCGAGGTGGCGCCGAGCGACATCTCGACGGTCACCCCCGGCGACCCGTCCGCGTTCATCACCACCACGGCCCAGTCACCGGACTCGGGCTCCCAGGTGAGGCGCTGCGCATCCGACCCCGACGCGGTCGCGACCCAGAAGGTCTGCTCACCTGGCGGGCTCTCGGGCGGACCCCCGTCGTGGTAGCGGTAGTCGACGGTGAACGGGTCGAACCCGAGGTCCTCCACCTCGGCGTGGCGCACGTCCGCCAGGTAGGCGCGCACCTCCCGCTCGGGTCCGATGCCGACGAACGTGTCGGACTCCTCGAGGCCCCGCACATCCAGGCGGACCGTGACGAAGTCGCCCAGGTCGACCCGGGCGCGCCGTCCGGTCGGGTCGGCGCCGAGGTCGATCTCGTCGGACGCGAGCGCGAACGAGGTGGTCTCGAGCCGCTCGAACGGCGTGGTGAAGTACCCGTCGTCGTCCTTCTGGGTGGCGTCCACCCACAACAGCGCACCGCCGCCGAACAGCGGGGCGATCGCGAGCAGCGAGATCAGCGTGCCGGCGATGACCAGCAGTATCGAACCGACCGGCACCCTGCGCGTCGGAGGCGGCCCGCCTCCCGGTTGACCGGCGGGTGGCGGCGCGGCGTCGGACGTGCTCATGGCGTCCCCCTCTCCACAAAGGGTGCAAGTGCATCCTCCACCCGCCGGCCCGCGTTGAACAGGGGCCTTCGACCGTCGACGCCAGCCGAACCGTGGGTGGTTCCCGTCGCCTGGCGACGACAACCACCCAACGAATCCAACCAACAGCGGCACGCTCGACCGAGCGGGCAGTTGGGTCGCCTCAGCGGCGCAGCGGGTGGTCCTCGAACCAGTCGAGCGCGAGCTCCGTCGCGTCGATCGTGTCGGTGGCGCCGGGCAGGTCGATCGGCGAGCCGGGCCACACGTGGTCCGCGCCGATCATCGTGTAGAGCGCGACGTCCATCCCGTCGGGGCAGTCCTCGTAGGCGCGCAGCTCGATGTCGTCGCCGATCCGCTCGGTGCGCACCTCGCCCGGGCACCCGGCCGCCTCGGCCCACCGCGCGACGTTGTCCCGCGCTCCGGGCAGCCCGGCGTTGGGGCCGGTGACCTCCACGCCCGGGTCCGCGCCCTCCCCATAGGGGACGGTGCGGTCCGCGGTGCCGTGGAACGCGACGACCGGCTTCGCGCACCCGGTGTGCAGCTCGACGGTGACGAGCGCGATCGAGGCGAACCGCTCCGGGTGGTTGCACGCGGTGAGCGCGGCGCGCCACGCGCCGAGCGAGAGCCCCGCCAGGTGCACCCGGTCGAGGTCGACGCAGTAGCCGGCGGTGACGTGGTCGAGCAGCGCGACGAGGAAGTCGTCGTCGGGACCGGTCTGGGACATGTCCCACGCACCGTCGCCCGCGTCGGGGGTCAGGGTGAGGAACCCGCGTGCAGCGGCCTTCGCGGGCATGTCCGTGTAGACGCTCTGGGTCGCCGCGGTGTTGCCGTGGCCGTGCAGGCTCATCACGAGCGGCGCGGGTTCGTCGGGGTCGTAGTCCTCGGGCACCCCGAGCCGGTACTCACGGGCCGTGCCGTCGTGGTCGAAGGTGAGCGCCACGTCACCGGGCGCCTCGTCGGTCGCGGTGACCTCGGGCTCGGTGCCGCACCCCTCGCTGGGGCGGGCCGCCGACTCGACCTCGGGCGCGTGGGTGGCGGTCGTCGACGAGCCGGCCGCGTCGCGCTCGCCGGCGCCACCGTCGCTGCACCCCGCCGCGACGGCGCCCACGACGAGCAGGCCGGCGACGAGGCGCAGGCGGGCGATCGGCGCCGAGCGCGCCGTCACACCGCGGCGAGCTGCGGCTGCGCGATCGGGCTCGGCCGGAACCCCTTCCACGCGGCGTAGATGCCGAGCGACGCCTCCCACGCGATCTCCGGTAGTGCGAGCAGCGCGGAGGGGCCCGAGCCGTTCTCGTACACCCCGAAGAGGATGAGGACGAACGACAGGATGAGCAGCGGCCCGCCGACGAGGCCGAGCAGCGCCATGCGCGGCGGCACCAGCCCCGACCGGTACATGAGGTAGCCGAGCATGAGGCCGTTGCCGAAGCCGACGACGAGGCCCGGTCCGAACTGGAACGCCCATTCGTAGGTGGATACCAGCGAGTCGCCCTGCGCGGCGAGCGCCGCGGCCTCCGCACCGGTCGCCCCGGCCAGCGCGTCGTTGATGCTGAGCACCGAGATGAGGCTCACGAGCCCGAACGCGATGAACGCGGACTCCATGATGCGAGCGGTCACGTAGCCGAGCGCCACGGTCGCGCTCACCCGCTTCACGAGCGGGTAGATCACGACCGCGGTCGCGATGTTCGCCACGATGACCCCGAACTCGAGGATGGCGCCGAGGCGCATGCTGTTCTCGGACACCTCACCCGGCACGAAGCTCATGTCGGTCCAGGTCGCGCCGAGCCCGCCGACGAACAGCAGCCGCGCCGGGATGCTGGTGACGAAGGTTCCGATGAAGAACCAGCCGAAGATCTGTCCGATCCGTCGCGTGTCCATTGCCCTCTCCCCCTCTGCCGGCATCCGTGTCGGCAGGGTGCGGACGCTACCGGGGTGCGGCTCCGAGCGCCGCCGCGAATCACGCGTGCTCGGCCGAGGAGCATCAGCGCGTCAGCGCTCGGCGGCGAACCCGATCTGGGTGCCGGTGAGCTCGGCGCACGCGCGCAGCAGGTCCTCGTGGTGCTCGACCGCGCCGCGGGTCTGTGAGAACAGCTCGAAGGTGACGAGGCCGAACAGCTGGGTCCATCCCGCCAGCACCCGGACCAGCACCTGGTCGGGCACGTCGAGGTCGACGATCTCGCGGAACGCCACCAGGTCTTCGGCCAGGTCGTCGCTCACCGACGGACCCTCCCGCACCTCGAGCAGCCCGTCGTCGTGCGCGTCGCGCACGATCGACAGCAGCGCGAACGACACGCGCGTCCCCGCCGGGGTGGTCCGCTCCCCCGGCGCCTCGTAGCCCGGCACCGGGGTGCCGTACAGCAGCGCGTACTCGTGGGGGTGCTCGACCGCCCACCCGCGCACGGCGACCGCGGCGTCGATCCACCGCTGCAAGGGCGGGTCGTCCCGGTTCCCCGCGACGACTGCCTCGACGTGCTCGCCGAGGGAGTCGTAGGCGTCGACGATCAGCAGGGTGAGCAGCTCGTCCCGGCTGGCGACGTAGCGGTACACCGCGGAGGACACGACCCCCAGGTCGCGGGCCACCGCCCGCAGCGACAGGTCGGTCGGGCCGACCTCGGCGAGCTGGCGTCGGGCCGAGGCGACGATCTCGCCCAGCACCTCGGCCCTGGCGCGTTCGCGTGCCTTGCGGAGCTGCGACATGGCGCCAGCCTAGAGCACCGCTCCAGAAATGTGAGCAGCGCTCTTGACTGCCCACCACCTGAGAGTGCATCGTTCTCTGTGCGAGAGCACTGCTCACAGAAGAGCGAAGGAGCCCGACATGACCACCACCGCTGCCACGCCCACCCCGCCCGCCGCCGACCTCACGACCCGCTACGTCGAGGCGGACAAGGCGACCGAGAAGATCCTCAACCCCCTCGTGCGCTGGCTCACCCGCCGAGGGGTCAGCCTCGCCGGCTCCCGCGTCCTGGAGGTGCGGGGCCGCACGACCGGCGAGTGGCGATCCACGCCCGTCAACCCGCTCGAGCTCGACGGCGCCGAGTACCTGGTGGCACCCCGGGGCCACACGCAGTGGGTGCGCAACCTCCGCGCCGCGGGCTGGGGCCGGCTCCGCAAGGGCCGCCGGGTCGTGGAGTTCACCGCCATCGAGTTGCCCGACCGCGACAAGCCGGAGGTCCTGCGTGCCTACCTGCGCCGCTGGAAGTGGGAGGTCGGCGCGTTCTTCGACGGCCTCGGCCCCGACGCCTCCGACGAGGAGCTGCTCGCCGTCGCCGCCGGCTACCCGGTCTTCCGGATCACCCGCCTCGGCAGCAGCTGACGCCGCCGAGCCGCCCTCACCCACCCCCGTTCCGTCCCGCAGGACGAGCGCCACGGGGCGCGAACTGCGGGACAGAACCCGGCGGGTCGGCGCGCATCGCCCCTACCCGTCAGGCGTCCCCTGCACGAGCGCCTGGAGCTCCGGTCCGGTGAGGATCGGCTCGTCCGTCGTGAAGGTGCCGTCGGTGAGCGCACGGGTGACCAGGTCGCGCACGAGCGTGAGCGTCGCCCGGTACATCGAGGCGCCGATGCTCACCCGCCGCACGCCGAGCTCCACCGCGTCGGCGAAGGTCAGGTCGCTGCCCACGGGGATCAGCGCGTTGATCGGACCGCCGGCTTCGGCGACGAGTCGCTGGAGCACCGCCCGGTCGGGCGGTCCGGGCGCGTAGAGCAGGTCGGCGCCGGCGGCGGCGAACGACTGGAGCCGGGCGAGCGCCTCCTCCATCGGGTCGGCGGCTCCGTGCAGGAACGCCTCGGCGCGGGCGCACACGACGAACGGCTCCGGTAGCGACCGGGCGGCCTCGACCGCGGCCTGGACCCGCTCGACGGCGAGGTTGCGGTCATACAGCCCGCGGTCCGGGTCACCGGACCAGTCCTCGATGCTTGCGCCCGCCGCGCCCGCGGCGGCGAGCAGCCGGATCGACTCCGCGACCCCCTCGGGTTCGTGGCGCCAGCCGTTCTCGGCGTCCACGCTGAGGGGGACGTCGACCGCGGCGGTGATGGACTCGACGTGGCGCAGCACGTCGTCGCGGTCCACGGCGGCGGCGAAGTCCGGCCGGCCCATCGACCAGGCGAGCCCGCCGCTGGTGGTGCCGATCGCCTGGGCACCCGCGACCTGGGCGACCAGGGCCGAACCCACGTCGTGCACGTTGACCAGCAGGAAGGTGCCGGACTGGTGGAGTCGGTGGAACTCGGTGCTCATCCGGCAGGCCTACCACGATCCTCCCCCGTTCCGTCACGCGAAACGCGCGCCGCGGAGCGCGATCCGCGGGACGGAACGAGGCCAGACTGAGCCGCCGATGCCACCGACCACGACCTCACCCGCCACTCCCTCCCCCGTCGCCCGCCCGTCGCAGGTCACCCGGCACGGCAACGTGCGGGTCACGGTCCTGACCGACCGCCTGCTGCGCGTCGAGTACGCGGAGGACGGGGCGTTCGAGGACCGTGCCACCCTCGCGGTCGTGAACCGCCGCTTCCCCGCGACGCGGTTCGAGGCCCGCATCGACGGTCGCTCGCTCACCGTCGACACCGGCCCGGTGCGACTGCGCTGCGAGGACGTCGACCGCCCGTTCTCCGCCGACACGCTGCACGCACGCATCGCGACCGACGGCGGCACCACCACGTGGCGCTTCGGGCAGGAGGACCGGGGCAACCTCGGCGGCACCGTGCGTACCCTCGACACCTGGGACGGCAACAAGGTCGCCCGCATGGTCGGGTTCGACCCCGAGCGGGGGTTCCTGCACGAGTGGGACGAGCAGTCCCTCGCACCGGGGCTGTTGTCCCGCGACGGCTGGGTGGCGTTCGACGACACGGGCAGCGTCGCCCTCGACTCGATCCCCGGCGCCGGCGCACGCGCCCGCAGCTGGCCGGTCCCCCGCCCACCCGGCGAGCGCCACGACCTCTACCTGTTCGCGTACGCCACCGACCACCGCGCCGCGCTCGCCGCGGGGGCCCGACTGCTCGGCACCCAGCCGCTGCCGCCCCGCTGGGCGTTCGGGTACTGGTACAGCCGCTACTACCCCTACACCGACCGGGAGCTGCTGCGGCTCGCCGAGCAGCTCGACCACCACGACGTGCCCGTCGACGTGCTCGTCATCGACATGGACTGGCACCGGCCCGGATGGACCGGGTACTCGTGGGACCGCGACCTGTTCCCCGACCCGACCGAGACCCTCCAGCGCCTGCACGAGCGCGGGCTGCGGGTCTCGCTGAACCTCCACCCCGCCGACGGCGTCGGCCGGCACGAGGACGCGTTCGAGGCGATGTGCGAGGCGATGGGCCTCGACCCCGCGACCACCGAGCGGGTGCCGTTCGACGTGACCGACCCGCGCTTCGTCGAGGCGTACTTCCGGCTGCTGCACCACCCCGAGGAGGACCGCGGCGTCGACTTCTGGTGGATGGACTGGCAGCAGGGCACCGAGTCGACGATCCCGGGCCTCGACCCGCTCGCCTGGCTCAACCACCTGCACTGGGACGACCAGGCGCG
>CBFGTJ010000104.1:0-10981 GCA_965651815.1 uncultured Microthrixaceae bacterium | reverse complement strand
GGCTGCGCCACCGGCCACCCGAGCTTCGTGATGAGCTGCTCGTTCTCGAACCAGGTGCTCGCCCAGATCGAGCTGTTCACCAAGACCGCCGACTACCCGCTCGGCGTGCACGTGCTGCCCAAGCAGCTCGACGAGATGGTCGCCCGGTTCCACCTGCCGGCGCTCGGCGTGCGGCTCACGACGCTCACGCCCGAGCAGTCGGAGTACCTCGGCGTGCCGATCGAGGGCCCGTACAAGCCGGACCACTACAAGTACTGAGCGCCGAAGCACGGAGCGGTGCCGCGCCTGGCCGGTCGGTCAGCTGAGCTGCTCGACCAGCCAGGCGGCGTGCGCGTCGAGCGCGGGACCCGACAGGTGGAGCCCGTCGGGGCGGTCGGTCCGCGCGGTGGCCTTCCGGCCGTCGATCCAGGCCCGCACGTCGATGAGGCGGAGGTCCACCTCGCGGGCGACGGCGTGGACGTCGCGGTGCCACAGCTCCACCCACGCGGGGTCGCACGGGCTGTCGTGCGCGCGCCCGTCGCAGTAGAACGCGCCCGCGGGCGCGGGCGGGAGCGCCCACGCGACCCTCGCGCCACGCGAGGACAGGAGCTGCACCGCGGCGCGGAACTCGGCGCGCCGGGCGCGGCTGCCCTCGGGTGAGGTGAACGGCGGGTCGTCCCCGGGCACCACGTCCTCGACCACGCGCATGTAGAGCAGCACGACGTCGGGGTCGATCTGGTCGATCGCCTCCCGCCACGTGCGCCGCCAGTCGGGGCACTCCGAGCTCGGCGCGACCACACCGCAGCCGAACACCGTGCGGTCCCACACCTCGAGGCCGGGCCGGCCGAGCCGGCGCAGCCCGTTCGCCGCGCCCCGCCCCGTGCTGTCGCCGACCACGAGCAGGCGGGTGACCTCGCCGCAGCGCGCCCCGCTCGGGTCCTCGCCGGCGGCCACCGTGCTCGGGTCGAAGGTGCTGGTGTTGTCGCCCCACTCGGGGCCGGGCGGCAGCGCCGGGGGGACGCAGGTCGTCGTGGTCGTCGGGGGAGCGGTCGTCGTGGTGGTGGTCGGCGCCGGGGCGGTCACCGTCGCCGGGCTCACCTCCGCGGAGGGCGGCGGCGCGGTCGTGGTCGGCTCGGTGGTCGTGGTGGTGGGCGGCGCCGTCGTCGTGGTCGTGGTCGGGTCGGGGAGCTGCTCGAACTCCGCGGCGAGCACCTCCTGCACCGTCGGCCGGGTGGACGACGCGGCCACGAGCAGCGACACCGCCACGGCCGCGCTGCCCAACCCCCACGCGGCCCGGCGGGGTGCGAGCCGGCGTGCCCAGTCCGAGCGGAACCGCAGCGGCCGCTCCACGAACCGCAGCGACAGGTCCGCGAGCAGCAGGCCCGCGGCGACGGTGACGAGCGCGACGAGGCCGCGGTGCAGCCCGGGGGCGCGCTGCTCGACGAGCACCTGGGTCGGCCAGGTCCACAGGTAGAGCGCGTACGAGCGCTCACCGAGCCACTGCAGCGGTGACCACGACAGCGCGCGGGACACCGGACCGGGCCGGGTGGACACGAACACCACGACCGCGGACGCCAGCGCGGCCACGAGGAGCCCGCCCCGGTAGGTCGAGTGGTCATCGGGGGAGAGCAGCACCGACGCACCGGCGAGCGCGGCGACCGAGAGCACGAACGCGGTCGCGGTGACCGGGCCGGGCCGCCGGCGGGGTCGCCGGTGGACCGCGGCGGCGAGCGCGCACCCCACGAGCAGCGCCCCCGCCCGGGTGTCGGTGCCGAAGTAGATGCGGGACAGGTCCGCCTCGACCGGCCCCGCCAGCACGTGGGCCCAGGCGAACGACGCGACGGTGCCGGCCAGGGCGAACCCGCCGACGACGGCCCTGGGCGAGGGCCCGCGGCGGAGGCGCCCGGCGACCAGGCCGAGGGCCACGAGCACCGGCGGCCACAGGAGGTAGAACTGCTCCTCGATCGACAGCGACCACGCGTGCCGCAGCGGTGACGGCGACGGGTCCCAGTACGGGTTGCCCTCCGCCACCAGGTGCCAGTTCTGCCACCAGGTGAGGGTGGCGAGCCCGTCGAGCGCGGTGCCCGAGCTGGCGGCGAACGCGATCGCCACCGCGAGCACGGTCACCGCGACCGCGGGGGTGAGCCGGCGGACCCGTCGGCCCCACCAGCGCACCATGTCCGAGGGGGTGCGGGGCGTGTCCCGGAGCAGCAGCGTGGTGATGAGGAAGCCGCTCAGCACGAAGAACACGTCGACGCCGACGAACCCGCCGCCGAGGTGTCCGAGGTGGTACGCGACGACGAGCGCGACCGCGATGCCGCGCAGCCCCGTGAGGCCGGGCAGGTGCCCCCCTGTGACCGCCATGGCCGCGCAGGGTACGCGGAGCTCCCCGCCCCGCGCCCGCTGAACCCGGTTCGGGTGCGGGGCAGGCGTCGCCCGGCGCCGCCGCGGTGTAGAACGGCCACGCCCGGCCAGCGCCGGGCGTGACGACAGGGGGTCAGGTGGAGCAGTTCGAGGGCAAGGTCGCCGTGGTCACCGGCGCGGCGAGCGGGATCGGGCGGGGGCTGGCGACGGCGTTCGCGCGCGAGGGCATGCGGCTCGTGCTCGCGGACGTGGAGGCGGAGCCGTTGCGGCGCACCGCGGACGAGCTGCGCGCCGGCGGGTCCGAGGTGGTCGAGGTCGTCGCGGACGTGTCGAGGGCGGAGGACGTCGAGCGGATCGGGTCGGCAGCGATGGACGAGTTCGGCGCGCTCCACGTGGCCTGCAACAACGCCGGGGTCTCCGGCGGCGGGCTCACCTGGGAGATCGAACCCGCCACCTGGGAGTGGATCCTCGGGGTGAACCTGTGGGGCGTCATCCACGGGGTGCGCACCTTCACCCCGCTCATCGTCCGCAGCGGCGGCGGCCACGTCGTCAACACCGCGTCGATGGCCGGGCTCACCTCACCGCCGGGGATGGGCCCCTACAACGTCTCCAAGCACGCCGTCGTCACGCTGTCGGAGACGATGTACGTGGAGCTGCAGATGACCCACCCGGAGGTGGGCGTGAGCGTGCTGTGCCCCGGCTGGGTCCGCACGCGGATCCACGAGGCGGACCGCAACCGGCCGCCGGGCGTCGCGGCGTTCGCCGGTGGGGTCGCGGACGGCGACGACGGCGAGGACGGCGCGGGCCAGGGCCTCGGCGCGCTGCGGACCCTGGTCGAGAAGTGGATCTCGGAGGGGCTCGACCCCGATGACGTCGCCGCGCTGGTCCTCGACGCGATCCGCTCCGGCCGCTTCTACGTGCTCACCCACCCCGAGTGGCAGTCGATGGTGAGGGACCGGGTGGACCGGATGCTCGGCGGCCAGAACCCCCACACGTCGCTGCCCGGTCTCTGACCGTCGCAGCGAGGGTCACCCCGACGACGGCTCGGGCGCCCGCCTCGACGAGGGCGTCGGCCGCCGCGCACAGCGTCGCGCCGGTGGTGCGCACGTCGTCCACGAGCAGCACCCTGGCGGGTGCGGCCGTCGCCGAGAACCTCGGACCCTCCAAGCGGGTGGCCCGGTCGTGCCCGGTCTGGTTCCACGAGCCGATCCGCTCGAGGAGGGCGATGCACGGCCGGCCCAGCTCCGCCGCGACCGCCCGGGCGAGGAGCTCGGACTGGTCGTAGCCCCGGGCGCGACGCCGCCCGCGCGAGGTGGGCGCCCAGGTGACGGCGTCGACCGGTGAGCGCACCAGCCGGGCCATCGCGGCGCCGAGCACCCCCACCGCGTCGCGGTGGTTGTCGAACTTGAGCGCGGCGACGAGCCGGCGGGCGTCGCCGTCGTAGGCGAGCAGGGCGGCGCAGTCGTCGAACCCGGGCGGCGGGGCCAGCTCGGGGGCGGGCGGGAGCCGCGCGGTGCACGCCGCGCACAGGGCGGTGCCGGCACGGTGGCACAGCGCGCAGCGACGGGGGAGCAGCAGGTCCAGCACGCCGTCGAACCCTACGGACGGGCACCGACAGCGGCCGGGGCGGCGAAGCAGGCCGCGACGCGGGCACCGGTAGAGTGTCCGCCGTGGGAATTCTCGACAGGATCCTTCGCAGCGGCGAGGGCAAGAAGGTCAAGGCGCTCGCGGGGCTCGTGCCCGACATCAACGCGCTCGAACCCGAGATGGAGGCGCTGACCGACGCCGAGCTGCGGGGCAAGACCGACGAGTTCCGCCAGCGGCTCGACCGGGGGGAGCCGCTCGACGACCTGCTGATCGAGGCCTTCGCGGTCACCCGCGAGGCCGCGCGCCGGGTGATCGGCCAGCGCCACTACGACGTGCAGCTCATGGGCGGCGCCGCCCTGCACTTCGGCTGGGTCGCCGAGATGAAGACCGGTGAGGGCAAGACCCTCGTCTCGACCCTCCCCGTCTACCTCAACGGGCTGACCGGCAAGGGCGTGCACGTCGTCACCGTGAACGACTACCTGGCCCGCCGCGACGCGGAGTGGATGGGCCAGGTGCACGAGTTCCTGGGCCTCACCGTCGGCCTGGTCCTGCCCGGGGAGTACGACCCGGTCGCCAAGCGCGAGAACTACGCGTGCGACATCACCTACGGGACGAACAACGAGTTCGGCTTCGACTACCTGCGCGACAACATGGCGCTGTCGCTGGAGGAGAAGGTCCAGCGCGGGCACGCCTACGCGATCGTCGACGAGGTCGACTCGATCCTCATCGACGAGGCCCGCACGCCGCTCATCATCTCGGGCCGGGTCAGCGACGCCGCGAAGCTGTACTACAAGTTCGCCTCGATCGCCCGGGGGCTCCAGCGCGACCGCGACTACGAGGTCGACGAGGAGAAGCGGATCGTCTACCCGCTGCCGGAGGGCATCGAGAAGGTCGAGCGCGCCCTCGGCGTCGAGAACCTCTACGACGACGTCTCGACCAGCCTCGTCCACCAGCTGCAGGTCGCCATCAAGGCCAAGGAGCTGTACCGCCGCGACCGGGACTACGTCGTCGCCGACAACGAGGTGAAGATCGTCGACGAGTTCACCGGGCGGATCCTGGAGGGCCGCCGGTGGTCCGAGGGCCTGCACCAGGCGGTCGAGGCCAAGGAGGGGGTGCGGATCAAGGAGGAGAACCAGACCCTCGCCACGATCACCCTCCAGAACTACTTCCGGATGTACGAGAAGCTCGCCGGGATGACCGGTACCGCCCTCACCGAGGCGGCCGAGTTCCTGTCGACGTACAACCTGCAGGTGGTGCCGATCCCGACGCACCGCCCGCTCGCCCGCAAGGACCAGGGCGACCTCATCTACCGGACCGAGGCCGCGAAGTTCGCGGCGGTCGTGGACGACATCGCCGAGCGCCACGCCGAGGGCCAGCCGGTGCTCGTCGGCACGATCTCGGTCGAGAAGTCCGAGCGCCTCGCCCGCGAGCTCGAAAAGCGCGGGATCCCGCACGAGGTGCTGAACGCGAAGCAGCACGCCCGCGAGGCCGAGATCGTCACGCAGGCGGGGCGGGTCGGCGCGGTCACCGTGGCGACCAACATGGCGGGCCGCGGCGTCGACATCCTCCTCGGTGGCAACCCCGAGGGGCTCGCGATGCGCGACCTGCGCGCCGAGGGGCTCGACCCCGACAGCGACGAGGGCCGGGAGCGGCTCGCACAGCTCGTCGAGAAGTACTCCGAGGAGTGCAAGGCGGAGGGCGAACGGGTCCGCGAGCTGGGTGGCCTCTACGTGCTCGGCACGGAGCGGCACGAGAGCCGCCGCATCGACAACCAGCTCCGCGGCCGCTCCGGCCGCCAGGGCGACCCGGGCGAGAGCCGCTTCTACCTGTCCCTCGAGGACGACCTCATGCGGTTCTTCGCGACCGGCGCGATCGAGTGGGTCATGGGCAAGGGCTGGGACGACGACGTCCCGATCGAGGCGAAGATGGTCTCGCGCGCCATCGAGAAGGCCCAGAACACCGTCGAGGCGCGCAACGCGGAGATCCGCAAGAACGTCCTCAAGTACGACGAGGTGATGAACCAGCAGCGCAAGGTCATCTACGCGCGCCGGGACGAGATCCTCGAGGGCGCCGACCTGCGCGAAGAGACGATGAACGCCCTCGCCGAGGCGGTCGACGGGCTGCTCGCCACCCACTGCTCCGAGGACTACGTCGAGGAGTGGGACCTCGAGGCGCTCGTCGCCGACGCGAACACGTTCTGGCCGACCTCGCTCGGCGCGGACGACCTGCGTTCCGTGGACTCCACCGACGAGCTCTACGACGTCCTCATGTCGGACGCCACCCGCCACTACGAGGCCCGCGAGCAGGAGCTCGGCGAGGAGGCGATGCGCGAGATCGAGCGTCAGGTGATGCTCAAGGTCATCGACGCCCGCTGGCGCGACCACCTCAAGGAGATGGACCACCTGCAGGAGGGCATCAACCTCCGTGCGCTGGGCCAGAAGGACCCGCTGAGCGAGTGGCAGCGGGAGGGCTTCGAGATGTTCGGCAAGCTCATGGAGACCATCTCCCGCGAGTTCGTGCAGTACGTCATGCACGTGCAGGTGGTCCCCGAGGAGCGCCCGACGGTCCGGCCGATGGGGCGGCTGACCTACACGGCCCCGGACGGGCCGGCCGGGGCACCGGTCGCGGGTCCCGCGGCCGTCGCCGCCGGCGGGGGTGGTGCCCCGGCGGGCACCGCGACGGCGACCGACGAGGCGAAGGAGCCCGAGCCGCAGCGACCCGTGGTGCGCAGCGAGTGGGAGAAGACGCCGCGCAACGCGCCGTGCCCGTGCGGCAGCGGCAAGAAGTTCAAGGTCTGCCACGGGGCGGCCTGACCGATGCAGGACTACTCCTCACGGATCGCCGAGCTCCGCTCAGAGCTCGAGGAGGCGCGCGGCTACCTGCGCGTCGACGAGCTGCGCGCCCGGCGGCCCCAGCTCGAGGCCGAGCTGGGGCGCCCCGACCTGTGGGACGACCCCGACGAGGCCCAGGCGCTGCAGCGCGAGTTCGCCGAGCTCACCGACGACCTGGAGCTGTACGAGCGGCTGGAGTCGCGCGTCGAGGACCTCGCGACCCTGCACGAGCTCGCCCGCGAGGAGGGCGACGAGAGCCTCGAGCCCGAGATCGAGTCCGAGCTGGACGACCTCGAGCGCGAGTTCGCCCAGCTGGAGCTGCGGGCCCTGTTCACCGGCGAGTTCGACGACCGCGACGCGATCGTCGAGGTGAACTCGGGCGCCGGCGGCGTCGACGCCCAGGACTGGGCCGAGATGCTGGTGCGCATGTACCTGCGCTGGGCGGAGCGCAAGGGCTTCGAGGTCGAGATGGACTCGGTCCACGAGGGCAGCGAGGCGGGCATCTCCTCCGCGTCGTTCGTGGTGAAGGGCCGCAACGCCTACGGACTGCTCCGCTCCGAGCACGGCGTGCACCGCCTGGTGCGGATCTCGCCGTTCGACAACAACGCCCGGCGGCAGACGAGCTTCGCCTCGGTGAAGGTGACGCCGTTCATCGACGAGGTGGACGAGGAGATCCAGATCGACGACAAGGACCTCCGCATCGACGTGTACCGGTCATCCGGCGCCGGCGGCCAGCACGTCAACGTGACCGACTCCGCGGTGCGGATCACGCACCTGCCGACCGGCATCGTCACCTCGTGCCAGAACGAGCGCTCCCAGCACCAGAACAAGGAGCGGGCGATGAAGCTGCTCAAGTCGAAGCTGCTCGACCTGGAGCGGGAGAAGCGCCAGGAGAAGCTGGCCGAGATCACCGGCCAGCAGTCCGCAGTGGACTTCGGCAGCCAGGACCGCAACTACGTGCTCCAGCCGTACCAGCAGGTCAAGGACCTCCGCTCGGGGCTCGAGCTGTCGAACCCCGACGCGGTGCTGGACGGCGAGATCGACGAGCTCATCGAGGCGTTCCTGCGCTGGCAGCGGGCCGAAGGGGCGGTCTCGGTCTGAGGCCGCCGACGCTGGTTGACGGTTCGCTCAGGGGGCCCCGGGGGGTACCCCACGAGCTCCGCCGAGGGCGGTATCGTCATCGTTCTGCAATGACACCGTCGGTGCTCCCCGCCCCCCGCTCGGGAGCCGGCCGACCTTCCATCGTGGCCAGGACGCAGTGATCAAGCTCGAGAACGTCTCGAAGATCTACAAGGGCGAGCACATGGCCCTGCGCGACGCGTCCGTCGAGATCGAGAAGGGCGAGTTCGTCTTCCTCGTCGGCCCGTCCGGCTCGGGCAAGTCCACGTTCCTGCGGCTGCTCAACCGGGAGGAGACCCCCGAGAAGGGCAAGATCTACGTCGCCGGCAAGGACATCAGCGAGCTCCCCGGCTACAAGGTGCCCTACCTGCGCCGCAACATCGGCTCGGTGTTCCAGGACTTCAAGCTCCTGCCGAACAAGACCGTCTCGGAGAACGTCGCGTTCGCGCTCGAGGCGATCGGGCGGCCGCGCTCGGTGATCCGGGAGGCGGTGCCGCAGATCCTCGAGCTGGTGGGTCTCGGCCGGAAGGGCCAGAGCATGCCGGACGAGCTGTCCGGCGGCGAGCAGCAGCGCGTCTCGATCGCCCGCGCGTTCGTGAACCGACCGCTGATCCTGCTCGCCGACGAGCCCACCGGGAACCTGGACCCGGCCACCTCGGTGGGCATCATGAAGCTGCTCGACCGGATCAACCGCACGGGGACCACCGTGGTGATGGCCACACACGACCGGGGCATCGTCGACACCATGCGCCGGCGCGTGATCGAGCTGGACCGCGGACGCATCGTCCGGGACCAGGCGCGCGGCGTGTACGAGTGATGGGGACCGAGTGGCAGTTCGTCTCGACTACGTCCTGAAGGAGACGGGGTCCAACCTCGTCCGCAACCTGACCCTGACCCTGGCGTCGCTGCTGACGGTGGCGATCGCGCTGGCGTTCGTCGCGGTCAGCTACCTGATCGGCACGGGCATCAACCAGAGCTTCTTGGGCCTGCGCAGCGACGTGCAGATGTTCGTCTACATGAACCCCTCGGCCACCGAGGAGCAGGTCGAGAGCGTCCGCAACGAGCTGGAGGGCAACCCGCAGGTGGGGGAGGTGGACTTCCTCAACAAGGAGGCCACCTACGCCGAGTTCCAGCGGCTCTTCGAGGACCAGCCCGACTTCGTCCAGGCGATCAAGCCCGAGGAGCTGCCCCAGAGCTTCCGCGTGAAGCCGACGAGCACCGACGCGGACGTGGTGTCCGCCGTGGGTGCCGAGTTCGAGACGATGACCGGGGTGCTGCGGGTGGTCTACGCCGAGGAGTACGCCCGCCAGGTGCAGCGCTCGTTGACGACGCTGAACTCCTGGGTCCGCATCTTCGGCATCGCGCTGATCTTCGTGTCGGTGCTGCTGATCTTCAACACGATCCGCACCGCCGTGTTCGCCCGCCGGCGAGAGATCGAGGTGATGCGCCTCGTCGGTGCGAGCAACTGGTTCATCCGATTGCCGTTCATGACCGAGGGCATGGTCCAGGGCATGCTCGGCGCCTTCGCCGCCGCCGGCCTCACCTGGGGCTTCGACGCGCTGTGGAAGCGCAACTTCGTGAACCAGGTGAGCTTCGAGCTGCTCAACCAGATCAAGTGGACCTCGGGTGACCTGTGGACGGCCGTGCTGATGATCCTGGCCGTCGGCGCCATCACCGGTGCGATCGGCTCCGGCATCGCCGTGGGCCGGTACCTGAAGGTCTGACGGGAGCGCCTGATCGCAGCGGACCACCCGGAGTGGGTCGCCCGGATCATTTCCGGCGGGGTGGGCCGTACGGCACTGTCGGCGTCGCCCGAACCGGCCGATAGTGGGTACATGCCGCCGATCTGCCCACCCACCGAACCGGCCCGGCCCCGCGTGCCGCGGGGCCCGCGGGGGCTGTGGAGCGCGCTGGCGGCGGTGTCGGCGGGCACGGTCCGGGAGCGGAGCCTCCCGGTGATCGACCTGGCGCTGGTGGGCAACCGTGGCGAGGACCCGATGTTCGCCTACGACGCCTCGCTCGCGATCTCGCTCGGCGAGGAGCTCGACCCCACCTGGCTGCTGGGCTGAGCGCTGCCGGGCTGAGTGCTGCCGGGGTCCGCGGTTACCCGCCGCGGGGGTCGCGGGACTAGCGTGGCGGGCCGTCCCACCCCCACCGAGGAGACCGATGCGCCCCGTCACCCGTGCCGTCCGAGGCCTCTCCGTGGCAGCCGTCGCCGCGCTCGCACTGACCTCGTGCGCTGGTGGTCAGCCGCAGCCGACCGGCTACGGCGAGCCGACCCGTGACGGTTCGGGGTTCTACGGGAACTTCATGTACGGCTGCACGGGCGTGGAGCCGAACGAGGACGGCGAGTACGTCGACGAGGAGCTCGAGTCGCAGGAGTTCTGCCGCTGCGTCTACGACGGCCTGAGCGACCCGGGGGCGGGGGTGCCGTTCTCCGAGGTGCGGGCGTTCGAGGAGGCCCAGGCCGAGGCGGAGGACGGGGACGACATCGAGGTGCCCCGCGACATCCAGCGGATCATGGACCGCTGCGCCGACGGCGAGCGCAGCTGAGTCGGTAGGCGAGCCCGGTCGACGAGCGGGGGGTCAGCCCGCGG
Organism: uncultured Microthrixaceae bacterium; assembly: GCA_965651815.1. Classification (GTDB taxonomy): domain Bacteria; phylum Actinomycetota; class Acidimicrobiia; order Acidimicrobiales; family Microtrichaceae; genus CBFGTJ01. Next base: position 504 of record CBFGTJ010000104.1, on the reverse strand, counting down.
CCGCGGCCGTGGCGCGCTTCGGCGCGGGCAGCCCGACCCGCACGCTCGGCTCGGCGCTGAGCGGCCAGCGGGCACGGGACTTCTCGGCCAGTCGGTGCATGAGGGCGATCGCACCGGGGTCGGAGTCGCCGGGGCGCGCCTCGATCGTGCCATCCGCGATCATCCGCGAGATGATCTCCCGCCCGAGGTCGGTGCGCACGATCGTGAGCGTCCAGTCCGCGTTCTCGCCGATGCCGCCGGTGGAGATGTCGGCGTGCTCGGCCGCGAAGTCGGGGCAGTGGTTGCACCCCTCGCGGGTCCAGGCGTGGCACTCCTTGAGGTTGATCTCGCGGTAGGTGCCGTCGGCCAGCCAGAGCTGGAAGACGCCCTTGATGTTCATCTTCACGATGTCGGACCGCTCGATGCCGTACTTCGCGCGGAACAGCTCCTCGAAGATGGCGTCGTCGAACGTCTTCGAGCACAGCAGCCCGAGGTTGAACAGGATCGGCTTCGAGATCTTGCCGA
>CBFGTJ010000103.1:0-10992 GCA_965651815.1 uncultured Microthrixaceae bacterium | reverse complement strand
ACCTAGGGGCCCGCCCATGGCGGGCGGTCAGCCCACCTCGGCGAGCTGACGGACGACGTAGCGGAGGATGCCGCCGTGGCGGAAGTAGTCCGCCTCCTTCGGCGTGTCGATCCTCGCGATCGTCTCGAACGAGGTCCCGTCGGCCTCGACCGTGATCCGGGCGCCGATGAGCTCGGCGGGCTGCAGCGCCGACAGCCCCGACACGCGGAAGGTCTCGCGGCCGGTCAGGCCGAGCGACTCGACGTCCGCGCCGTCGACGAACTGCAGCGGCAGCACGCCCATCTGGACGAGGTTCGAGCGGTGGATGCGCTCGAAGGAGCGGGCGATCACGGCTCGCACGCCGAGCAGCGCGGTGCCCTTGGCGGCCCAGTCCCGCGACGAGCCCGACCCGTACTCGCTGCCCGCGAGCACGACCAGCGGCACGCCCTCGGCCTGGTAGCGCATGGCCGCGTCGTAGATCGACATCTGCTCACCGTCCGGCAGGTGGACGGTGACCCCGCCCTCGGTCCCGGGGGCGAGCAGGTTGCGCAGCCGCACGTTTGCGAAGGTGCCGCGCAGCATCACCTCGTGGTTCCCGCGGCGTGACCCGTAGGAGTTGAAGTCCTTCGGCTGCACGCCGTGCTCCTGCAGCCAGGTGCCGGCAGGACCGTCGGGGCGGATCGCTCCGGCGGGGGAGATGTGGTCGGTGGTGACCGAGTCGCCGAGCATCACGAGCACGCGTGCACCCTCGATGTCGCGGATCGGCTCCGGCTCGGTGCCCATGCCGTCGAAGAACGGGGGCTGGCGCACGTAGGTGGACGTGTCGTCCCACGCGTAGCGCTCACCGGTCGGCACCGACAGCGACTTCCACCGCTCGTCCCCCTCGAGGATCGAGCCGTACCGCTCGAGGAACATCTCCGAGCGCAGCGACGAGGCGATGACCTCGTCGACCTCCTGGGTCGAGGGCCAGATGTCCCGCAGGTACACCGGTTCGCCGTCGTCGCCGGTGCCGAGCGGTTCGTCGTAGAGGTCCACGTCCATCGACCCGGCGAGCGCGTAGGCCACCACGAGCGGGGGCGACGCCAGGTAGTTCATCCTGACCTCGGGGTGGATGCGCCCCTCGAAGTTGCGGTTGCCCGACAGCACGCCCGCGACCGAGAGGTCGCCCTCGTCGATCGCCTTCGACACCTCCGGCGCGAGCGGACCGGAGTTGCCGATGCAGGTCGTGCACCCGTAGCCGACGAGGTAGAAGCCGAGCTGCTCGAGGTACGGGGTGAGCCCGGCGCGCTCGTAGTAGTCGGTCACCACCTTCGAGCCCGGCGCGAGGGAGGTCTTCACCCACGGCTTCGACCGCAGCCCCCGCTCCACGGCCTTCTTGGCGAGCAGCCCCGCGGCGACCATGACCGAGGGGTTCGACGTGTTCGTGCAGCTGGTGATCGCGGCGATCACCACGTCGCCGTGCCCGAGCTCGTAGGTGGTGCCGTCCGGAGCGGTGACCGGGACCCTCACACCCGGGGTCGGGCCCGACGTCACGCCCGCGATGTGCTCCTCACCCCCCTCGTCCGCGTCGGCCGTCGCGTCGGCGGCGTCGCCGCCGCCCATCGGCGCCGGCGGGTCGCTCGCCGGGAACGACAGCGCCGACGCGTGCTCCGGCGAGCCCTTCCGCACGTGCATCGGCGGCACCATGATCCCGTTGCGCAGGTCGCGCCCCGCCTTCAGCTCGAGCTCGGTGAGGTACTCGCCGAGCGCCTCGCGGAACATCTCCTTGGAGCGGTCCAGCGGCACGCGGTCCTGGGGCCGGCTGGGCCCCGCCAGGCTCGGCACGACGGTGCCGAGGTCCAGCGACAGCTGCTCGGAGTAGCGGGGCGTCGCGGCGGGATCGTGCCAGAGGCCCTGTTCCTTCGTGTACGCCTCGACGAGCGCGACCTGCTCCTCGGAGCGGCCGGTGAAGCGCAGGTAGCGGAGGGTCTCGTCGTCGATCGGGAAGATCGCGCAGGTCGCCCCGTACTCGGGCGACATGTTGCCGATCGTCGCCCGGTTCTCGAGCGACACCGACGAGACGCCCGGGCCGTAGAACTCGACGAACTTCCCGACCACGCCGTGCTGGCGGAGCATCTCGGTGACGGTGAGGACGAGGTCGGTCGCGGTCGAGCCCTCCGGGAGCTCGCCCGACAGCTGGAAGCCGACGACCTCCGGGGTGAGCATCGAGATCGGCTGGCCCAGCATGGCCGCCTCCGCCTCGATGCCGCCGACCCCCCAGCCGAGCACGCCGAGGCCGTTCACCATCGGCGTGTGGGAGTCGGTGCCCACGAGCGTGTCGGGGTAGGCGTTGCCGTCGTCGTCGACGAACACGACGCGTGACAGGTACTCCAGGTTGACCTGGTGGCAGATGCCGGTGTTCGGCGGGACGACGAGCAGCCCGTCGAAGCCGGTCTGGCCCCAGCGGAGGAACTGGTAGCGCTCGCGGTTGCGCTCGAACTCGAGCTCGCCGTTGCGCACGAAGGCCTCGGGCACCCCGGCGACGTCCGCGATGATCGAGTGGTCGATCACGAGCTCGGCGGGCACCAGCGGGTTCACGGCCGCCGGGTCGCCGCCGAGCGCTGCGACCGCGTCGCGCATGGCGGCCAGGTCGACCACCGCCGGCACCCCGGTGAAGTCCTGGAGCAGGATCCGCGCCGGCGAGAACGACAGCTCGCCGCGGCTCGTCGCGTTCGGGTCCCAGGCGGCGAGGGCCGCGACGTCGTCGCCGGTCACCGAGACGTCGTCACGGTGGCGGACCAGGTTCTCGAGCAGCACCTTGAGCGAGAACGGCAACGTGTCCACGTCGCCGGCGGTGTCGAGCGAGTCGAGCCGGTGGATCGAGTAGCTCCGGTCTCCAACCTTCAACTGCGCCATCGATGCTCCCTTCCTGGGTCATGGCGGACCATAACCTCCGTACCCGCCGGCGGGCGCTGGTAGCGCGGTGCGCGCATCCTGCTACGGGCCCTCCGGGTCGCGGCGGGCTCCCCGTGCCAGCGCCGCCTCGTTGCAGGCCTGGTCCACCGCCGGGTGGATCGCGGGCACGGTGCCGGCCCCGCGGCGCATCGCCACCGCGGCCACGAGGCCCCCGACGACGCACGCGCCGGCACAGATCCACATCGCCGTCGCGTACCCGTCGTCGAGCCCCTCGCCGAGGGTCGAGTCGCTGCGGATCCCGGCGAGCGCGGGCACCCCCGCCACCGCGAACAGCCCCGCGAGCCGCGCGATCGCGTTGTTGATGCCCGACGCCACACCCACGCGCCGCTCGCCCACCTCGGCGAGCACCGCCGCGGTCAGCGGCGCGACCGTCAGCGACATGCCGAGGCCGAACACCACCACCCCCGCGCCGACGTCGGGCACGTAGCGGTCACCGTCGCCGATCCCGGCGAGCAGCGCCAGGCCCGCGCCCGCCACGATGGGCCCCACGGTCATCGGCAGGCGGGGCCCCACCGCGCTGCCGAGCTGTCCGGCCGCGGGGGACAGCAGCAGCATCAGCACCGTGAACGGCACGAGCGCGGCGCCGGCCTCGAGCGCCGAGTAGCCGAGCGAGACCTGCAGCCGCAGCACCACGAGGAACATCGCGCCGCCGAGCCCGCCGTAGAGGGCGAAGGTGGTCACGTTGGCGCCGGTGAACTGGCGGATCCGGAACACCTCCAGCGGGACCATCGGCGCCCGGCTCGCGCGCTCCACCGCCACGAAGCCGACGAGCGCGGACACGCCGAGCAGCGCGGACGCCACGCTCGAGGCCCCGTCCTGGTCGATGGCCGCCCACGTCAGTGCGGCGAGGCCCAGGGTGACCAGCGCGGCGCCCGGCAGGTCGAGCGGACCCGCCTCGCCGGGCGTGCCGGCGCGGGTCTCGGGCACGTGCCGCAGCGCGATCGCGACGGCCACGGCGGCGAGGGGCACGTTGACGAGGAACACCCAGCGCCAGCTGGCCGAGTCGATGAGCCACCCGCCGAGGAACGGACCCACGGCGCTGGCGACCCCGGACAGACCCGACCAGGCGCCGATCGCACGCCCGCGATCGTCCGGGTGGAACGTCGCGGAGATGATCGCCAGGCTGCTCGGCACCAGCAGCGCACCGCCCACCCCCTGCAGCGCCCGTGCCACCACGAGCAGCTCGATGCCCGGCGCGAGGCCGCACGCGAGGGAGGCCGCGGTGAACCAGACGAGGCCCACGACGAAGATCCGGCGCCGCCCGTAGCGGTCGCCCAACCCGCCACCGAGCAGCAGGAGGGCGGAGAGGGTGACGAGGTACCCGTTGACCGTCCACTGCAGCCCGCCGATCGACGCGTCGAGCTCCTCGCCGATGGAGGGCAGGGCGACGTTCACCACGGTCCCGTCGAGGAAGGCGATGCCCGATCCCAGCACCGTCGCGGCGAGCACCCATCGGGCCGCGGCGGTGCCGTGCCGCAGGTCGGGTGCGCCGGGGTGCGGTGCAGGAGTCACGTGGGGACCAGTGCAGCACGCAACCGGCCCCGGCGCTCGCGGAACCCGCCGCGTGCGACCATCGGTGCCATGTCCCGGGACGGCATCGAGTTCGAGGTCCACGTCCGGCCGGGCGCCCGACGGGACGCCGTGGACGGCACCCACGACGGCGTGCTCGCCGTGCGCGTGAGCGCGCCGCCCGCCGAGGGCCGCGCGAACGAGGCGGTGCGGCGGCTGCTGGCCGCGGAGCTCGGCGTCCGCCGGGGCGCCGTCGAGCTCGTCACCGGCGCCGGCTCCCGGCGCAAGCGGTTCAGGGTGGAGGGCGACCCCGACGAGCTGCGCGCCCGCCTGGAGCAGCTGCTCAGCTGAGCTCCGGGAGTCGTTGCGCGGCCGCCCGCAGGTCGCGGAACAGGTCGCCGACCTCGTCGACGCGCGAGCGGGCGTTGCGGATCGTCCAGCGGTCCGGGCGGAGCTCCGGGTCGTCGAGCTCGTCCCATCTGATCGGCATCGACACCGGCGCGCCGGGCGCGGGCCGCACGCTGTAGGGGGCGACGAGCGTCTTGTTCCGCGCGTTCTGCGTGTAGTCGAGCCGGGCGAGCCCGCCCCGCTCACGCACGCCCCACTCCCAGCTGACGAGCTCCGGCACCGTCCGGCCGACCGCCTTCGACACGGCCTCGACCCACGTGCGGGTGTCCTCGAACGTGTAGCCGTCGACCACCGGCACCCAGATCTGGATGCCACGGCTGCCGGTGACCTTCGGGAACCCCGTGACGCCCAGGTGCTCGAGCGCGGTGCGGTGCAGGCGCGCCAGCACGAGCAGGTCCTCCCACTCCGTGTCCGCGCCCGGGTCGAGGTCGAACAGCGCGTAGCTGGGCTGCAACGGGTGCGCGGTCGTCGAGGTCCACGGGTGCAGCTCGATCGCGCCGTAGTTCGCGAGCCAGGCGACCGTCGCCGGCTCCGACGCGACGAAGTACGTGCGGGTCTCGCCCTCGTCCGCCCGCTCGTTGTCCCACCGCTCGATCCACTCCGGCGCGTGCTTCGGCACGGCCTTGTGCCAGAACCCCGGCTCCTCCACGCCGTTGGGGAAGCGGTGGAGGTTCACGGGCCGGTCCCGGAGGTGCGGCACGAGCAGCGGTGACATCGCCGCGTACCACCGGATCAGCTCCCGCTTGGTGATCGGGTCCTCGCCCTTGCGCCCTGGGAAGAGCACCTTGTCGAGGTTGGTGAGGCGCAGCTCGCGGCCCCGGAACGTCCAGGTCCCCTTCACGCCGAGCTCGTCGAGCGCGAGGAGCTCGGGGTCGTCCTCGGGCAGCACGTGGAGGCGGACCTCGGCCCGCGCCGCGGGCACCCCGGGCTCCCACACCGCCGCCGGGTCCGCGGCGACCTCCTCGTTGGTGCGCCCGGAGAGGACCGAACGGGGGTGGTCCTCGGGGTCCCACCCCTCGACGGCGTGCTCGTCGTGCTTGTGCAGCAGCAGCCACTGCTCGCCCTCGCCGCGCCCACGCGTGCGGACGAGCACGAACCGGCCCCGCAGCTTGTGGCCGGAGAGGTCGAGGTGCAGCTCCCCGGCCTCCAACGCCGCGGCCGCGTCGTCGTCGCGGTGCAGCTCCCAGGTCCCCTCGTCCCAGACGATCACGTCGCCGCCGCCGTACTCGCCGCGGGGGATGACCCCTTCGAACGACTCGTACTCCAGCGGGTGGTCCTCGGTGCGCGCCGCCAGCCGGCGCACGTTCGGGTCCAGCGTGGGCCCCTTGGGCACCGCCCAGCTGACGAGCACCCCGTCGATCTCGAGGCGGAAGTCGTAGTGGAGTCGCCGGGCGCGGTGGCGCTGCACGACGAACCGGGGAGCGGCACCCTCGGAGGCCGCCGCGCGTGCGGACCCCGACGGCTCGCTGGTGCGGTCGAAGTCCCGCTTCGCCCGGTAGGCGCCGAGCCGCTCGTCGTTCACACCGGGAGTCTGCCCTCCGGGCCGCGGCCGCGGCGGCGATCGAGTGGGGTTCGGACGGGTTCTGAGGGGGTACGGCGACGGGTACAGCAACCGCGCAGGGCGGGTGCAGCGCAGGTCCGTCGGACCTGTTCGAGGACAGGAGGTCCGAGATGGCTCAGTCAGATCCGCTCCACATGCGACGACCCGGGGCGGGCGTCACGACGGGCGACACGGCCGCGGCCGCCCGCGCTGCCGCGGGGCTCGTCGGCGTGGTGTTCCTGCTCGTCGGGGTCCTCGGCTTCATCCCGGGCATCACGACCAACTACGACGCGATGGAGTTCGCCGGCCACGAGTCCGGTGCCGAGCTCTTCGGCGTGTTCCAGGTGTCGATCCTGCACAACATCGTGCACCTCGCCTTCGGCCTGGTCGGCCTCGCCGCCGCCCGTGCCGCGAACGCGTCGCGCTCGTTCCTGGCCATCGGTGGCCTGATCTACCTGGCGCTGTGGGTCTACGGGATGGCGGTGGACCACCAGTCGGACGCGAACTTCATCCCGCTCAACGACGCGGACAACTGGCTGCACCTGGGCCTCGGCGCCGGCATGATCCTGCTCGCGCTGTTGGTCTGGCCCCGCCGCGACCGCGACCGCATCGACACCTCCCGCGCCTGACGCCGCCTCCGGCTCAGCGGGTGTCGGGCCCGGCCGGTCGCGTGGGGTCCGCCACGGGCGGGCTGGTGAAGGTGCCGACGCCCGAGACGAGCTCGTCGCTGCGCAGCGGCCGGTCGGGCGCGAGCGGCGGCGTCGGGAAGCTCGCCCGGTGCCGCAGGCCCTCGACGAGCTCGTCGAGGGCCTCGGTGCCCGAGCGGGTCGGTGACCAGCCGAGCTCGTCGCGTGCCCGCCCGCAGTCGAGCAGCGGCAGCCCGGCGACGAGGTCCACGAGGTGCGGTGACGCCGGCAGCACGCGTGCGTGCCAGGCCGCGGCCACCGCGGCCCGCACGACCGGCAGCGGGACGACGAGCGGTTCGCCCCCGAGCGCGGCGGCGAGCTCCTCCGGCCCGATCGGAGGTGGGGCCGCCAGGTTGAACGCACCGCGCACCGGTTCGTGCAGCGCCCGGCGGAAGGCCTCCGCGGCGTCCGCCGTGTGCAACGCCTGGAAACGGATCCCGGCGGGCACGGGCACCTTCGGGAGGCGCCGCCGCAGGAGGCTCGTGGGGAGGAACGGGCCCGCGAAGATGCGCCGCTGCGAGGACGCCGCGGCGCGCCGGAACAGGAAGTACGGGCGCATCCGCACGACCCGGAGGAGCGGCTGCTGCGCCGCGACGCGGTCGAGCACCCGCTCCAGGTACGCCTTCTCGCGGCCGTAGGCCGCGGTGGGGAGCGAGTCGGTGGGCCACCCCTCGTCCGCCGGTCCCTCACCGAGCCCGGCCCGGTACACGCCGACCGAGGAGGCGTGCACGAGCGCGCCCGCGCCGCTGCGCGCCGCGGCCTCGAACACCCGCTCCGCGCCCCGCACGTTGTTGTCCCAGGTCGCGACCGGGTCGTGGGTGGGTTGGAAGATCCACGCCAGGTGCACCACCGCGTCGGCACCCTCGAACAGCTCGTCGAGCGGGGCGGTCCTCACGTCCGCGGCGACCCAGGTGGTCTTGGGCGGGGTCCACGACGGCGCCCGCCGTGCGATCCCGACCACCGACTGCACGCCCGGGTCGATGGCCAGCGCCTCGACGAGGCTGGAGCCCAGGTTCCCGGTGGCCCCCGTCACCACGACGCGCACGGCCGCGACCCCTACCGCGCTGCCCGCTCGACCGTGTCCACGACCCCGCACCTACCCCCGACGCGCCGGGGGAGTGGTGATCTGTCACACATCGATCCACATGTGGGTAAGGAGGCACACAGGACCAGGGGGTGACATGGCGGGAGTACGCCTCGAGTCGATCTCGAAGGTCTATCCGGACGGGACGAGGGCCGTGTCGGACCTCGACCTCGACATCGCGGACGGCGAGCTCCTGGTGCTCGTCGGCCCCTCCGGGTGCGGCAAGACCACGGCGCTGCGGATGGTCGCCGGACTCGAGGAGGTGACCTCCGGGAACATCTACATCGGCGACCGCGAGGTCAGCCGGGTGCCGTCGAGGGAGCGCGACGTCGCGATGGTGTTCCAGAGCTACGCGCTGTACCCCCACCTCGACGTCGCGGCGAACATCGGGTTCGGCCTCAAGCTGCGGAAGGTCCCCAAGGCCGAGATCGAGCGGCGCGTGAAGGAGGCGGCGGAGGTGCTCGGCCTGTCCGAGCTGCTCGACCGCAAGCCCCGGAACCTCTCCGGTGGCCAGCGCCAGCGCGTCGCGATGGGCCGGGCGATCGTCCGGGAGCCGCAGGTGTTCCTGATGGACGAGCCGCTGTCCAACCTGGACGCCAAGCTGCGGGTGCAGATGCGGGCCGAGATCGCGAAGCTGCAGGACCGCCTCGGCGTCACCACGATCTACGTCACCCACGACCAGACCGAGGCCATGACGCTCGGCGACCGGGTCGCGGTGATGAAGCGGGGCGTCCTCCAGCAGGTCGACAGCCCACAGGTGCTCTACGACCGCCCGACCAACCTGTTCGTCGGGGGGTTCATCGGCTCCCCTGCGATGAACCTGTTGCAGGGGGACCTCGAGCGGGTGGGCGACTCGTCGTGGGTGCTCACGCTCGGCAGCCACAAGCTGGAGCTCGCCCCCGAGCTGCTCGACGCCCGGCCGGCGATCGCCGCCTACGACCGGCGCACCGTCGTGGTCGGCATCCGCCCGGAGGACATCTCGGACGCCGACCTGGACCCCGGTCCGCACCACAGCGTGCTGGAGCTGCGCGCCGAGCTGGTCGAGGCGATGGGCTCCGACGTCCTCGTGCACGTCAGCCTCGACACCCCGCAGGTCCTGACCGAGGACGCCAGGGAGCTGGCCGCGGACGTGGGTGAGGACCTGGCACCCGGCGCGGGCACCGACGAGCGGACCAGCCCGGTCGTCGCCCGGCTCAACCCGCGCACCGCGGCGCGGGAGGGCGCGCCGGTCCGGCTCTCGGTGGACACCACCCGCCTGCACGTCTTCGACCCCGAGACCGGCGCCGCCGTGTGGGACGGCGAGGCGGCCGGGTCATGACCCGCGACCTGCATCGACAGAGTGCATCGACAGAGCGCATCGACAAGGAGGCACACCATGAGCACGAGGTTGGGTGACCGGACGGGGCGTCGTTGGTGGCGGTTGCTCGGCCTGCTCGCCGTGCTCGCCCTCGTCGCAGCCGGCTGCGGCGACGACGGGGACGACACGGGCGGTGGCGAGGGTGACGGCGGTGGCGGCGGAGGAGGCGACTTCGCCGGGGAGACGATCGAGGTCGCCGCGGTGTGGAGCGGGGCCGAGCAGGAGGCGTTCGAGGCCGTGCTCGCCGAGTTCACCGACCGCACGGGCGCCGAGGTGACGTTCACCTCCACCGGCGACGACATCGCGACGGTGATCGGCAACCGCCTCGAGGGCGGGGACCCGCCGGACGTCGCCGTGCTGCCGCAGCCGGGGCTGATGAGCGACCTGGTCGCCGACGGGGCGCTCCAGCCGATCGAGGAGATCGCGGGCAGCGAGGTCGACGAGCACTACTCCGAGGACTGGCGCACCCTGGGCTCGGTGGACGACACGCTCTACGGCGTCTGGTTCAAGGCCGCCAACAAGTCCACCTTCTGGTACCGGCCCGAGGCGTTCGAGCAGGCCGGCGTCGAGCCGCCGGAGACGTGGGATGACCTGCAGGAGGTCGCGACGACGATCGCCGAGTCCGGCGTCACGCCGCTCGCGGTGGCCGGCGGGGACGGCTGGACGCTGACCGACTGGTTCGAGAACGTCTACCTGCGGGTCGCCGGTCCGGAGAAGTACGACCAGCTGGTCGCCCACGAGATCCCATGGACCGACGAGTCGGTCCTGACCGCGCTGACGCACCTCCAGGAGCTCTGGTCGGCGCCGGACGTGGTGCACCCCGAGTCGAACGGGATGAGCTTCCCCGAGTCGGTGACGACCGTGTTCCGGGGTGACGCGGCGATGGTCTTCGAGGGCGACTTCGTCGCCGGGGTGATCACCGACGAGACGGACGCGGTGGTCGGCGAGGACGCCGACTTCTTCGACTTCCCGTCGGTGGACGGCTCCGAGCCGATGGTCGTCGGCGGCGGCGACGTCGCGGTGCTGCTCACCGAGAGCGAGGCGGCCGCCGAGCTGATCCGGTTCCTCGCCACCCCGGAGGCGGCGGAGATCTGGGCCGAGATCGGCGGGTTCACCTCGCCCAACCAGAACGTCGACACCTCCCTGTACCCCGACGACATCACGCGGCGCTCCGCCGAGGCGCTCGTCGAGGCGGAGACCTTCCGCTTCGACCTCTCGGACCTGGTGCCCTCCGCCTTCGGTGGCACCCCGGCCCAGGGCATGTGGCAGGTGCTGCAGGACTTCCTGCGGGACCCCAGTGACCCGCAGGCGACCGCGGAGCGCCTCGAGGCCGCCGCCGCACAGGCGTACGGCTGAGGGAGCTGACCGTTGAGCAGCGAGGTCACCGACGCGGGGGTCGCGACCGGCGGCGGGCCCACCACGGTGGAGACCCCGCCGGCGCGCCGCCGCGGTGGTGGCCGGGGAGCGGAGCTGC
>CBFGTJ010000102.1:0-11252 GCA_965651815.1 uncultured Microthrixaceae bacterium | reverse complement strand
GGAGGGAGTCAGTTCCGGTCGTGGGGGTCGCGGATCACGACCAGGCTCGCCGCGGGGTCGTCGGGGTCCAGGAACACCTCGACCGGGCCGGCGGGTCGACCGCCGGCGAGCCGCTGCTCGACGACCGGCTCCTCCTCGGGCGTCTCCTCGATCGCGTCCCGCAGCCCGAGCAGGCCCGCGGCGAGGACCGTGGCACCCGCGGAGCGGCGGTACCTGGACGGGATGCGGTCGACCGAGCGCGGTGGCGCGACGTGCGGCAGGCACGGCGCGGCGGCATCGGGCGTGCCGGCGCCGTCGTCCCCGCCCGGCTCGGCGGGGCGCGGCCGGTCGCCGCCGCCCACCGGTCAGCCCCCGGCGACGGCGGGGATGATCGAGATCGTCTCGCCCTCGGGCACCGGCGTCGACACGCCGTCGAGGTAGCGCACGTCGTCGTCCGCGACGAAGACGTTGACGAACCGGCGGAGGTTGCCGTCCTCGTCGAAGAGCCGGTCCTTGAAGCCCGGGTGCGCCTCGTCGAGCGCAGTGAGCGCCTCACCGACGGTCGACCCCTCGACCTGCACCTCCGACGAGCCTCCGGTCAAGGTCCGCAAGGTGGTGGGGATCCGGATCTTCACGCTCATCAGCTCGTCCTCCTGTCGATGGGCGGCGATCGTACCGGCGGGGACCGCCGACGGGCACACCACCCCTCAGCCGGCGAGCTCCAGGGCGATCGCCGCAGCGCTCCGGAGGCAGGCGAGCGTGTCGCCGAGCGCCCGCTCCCGGCCGAACGACTCGACGAGCGACACCACGGGCACGCGACCGGGCGGGTCCTCCACGCACTCCCCCACGACCGCGACCACGGGCGTGCGCAGCTCCCGGGCCATCTCGACGACGCCGCCGACGACCTTGCCGTCGAAGGACTCGTCGTCGAGGAAGCCCTCACCGGTGATCACCAGGTCGGCGGCCTCGACCTGCTCGGCGAGCTCGACGGCCTCGGCGACGAGGTCGAAGCCGGGGACGAGCGTGGCCCCGATCGCGGCGAGGCCGCCGGCGAGCCCACCCGCGGCGCCCCCGCCCGGGAGCTCCGAGACGTCCACGCCGTACTCCTCGCGGTACACCTGCACCAGGCGTTCGAGGCGGCGCTCGAGCAGCTCCACCTGCGCGGGCGACGCGCCCTTCTGCGGCGCGAAGACACGGGCCGCCTCGGTGAAGCGGATGCGGACGTCGCAGGCGACCTCGATCTCCACGCCGCGCAGGCGGTGCAGCGGATAGATCGCACGCAGCGCACCGAGGCCGCCGTCGGTCGTCGCGGAGCCGCCCACCCCGACGACGATGCGCCGGGCGCCGGCGTCGAGCGCCGCGGCGATCAGCTCGCCGGTCCCGTAGGTCGAGGCGGCCACCGGATCGTTGCCCTCCGCGCCGCCCACGAGCTCGAGTCCGGACGCGGCCGCCATCTCGATCACCGCGTCGGGCTTCGCCAGCCGCCACGGCGCCTCGACCGGGTCGCCGAGCGGGCCGGTCACGGTGGTGGTGCGGTTCGGCCCACCCAGCACCTCGAGCGTGCCCTCACCGCCGTCGGCCAGCGGCTGGAGCACGACGTCGTGGCCCAGCTCGCGACACCCCTCCGCGAGCGCCGTCGCCGCCTCGGCCGCCGTCGCGGTGCCTCGGAACTTGTCGGGCGCCACGAGCACTCGCACGGGCCCCAGCGTAGGAGGACCCGCGGCCCTGCCACGTAGGGTTGGCGACCATGCCCGATCGACCGCTGCCCGATCGACCACTGCCCGATCGACCGCTGTCGGCCCGACGAGCGCCCGACCGCCCGGTGGTGATCGCGTCCAACCGTGGGCCGGTGGGCTACGAGCTCCGGCCCGACGGTTCGCTCGCCACCAGGCGCGGCGGGGGTGGGCTCGTCTCGGGGCTCGCACCGCTGCTCGAGGAGGGGCGCGCGACCTGGATCGCCGCGGCGCTCTCCGACGGCGACCGGCGTGCGGCGGCGGAGGACCGACCCGCGGAGGACGGCCTGCCGGTGCGGCTGCTCGACACCGGCGAGGAGGACCACCGGCTCGCGTACGACGTCATCTCGAACGAGACGTTGTGGTTCGTGCACCACGGCCTGTTCGACCTGACCCGCGAGCCGGCCTACGACGACGACTGGTGGGACGCGTGGTCGGCGTACCGGCGCGTCAACGAGCGGTTCGCCGAGGCGGTCTGCGAGCACTCCCCCGAGGGCGCCGCGGTGCTGGTGCAGGACTACCACCTGACGCTCCTCGCCCCCACGGTGTCACGTGAGCGGCCGGACCTGTCACTCGTGCACTTCCACCACACTCCCTTCGCCGGCCCCGACGGCCTCCGCGTCCTGCCCGCGGGGGTCCGGGAGGAGCTGCTGTCCTCCCTCGCCGCGCACCACGCGTGCGGCTTCCACACCGCGGGGTGGGCCGCGAACTTCACCGCCTCGCTCGAGGAGTGGCCGCCGGCCGACCTCGCGGACGGCAAGGGAGCGGTGGTGTTCGCGTCGACGCTGTCGACGGACCCCGACGACCTGCGGGCCACCGCCGGGTCCCCGGAGTGCGCGGCGCAGCTGCGTTCGCTCGACGAGCTGGTCGGTGACCGGCAGGTCGTCGTCCGCGTCGACCGCATGGAGCTGTCGAAGAACATCGTGCGGGGGTTCGCGGCGTTCGACCTCCTGCTCGCACGCCGGGCGGACCTGCGCGGGAAGGTGGTGTTCCTCGCGCGCTGCTACCCGTCCCGCCAGGGCGTGCCCGCGTACGCCCGGTACCGCGAAGAGGTGGAGGAGGCCGCCGCGCGGGTCAACGAGCGATGGGGCGACGCCGGCTGGCAGCCCGTCCTGCTCGAGACCGACGACGACTACCCCCGCTCGGTCGCGGCACTGCGCCGCTACGACGCGCTGCTCGTGAACCCGGTCCGCGACGGGCTCAACCTCGTCGCGAAGGAGGGCCCGCTCGTCAACGAGCGCGACGGCCAGGTGGTGCTGTCGACCGAGGCCGGCGCCTTCACCGAACTGCACGCCGCGGTGGACGCGGTGTCGCCGTTCGACCTGTCCGACACCGCCGACGCGCTCGCCGCGGCGCTCGACCGGCCGGCACCCGAGCGCGCCCTGCGTGCGCAGCGGCTGCGGGAGCTGGTCGAGGCGCGCACCCCCGCGGACTGGCTCGCGGACCAGCTCGCCGCCGCGTCCTGAGCGGTCGCCGGCCGGTCAGGACAGCAGCGAACGGAGCAGCTGCGCGAACCCCTCCGGGCCGGCGACCACCAGGTCGGCCCGCGACCGCAGCTCCTCGGGCGCCTCGGTGCTGTCCACCGCGATGCGCAGTACGGAACGGCCCTCTGCCTCGAGCGCGTCGAGCGCGTCGAACGCGGCGAGGTCACCGACGTCGTCGCCGGCGAACACCACCGGCCCGATGTGCTCGGCCGCGAGCCGTGCGAGCGAGGTGCCCTTGTCCTCGTCGATCGGGGGATGCAGCTCGACGCTCATGCGTGCGGGGCGGACCCGCAGCCCCGCCAGCTCGGCGGCCTCCCGCGCGTACTTCGCCACCTGCTCGGCGATCTCGGGGTGCTGCCGGTAGTGCAGCGTGATGGAGGCGCCCTTCAGCTCGACGGTCATGCCGGTGGGGCCGCGCAGCTCGGCGCCCCGGGCGACGTCCGCGATGGTCTCCCGCCAGACCCCGGCGTTCGGGTGGTCGACGACCTCGCCGCGGCGCAGGGTCTCGAGCCCGTAGAGCCCGACGAGCGTGAGGCTCGCCGGGAGGTGGTGGGTCAGGTACGACAGCGGGCGCCCCGACACGACGGCCACCTCGCCGACGCGCGACGCGAGCTCCTCCAGCAGCTCCGGGACGCCCTCCAGGGGGGCCGCAGCTGCCGGATCGTCGACGATGGGTGCGAGGGTCCCGTCGAAGTCGAGCGCGAGGAGGCCGTCGGCTCCCGGCTCGACCAGGCGGCGGAGCAGCTCGGTGGGTCCCGCCTCCGCCACGTCAGGTGCCGCCGGCGGCGTCGTCGCCCTCGGCGGCCCCGTCCGCGTCGGATTGGCCCTCGGCAGCTCCCTGCACCGTCGGGGCGACGTCAGGGCCGAGCACGACGGCGACCTGCGTCGTGTCGGGGAACTCGCCCGGGTTGCGGGCGAGCTGCTGGTCGGCGGGCAGCGGCGACACCCGGCTCGGGTCGAGGCCGAGCACCTCGGCGACCGCGTTCGCGTCCGCCTCGAACCCCTCGGCGAAGTGCACCACGGTCTGCTCCACCAGGCCGGCGCCCGTGATCGCGGTGACCGACGTGTAGCCGCCCGCCACGCTGAGGAACTGCTGGGTCTGGCCGGCGAACCCGTCGATGCCCGCCGAGTTCAGCGCCGTGACCTGGAGCTCGGCCGGCGCGACGCTCGTCGCCGGCGGTGGCGGTGCGGTGGTGGTCGTCTCGTCGACGGCGGTCGTGTCGGTGTCGCCACCGGTGGAGATCTCGACGTCGCCGCCGTCACGCTCGAACCCGACGCCGCCGCCCTTCACCAGGAGGATCACCCCGAGCACGACCGCGACCGCGACCAGGATCAGGCCCCGTGGCACCGGATCCGGCCCGGGCGGCGCCTGGCGGGCAGGACGCGGACGTTGCGTCGTGGTCATGGCAGGAACCCTACTCGCCCTCCTCCGCGGCGAGGAGGCCACGGACGGGGCGGCTCCGGCACGGCGACGGGCGCCGCCGCGGGGCCGGTCACGGCATGCCCAGCGGGGGCACGGGCCCCCGCCCGGAGCGCAGCGCGTTCAGCTCCATCACCCGGATCACGTCCGCGGGCGAGACGATCCCGACGGCCCGGTCGCCGTCCACCACCAGCAACCGGCGGTCCTCGGCACCGCCGAGGCGGTCGATCACGTCCACGACGCGCTCGGACGGGTGGGCGGTCGGCACGTCCGACAGGCGCGCCGCGAGCTGGCCGACGGTGGTGTGCGCCCTGGCGTCGGGCGGCACGTCCTTGATGCGGTTCACGGTGACGAGCCCGACCAGCCGGCCGTGGGCGTCGGTCACCGGGAAGGTGGAGAAGCGGTGGCGGAAGACCCACGCGTCGAGGAAGTCCTGGAGCGGGACGTCCGCGGGCACCGTGACGGGGTCCACGGTCATCAGCCGGTCGACGGTCATGTCGCCGAACGAGCCGCGCAGCTCCGCGTGCGCCTCCTCCACGCGGGCGGCGCTGACGAGGAACCAGCCGATGAGGACCAGCCAGAGCCCTCCCACGCCGAAGGCCGCGAACTGGAGCACCCCCAGCCCGATCACCACGAACCCGACGACGCGGCCCGCGCGCGCCGCTTGGACCCAGGACCGCTCCTTGTCGCCGCTGATCTTCCACAGGACGGCCCGCAGCACGCGGCCGCCGTCGAGGGGTGCGCCGGGGAGGAGGTTGAACCCGGCGAGCACGAGGTTGATGACCCCCAGCCAGCGAGCGGACTCGGCGACGAGCCCCTCGGCGCCGCGCTCGTCGAGGACCGCCGCGACGCCGAGGAACAGCAGGCCCAGCACGATGCTGACCGACGGCCCGGCGGCGGCGATGCGGAACGCCGGCCCGGGTGCGTCCGGGTCGCCCTTCATCTTGGCGACGCCGCCGAAGAGCCAGAGCACGATCCCCTCCACCTCGATGCCGTTGCGCCTCGCGACGACGGCGTGGCTGAGCTCGTGCGCGAGCAGCGACGCGAAGAACACGACCGCGGCGAGGAACCCGGCGACGAGGTACGCGGTCGGCGACTGGTCCGGGTACACCTCGGGCAGGCGGCCGCCGGCGAGGCTCACCGCGATCAGCACGAAGATCGCGAGGACGCTCCAGTTGATCCCGACCGACACCCCTGCGATCCGCCCGAGGCGAAGGCTCTCCGTCATCTCCGCGCCCTTCCGCTCGTGGGGTCCGACGGGACCTCGTGCGGGGTCGGCTGCCGGACCACGTCCTCGCCCGCGACGCTAGCTCCCTGCAGTGCGTCTCAACCGGGCTCGTTGGGCTCCGCCGGTTCCTCGCCGCGCACGAGGCCCGACCCCGGGGACCCGGGATCCGCCTCGGCCTCGGGCTCGACCTCGTCGTGGTCGTCCTCGCCGGTGTCGTCGTCGGGCGGGTGCGGTGCCCGGGGATCGTCGGTCGGCGCCATCACCGCTCCCTTCCTGGTTCGGGGACAGACCCTGGTCCTACCCGGCCGGCGGCGCCGCGGAACCCCCGCCGGCCAGGTGGTCGACGCCGGTGGTGCCGAGGCGGGCGCGCAGCGGCGCCAGGAGCCGCATCGAGGCCCCGAGCGCGGGCCCGACGCCGAGCGCGATGACCACCGTGCCGGGCCCGATCGCCCCGCCGGCGAGCGCACCCGCCGCGGCGAGCGACAGCTCCGCCACGGTCCGCACGAGCCGCAGGCTCCACCTCGGACCGGCGATGCGCACGACGAGCGCGTCGAGCGGGCTCGGGCCCCACCCGGAGCTGATCTGGATCGCGCCGCCCGCGCCGATCGCCGCGGTGCCGGCGACGAGGAGCGACCACGCCCACGGGCCCTCTGCCGCGACGCCGAGCACGTCGTGGAGGGCGAGCCAACCGTCGACGACGGGACCGAGCGCGACGGCGGTCGCGACCGTGGCGACCGCGAGGCGGCCGCCGAGCGCCCGGGTGGCCAGGACCATCACCGCGTTGACGAGGCCGATCGCGATGCCGATGTCGAGCCCGGTGCGGCGGGACACCGCGGTGTTCAGCACGTCGAGCGGGCCGACGCCGAGGTCCGCGAGCCGGGTCGCCTCGAGGGTCGCGGCGATCCCGCCGGCGAGCACGACGAGCCCCACCGTCCAGGTCGACACGACGCCGAGCGTGCGCCGCCGTCCCCGGTGCCGGGGCGACCGTGGGTCAGCGGGCCGGTCCTCGATGCGGGCATGGTAGGTGGGGCGCGCGGCCCTCCGTCCCACCTGCGCCCGGGTCTGCCCTCATACCCCTCGGGGGTACGTGGGCGGCTGACGCCGAGGAGGCCCCCGATGGAGCACACCGGCCACGCCGGCCACCGCACCGACACCCCGCCCGAGGAGCACGGGCACGCTGCGCCCGACGACCACGGGCACGACGACCACGGACACGGCGACCACGGGCACGACCACTCGGCGCACGCCGAGGTGTTCCGCCGGCGGTTCTGGTGGAGCCTGCTGCTGACCATCCCGGTGGTGCTCACCAGCGAGATGGTCATGGACTGGTTCGGCTACTCGCTCGACTTCCCCGGTCGCTCCTGGGTCGGGCCGGTCCTGGGCACCGCGCTGTTCTCGTGGGGCGGGTGGCCGTTCCTCGAGGGCGGCGTGCAGGAGGCCCGTGCCCGCCGGCCGGGGATGATGCTGCTCATCGCCATGGCGATCACCGTCGCGTACGTGGCGTCGCTGGTGACGTCGCTCGGGTGGTTCGACCTCGACTTCTGGTGGGAGCTGGGCGCCCTCGTCACGATCATGCTGCTGGGCCACTGGCAGGAGATGAAGGCGCTGGGCCAGACCAGCGACGCGCTGTCCGCGCTCGCCGAGCTGCTGCCCGACACCGCGGAGCGGGTCGAGCCCGACGGGTCGACCACGACGGTGCCGACCTCGTCGCTGCGCACCGGCGACACCGTGCTCGTGCGGGCGGGCGGGCGTGTCCCCGCGGACGGCAGGGTCATCTCCGGGGCCGCCGAGCTGGACGAGTCGATGATCACCGGCGAGTCGCGGCCGGTGCCCCGTGGCGAGGGGGACCGCGTCGTCGCGGGCACCGTGTCGACCGACTCGTCCCTGCGGGTGGAGGTGACCGCGGTGGGCGACGACACCGCGCTCGCCGGCATCGGGCGCCTGGTCGAGCAGGCGCAGTCCTCGCGGTCGCGCTCGCAGGTGCTCGCGGACCGCGCCGCGGCGCTCCTGTTCTACGTGGCCATGGCGGCGGCGCTGGTGACCGCCGTCGTGTGGAGCGCGCTCGGTGAGCCCGACGAGGCGGTGGTCCGGGTCGTCACGGTGCTCGTGATCTCCTGCCCGCACGCCCTGGGCCTCGCGATCCCCCTCACCACCGCCCTCTCGAGCGGCATCGGGGCGCGCCACGGCATCCTCGTGAAGGACCGCTTGGCCCTGGAGGCGAGCCGCACGGTCGACGCGGTGCTGTTCGACAAGACCGGCACCCTCACCCGCGGCGAGCACGTCGTGGTCGGCGTGTCGCCCGCACCGGGGCTCGACGAGGCGGAGGTGCTGCGCCTGTCCGCCGCGGTGGAGTCCGAGAGCGAGCACCCGCTGGCGCGGGCGATCGTCGACGCCGCCCGCCGGCGCGGCGTCGACGTGCCCACCGCGGCCGATGCCCGGTCGCTCACCGGCCGGGGGGTGGAGGCCACGGTGGAGGGGACCGAGCACGCGGTCGGAGGGCCGGCGCTGCTGCGCGAGCGCGGCATCGGGGTGCCCGACCCCCTGTCCGGAGCCGTCGAGCACTGGGTGGGGCGCGGCGCGTCGGTGCTGCACCTGGTGCGCGACGGCGAGCGCGGCGCGGAGGTGCTCGGCGTGCTCGCGCTGGAGGACGAGGTGCGCCCCGAGGCCCGCGAGGCGGTCGACTCGCTCCGGGCGATGGGGTTGCGGGTCGCGCTGGTCACCGGCGACGCGTCGCAGGTCGCCGCCGCGGTCGCGGACGACCTCGGCCTGGACGAGGTGTTCGCCGAGGTGTTGCCGGAGGACAAGGCGGCCAAGGTGGCGGAGCTGCAGGAGCGGGGTGCGTCGGTCGCCATGGTCGGCGACGGCGTCAACGACGCGCCCGCGCTCGCACGTGCGGACGTCGGCATCGCGATCGGGGCGGGGACCGACGTGGCGATCGAGTCCGCCGGGCTCATCCTCGCGAGCTCCGACCCGCGCGGGGTCGTGTCGATCATCGAACTGTCGCGCACGACGTACCGCAAGTCGGTGCAGAACCTGGTGTGGGCCGCGGGCTACAACGTGGTCGCGATCCCCCTCGCCGCCGGGGCGCTGCAGTGGGCGGGCGTGTCGATGCCACCGGCGCTCGCGGCGATCCTCATGAGCGCCTCGACGATCGTCGTCGCGCTGAACGCCCAGCTGCTGCGGCGCATCGACCTCCGCCACCCGACGCCCGCCGACGGGCGCTCCGAGGCGGTCCCGGCCACGGCCTGAGGCGTCCGCTCCGGGGACCCGTCCGCCGCGGTCTGGCTACGCTGCCGCCGGGCGGAGCCGGAGGTGGGACATGCGGGACCGGATGGGCTGGGGGGTACGTGGGGCGCTGGCGGCGCTCGTGGCAGTGGTCGCGGTGGCGTGCGTGCCGCCGCCGGGTTCGGAGGGCGGCGGGCCGACCACGGTGGAGATGAACGCCGCGTGGTCCAACGGGTTCTTCTCGCTCCCGTGGCCCAACGCCATCCGCAAGCAGGCCGACGGCACGCTGGACCTGGCGGGCCTGCCCACCAAGGACAACTTCCTCCTGTCCCAGTTGGTGCAGATCGCCGCGAAGGAGGTGCGCGACTTCGGCACCAACTCCGCGATGTACCTCCGCTTCACCGGGCCGATCGACGAGTCGTCGCTGCCCGGACCGTCCCGGAGCGCGTCGCCCGACAGCCCGCTGCAGGTCGTGGCGCTCGACGGATCCGGCCACCGCGTGCCGGTGGTGGCCCGGGTCGAGCCCGCGGACGGGTACCGGGCCCGCCACCTGGTCTCGCTGCTGCCGTACCCCGGCCACGCGCTGCGCACCGGCACCGCGTACGCGGTGCTCGTCACCTCGGGCATCCGCACCACGGACGGCGAGCCGGTCGCGCCGGCGCCGCTGATCGACGCGCTCGACGGCCCGTTCCTCCCCGGCGCCGCGCGCTCGGAGTCCCACTGGCTGCAGCTGCGGTCGCAGCGCGACGCAGCGCGTGCCGCCCTCGACGCGACGACCGCCTGGTCGGCGGACGACCTCGTCGGGTTCACCGTCTTCCGGACCGCAGAGTCCACCTCGCTGATGGAGGCGGTCGCCGCCGCGATCGACGAGTTCCCCGTCGAGGTGCCGGAGCTCACCCCGGGGGGCGAATGCGACGGGACGGCCCCGCGGCGCCACTTCTCGGGCGAGCTGGCGGTGCCGAGGTTCCAGCTGGGGAACACGCCGCGCACCTTCGAGGGCGGGCGGATCACGGTCGGACCCGACGGCCGGGCCGTGGTCCGCTCCGTCGACCGGATCCAGGTCCGGGTGAGCGTGCCGTGCGGTGAGGCACCCGAGCAGGGGTGGGCGATCCAGACGTTCATCAACGGCACCAACGGCAACGCGGATGGGTCGGGCGGCTTCGGTCGGGAGGCGAGCCGCACGGTGATCGGCTCGATCGCGCCGCTCTACTCACCCCAGGAGAACGGCGACGCCTTCCACGAGCTGCTCTTCTACAACTTCCTCAACCCGCCCGCGGCTCGCACCAACCCCATCCAGCAGGCGGCCGACAACCGGGTGCTCGTGCGGATGCTGCAGCAGCTCGAGCTCGACGGTTCGCTGGTCGGGTCCGGTCGGCCGGTGCGCACCGACGACGACACCGTCATCGTGACCGGGCACAGCCAGGGCGCGCAGACCGTCGCGCTCGTCGCGGCGACGACCCCCGAGGTGAAGGCGATCGTCACGAGCGCCGCGACCAGTGGCCAGTACAACTCGATCTCGTACCGATCCGACGTGCGGGAGATCGTCGCCGCGGTGGTCGGCGACAGCCGGGGCATCGACGTGCGGAGCCCGGTCGTCCAGGTGATCCAGACGCTGATGGACGTCGCGGAGCCGGCGAACTTCCCGACCTCGGGGCACTGGCTCAACTTCGCGGGGCGCGACGACGGGTGCCTGCCGCTGGAGGCGTCCCGCCACCTCGCCGCATCCCAGGGCCTGGTGGTGGTCGACCCGCAGTGGGGTTCGATCTTCGGCGACGCCGCGCTCGACCCGGAGGTGGCGACCGCCCCGGTGGCCGGCAACGGTCCGGATGGCACGACCCGGGCCTCGATCGAGATCGCCGGTGGGCACCGGGTCGCCTACGCGAACACCGCCCTGGTCGGCGAGTTCATCGACGAGGTGGCGGTCGGTGGCACCCCGACCACCGGGCCGGGCCCGTGGTCGGCCGCGGCGACCGACGCGTGCGCGCCGCGCTACGGCGAGATCGGCAACCACGACTAATGGGAGTCGACCTGAGCCAGCGCGACGTCAGAGCCGCCGGGCGACGACGCGCTCGACCCAGTCGTCGAAGGCCGCGGCGTTCATGCCGCAGGCGGGGAAGTGCCAGCGACACGAGCCGGACCCCGTCGTGACGGAGATCTCGGGCGATCGGTACAAGGACATGTTG
>CBFGTJ010000101.1:0-11309 GCA_965651815.1 uncultured Microthrixaceae bacterium | reverse complement strand
TGGCGCCGTGGCGGATGATGCCGCCGTGCTCCTGCGCGACGCCCGGCAGGAAGCCCGGCACGTCCACGAAGGTCACCAGCGGCACGTTGAACGCGTCGCAGGTGCGCACGAAGCGTGCGGCCTTCGACGACGACTCGATGTCGAGCACGCCGGCGAACATGGCCGGCTGGTTGCCGACGATGCCCACGGCGTGGCCGCCGAGGCGGGCGAAGCCGCAGATGATGGACCCGGCCCAGCCGGCGGCGTACTCGAAGAACTCGCCGTCGTCCGCGATCACCCGCACCACGTCACGCATGTCGTAGGGCTGGTTGGGCGACGCGGGGATGAGGTCGTAGAGCTCCTCGCAGCGGCGGTCGATCGGGTCGGAGGTCGGCTCGAACGGGGCCTCCTCCAGGTTGTTGGAGGGGAGGAACGACAGCAGGTAGCGGACGTCGTCCAGCGCGGCCTTGTCGTCGGGCGAGATGAACTGCGCGACGCCGGAGGTGCCGGTGTGGACCCGGGCACCGCCCAGCTCCATCTGCGACACCTCCTCGCCGGTGACCTGCTTCACCACGTCGGGACCCGTGATGAACATGTAGGACGTCTCGTCCACCATGAACACGAAGTCGGTCATCACCGGGCTGTAGACCGCGCCGCCGGCGCAGGGGCCCATGATCACCGAGACCTGCGGGGTGACCCCGGACGCCTTGACGTTCCGGTAGAAGATGCCGCCGTAGCTGGCGAGCGAGACGACGCCCTCCTGGATGCGGGCACCGGCGCCGTCGTTCAGGCCGACCACCGGCGCCCCGACCTTGAGCGCCAGGTCCATCAGCTTGTGGATCTTCTCGGCGAACACCTCGCCCAGCGCACCGCCGAACACGGTGAAGTCCTGGCTGAAGACGAAGACCTTGCGACCCTCGACGGTCCCCCACCCCGTGATCACGCCGTCGCCGTAGGGGCGGTCGGGGAGCGCGTCGCCGGCACGGTGCCGTGCGAGCATGTCGAGCTCGTGGAACGAGCCCGGATCGAGCAGGTACTCGATCCGTTCGCGGGCGAGCATCTTGCCTCGCTCGTGCTGTCGGGCGATGGCTCGCTCCGACCCCGGCTGCAGGGCTTGCTCACGACGCTTCTGCAGGTCTTCGACCCGCTCCCGGATGGGATGTTCCATGGGCGGGAACGGTAGCGGTGGCGCGGCGAACGCCCCAAACGACCCCGGCGCCTCCCCGCCGGTGACCGGACGCAGCGGGGCGGAGGTGTAGAACCTACGGCGTGCGGCTCCCAGTGGCGCCCCCGGTGCGACCGATGCTCGCGAAGGCCGTGCGCGAGCTCCCGATCGGCGACCTCCTGTACGAGCCGAAGTGGGACGGCTTCCGCTGCATCGTGTTCAGGGACGGCGACGAGGTCGAGCTGGCGAGCCGCAACCAGAAGCCGCTCACGCGCTACTTCCCGGAGCTGCTCGACCCGCTCCGCGAGCAGCTGCCGGAGCGCTGCGTCGTGGACGGCGAGCTGGTGGTCCCCACGCCGAAGGGGCTCGACTTCGACCTGCTCGGGCAGCGCATCCACCCGGCCGAGTCGCGGGTGCGGCTGCTCGCCGAGCAGACGCCGGCCAGCTTCGTGGCCTTCGACCTGCTCGCGCTCGACGACCGCGACCTGCGGCCCCTCCCGCTCGAGGAGCGGCGGGCGCTCCTCGAACAGGTCCTCGCCCATGCCCGGCCGCCGATCCACCTCACGCCCGCGAGCCGTGACCCCGAGGTCGCCCGCGACTGGTTCGAGCGCTTCGAGGGCTCCGGGTTCGACGGGGTGATGGCCAAGCCGCTGGCCGACCCGTACGTCGAGGACAAGCGGGTGCAGTTCAAGGTGAAGCACCACCGCACCGCCGACTGCGTCGTCGCCGGCTACCGGCACCACAAGGACGGCGGGGTGGGCTCGCTGCTGCTCGGCCTGTTCGACAGCCGCGACCCCGCGACCCGCCGGCTGCACCACGTCGGGGTGTGCAGCGCGTTCGCCGCGTCGCAGCGCCGCACGCTGGTGGCCGAGCTCGCCCCGTTCGAGGAGGGCGCGCTCGAGGGGCACCCGTGGGCGGACTGGGCGGATCCCACCGCACACGGGGAGGACGGCGGCGGCACGAGGATGCCCGGCGCGCCGAGCCGCTGGTCCGGCGGCCGCGACCTGGACTGGGTGCCGCTGCGCTGCGAGCTGGTCGCCGAGGTCACCTTCGAGAACCTGACCGCCGGCCGGTTCCGCCACCCGGCACGGTTCGTGCGCTGGCGCCCCGACAAGGACCCGGGCGAGTGCACCTACGACCAGGTCGACCAGCCGCCCCCGGTCGAGTACACCCAGATCTTCGCGGCCGAGCTCGACTGACGCCGGCGGTCCCGGCGCCCGCGCCGGTCCGAACGAGGGTGCGGCGGCCGGGGTGCGAGACTCCACCTCGTGAGCAGACCCCGACGAACGGCCCGCCGCGGCGGCTTCCGCCTGCGGGTGCTGGGGCTGGCGAGCCTCGTGCTGGCCGTGGCCATCGGGGTCGCGCTGGTCGCGCAGCGTGCGCTGATGCTGGAGCAGCTCGAGCACCAGGTCGAGGCCACCCTCGAGCAGGAGCGGGACGAGCTGGCCAGCCTGGCCGGCGGGGTGGACCCCCGCACCGGCGAACCGTTCGGCGGGGACGTCGAGGCGATCTTCCGGGTGTTCATGGAGCGCAACGTGCCGGTGCGCGACGAGACGTACCTCGCGATCGTCGACGGCCGGCCCTACCTGTCCACGCAGCCGGCTCCGGTCGACCTGGTCGAGCGGCGCGGCTTCGTCGAGCGGATCGGACGGATCACCCGGGGCGAGCGCGGTGACCTCGACACGCCCGAGGGCCCGGTCCGCTACATCGCGGTGCCGCTCGCCGATGCCGACGGCGAGACACGCGGCGTGTTCGTGATCGCGCAGCTCACCGCCCGCGACCGGGACCAGATCGACGCGCACACCCGGGCGAGCGCGCTCGTCGCGGCGGGGATCCTCGCGGTGACGACGCTGCTCGCGTGGGTCCTCGCGGGCCGGCTCCTGCGTCCGGTGCGCGACCTGACCGAGACCGCCCGCACGATCAGCGAGACGGACCTGTCGGGGCGCATCCCCGTGCGGGGCGACGACGAGATCGCGGAGCTGGCGCGGACCTTCAACGAGATGCTGGACCGCTTGGCGGTGGGCTTCGAGACCCAGCGGGCGTTCATCGACGACGCCGGCCACGAGCTCCGCACGCCCATCACGGTGATCCGGGGCCAGCTCGAGCTGATGGGCGACGACCCCGAGGAGCGCCGCGAGGTCATGGCGATCGTCGACGCCGAGCTGGACCGGATGAGCAGGATCGTGGAGGACCTGCTCGTGCTCGCGAAGGCGGAGCAACGGGACTTCCTGCGCCCCGAGCAGGTCGAGCTGTCGGACCTCACCACCGACCTGTTCGTGAAGGCGCAGGCGTTGGGTGACCGCGACTGGCGGCTCGTCGCCACGGCCGAGGGCGACGCGGTGCTCGACCCGCAGCGGATGACCCAGGCGGTGCTGAACCTGGCGCGCAACGCCGTGGAGCACGCACCGGTGCACTCCACGATCTCGATCGGCAGCGCGACCGAGGGCGACACGCTCCGCTTCTGGGTGCACGACACCGGCCCGACGATCGAGGAGTCCGAGCGTGCGCGCATCTTCGAGCGGTTCTCGCGCGGCGGCCGCCGGCGCGGCGGTGAGGGCGCCGGGCTGGGCCTGTCGATCGTGAGGGCGATCGCCGAGTCGCACGGGGGCCGGGTGGAGCTGCGACCCGGCGATGCCGGCGGCAACCACTTCGAGATCGTGCTGCCGGGGGTCGTGGTGACCCACGACGACGGCACGGCGCCGCACGCGCCGGGTCCCGGCTCCGGCGGCGACACCGATGACCGCACCGTGGAGGTGACGACGTGACGAGGATCCTCATCGTCGAGGACGAGCCGGGGATCGCGACCTTCCTCGAGAAGGGGCTGCGGTCGAGCGGGTTCACGACGGTGACCGTCGACGACGGGAACCTCGCCGCGGCGCTCGCCCGGGACGAGGACTTCGACCTCGTCGTGCTCGACCTCGGGCTGCCCGGGAAGGACGGCATGGCGGTGCTCGCCGAGGTGCGGGGCCGCGGCGAGAAGCTGCCGGTCATCATCCTCACCGCGCGCGACGGGGTGGAGGACACCGTCGGCGGCTTCGAGCGCGGCGCCGACGACTACCTGGTCAAGCCGTTCCGGTTCGAGGAGCTGCTCGCGAGGATCCGGGCACGCCTGCGTACCACGAGCGCGGCGGCGGACGAGCCGAACGTGCTGTCCGTCGGGGGCGTCACCCTCGACGTGCGGACCCGCCGCGCGACGGTCGACGGCCGCACGGTCGACCTGACCGCGCGCGAGTTCTCGATGCTCGAGACCTTCATGCGCCACCCGGACCAGGTGCTGTCGCGCGAGCAGCTGCTGTCGATGGTGTGGGGCTACGACTTCGACCCGGGGTCGAACGTGGTCGAGGTGTACGTCCGCTACCTGCGCCGCAAGCTCGGCGACGACGTCGTCGAGACCGTGCGCGGCATGGGCTACCGCATGCCCGCCTGAGGCCGGACGCGACGCCGGCAGGCGACCTCGAGGGTCACCTGCCGGCGTGCGGGGGGTGGGTTGGCCTGGCGTCGGCCGCTCAGGGCGAGTCGACCGAGGCGGGCGACGCCGCCGAACGGACCGACTGGACCGACGGCGCGGACGGCGCCGACGGGGGGCTGTTGTGGGAGACGATCCGCGGGGCGGGCGCCGGACGGGGTGCCGTCGCGCGAGCGGCCGGCGCCTGGCGCGGGGCGGAACGCGCCGCCGGGCTCGCCGCCGAGGCCGGGGAGGCAGGAGAGGCGGCGGAGCGGACGCTGCGGACCGAGGCCACCGACTGGCGGTCGAGCGGCGAGCTCACCGAGTCACGCTGCTGCGGCGCCGTGGTGGTGGTGGTCGTCGTCGTAGTGGTCCTGTGGTCCTGCTCCTCGACGGCGATGCGCTCCTGGAGGTCGATCCCTCGCACCGGCGCGTCGTCGCCACCGTTGCCCAGCGTGGCGCCCAGGACGCCGCCGACGCCGAGGCCCGCGATGGCCGCGGTGGCGCCCACCAGCTTCCACTTGGGTGCGTCGGTGATCTTCTTCTTCATCTGGTTCTCCTCCGTGGATGGGGCCGCCGTGTCGGGGGGCTCGGTTCGGCCTCGGTTGCTTCGACGACCACACGATCGGATCCGGGGCTGAGCGACCCCTGAGCCGGATGTGAGACTTCGCTCATCTGGCGCAGGCCTCTCCCGGCTGGGACCTCACCGGGTGTGGGGGCTCACCCGGCGTCGAGCTCGTCGGCGCTGTCGAGCCACATCTCGGCGAGCTCGATGCGGGCCTCGGTGCCGGCGCGCCAGTCGTCCTCGACCACCCGGAACGGGCCGGTGGCGAGTCCCAGCACGACCGCTGCCACCGCACGACGGAGCGCGACGGGGTCCGTGGTCCGGTCGAAGAGGCCCAGCGCGGAGCGTGCGTAGGTGCGCACGGCCTCGCCGTGGGGCACGGCCATCGCCAGGGTCGAGAGGTGGCCGACCATCGTCGCGAGGTCGTCGAGGCGACGGCCGGACGCGTGGGTGTCGATGTCCAGCATGCCGGTGACCCGGCCGTCCTGGACCAACAGCTGCGCGTCGTGCAGGTCACCGTGCACGGGCACGGCCGGGTGCTCGACGGGATCGAGGGCGGCCTCGGCCCGCTCCAGGCGGTCGACCAGCTCACCGACCCTGGCCGACAGCTCGGGGACGGACGCGGCGACGATGCCGCCGAGCTCCGCGGCACGCCAGCCCCACGCGGTCGCGCCGTCGAACGGCTCGGGGAGCGCGTCGAGCAGCGCGACCACCTGGGCGGGGTCGGGTCGGTCGTCGTCGGTGGCGAACAGGTCCCGCAGGGTGTCGCCGGGGAGCGCCTCGAGCACCACCACCCCGTGCTCGGCCGAGAAGCCGTGCGACGTCGGTACCTCGAGGTGCGGTCGGAGGTGGCGGTGCCGGCGGTGGATGCCCTCCGCCTTGTGCGGTCGCACCACCTTGCAGAAGATGCGGCCCGCCGTTCCGCTGACCTCGATCACAGCGCGACGTCCGGGTCGGTAGGACCGCACGCGGGTGGACAGGCTGCGGGGGTCGGCGGCGACGCCGAGGTCGGCGAGCAGCGCCGCAAGCACCCGGGGGTCCAGCGCGGGTGCGAACCCGGGCAGGGCCGGGTCGAACGGCGCGCGCCACACGCCCACGGTGCCGGCGGGGCCGCCGTCGAGGAGCAGCGCACCCTCGGGCACCGAGTCCCCGGCCGCCGCGACCAGCGTCTCCCACGACCGCGTGCCGTCGGGCGCGGCGACCTCGGCGGAGTAGGCGACGGTGATCGAGTCGCCCGGCCACCACGAGATGTCGATGGGCTCAGCGGAGCGCAGCTCGGCTCCCGACGGTGCGAGGGCGGCGGCGAGCACGTCGGCGGCCTCCCCGCCCAGCAGCACCGCGACGGCCGGCAGCCCGGGGTCCTCGGCGAGTGGATCGGTGATCGTGGTCACGCACCGAGCTTGGGGTCCGAGGATGTGTGCGGGATGAGCGCCGGATGAGCGATCGCTCATCCGAGCGCGTCGCGCGCACCGGCCGGGACGCGGACGACCCGCTCCCGGGGGGAAGGAGCGGGTCGTTCGGCGGTCCCGGTACGGGACCCTCCTGGGATCGGTGGTGCCGGGCCGTGCGGCCTCGCGACCTGGGCGTCAGAGTCGAGCGCGGGACCCGCTCATCAACGCGAGGATCAGTCCGACGACGCCGATGGCGGCGACGATGATCCCGATGGTGGAGTTGGCGAAGGCGGCGATCAGGACTCCGACGATCACCACTGCAAGTGCGGCTCCGATGGTCACGACTGTGGCTCCTTGTGCTGACGCCGTGTGGCGTGTGTGGGGCCCCAATGCCCGCCGCGCGGTGGGGACCAAACCACGCCGCGCCACCGCGACGCCGACGCGGGCCGGCTGCGTGCTCCGTTCGGGACCGGGTTCAGGTGCGCGAGCGTGCCCGCACGATGCGGTCGAGCTTCGCCGCGACGTCGGGCGCGTCGACGCGCTCGCACCACTCGGCGAGCGCGGGCGTCGGCCCGTGCCAGGCCCAGTCGTCGACCGAGCCCACGTCCGCGTCGGTGCGCAGCGTCGCGAGGTCGCGGAAGAGCATCGCGAGCTCCCGCTCGGCGGCGAGGGTCGCCGCGAGCTTGGCGACGCCACGGACCCCGGGGACGTCCCACTGCCCGGGTGCGTCCGGGATGTGCTCGAGGTGGCCGTAGCGGCGCAGCACCGCGGCCGCGGTCTTCGCGCCCCAGCCGGCGAGGCCGGGGAAGCCGTCGGCCGAGTCACCGACGAGCGCGAGCCAGTCGGGGATCGACTCGGGCGGGACCCCGTACTTCTCGAGCACCCCGTCCGCGTCGCGCACCGTGCCGGCGCGGCGGTCGAACTGGACGACCTTGTCGCCGACGCACTGCGCCAGGTCCTTGTCGGGGGTGCAGATGACCACCCGCTCCACCCGCTCGTCCGCCGCGGCGACGGCGGCCGCGGCCCCGAGCGCGTCGTCCGCCTCGAGCTCGACCATGGCCCACACGGTGATGCCCATGGCGCGCACCGCGTCCTCGAGCCACGGGAACTGCGCGAGGAGGAGCGGGTCGACGCCCTCGCCGGTCTTGTAGCCGGGCCAGAGGTCGTTGCGGAACGACTCGATGACGTGGTCCGTCGCCACCCCGAGGTGCGTCGCGCCGTCGTCGAGCATCGTCGCGAGCGAGCGCATCACGCCGCGCACGGCGCCGACCTGCTCGCCCGCGGCGTTCTCGTGGCCTCCGCCCGGTGAGTAGAAGTAGCGGAACAGCTCGTAGGTGCCGTCGACGAGGTGGACCTGCATGCGAGCAGCCTGTCACGGCGGCCCCCACGAAGCACTGGTGGTCGGCGCCCACGGTGGCGCTGCCGTCCCCCCCGAGTCGAGGTAGGTCGCCGGGTGTCGGGGTAGGGACCGCGTCCTCGGGACTCCGAGCACGAGAGGACGGGACCCCATGGATCGAGCAGAGCTCACCGCGCACCACCGCGTCCGCAAGGCGACCGTCGGCACCGTGGCTGCGGCCGGCGCCCTCCTGGCCTTCACGGCCTTCTCCCCCACCGCCGGGGCGCAGGACCGGACCTGTCGGGGCACGATCGGCGGCGAGTCGATCGGCGGCAACGTGATCGTCCCCTCCGGCGCCACCTGCCACCTGTCGGGCACCCGGGTCGACGGGAACGTCGAGGTCGGCACGAACGCCACCCTGCGCGCCTACGGCGTCGTCGTGGACGGCAACGTCCAGGGCGAGAACGCCTACTCCGTGAACGTGCGGCAGCGGTCCTTCGTCGGCGGCAACATCCAGGTCGAGGACGGCGGCGGGGCGAACGTCCAGGACACCACGGTCGACGGCGACATCCAGTACGAGTCGAACCGACTGGGTGTGCTCGCCGACCGGAACCGGGTGTTCGGCAACATCCAGGTCTCCTCCAACCGCGGTGGCGTGCGGCTCCGCAGCAACCGCGTCGACGGGGACCTGCAGTGCGAGTCGAACGTACCGGCCCCCGTCGGTGGTGCGAACACGGTCAACGGCGACGCCGAGGGCCAGTGCACCCGGCTGGTGAAGTAGCCCCGAGCTCCGCCCCGCCCGCCACCTGTCGTGCCATGGTGGCAGTGATGGAGGGGACCCTCGGGGCCGCCGGTGGCTGACCGCCCGGCGACCCCGACCGACGACGCCGACGTCCTGGAGGAGGCCGTCCCGGCGGCCCCCTCCACCGGGCCCGCGCGCCACGGCTACGTCGCGGTCGCGTGCGCCGCCGCGCTGATGGTCGTGGCCATCCTGTGGGGCCAGGCCCTGCAGCGCGCGGGGGTGGGCATCCAGATGGTCGCCTCGCCGTTCACGGCCAGGTGGGGCGTGCACTGGTCGCCGATGCTGCTCGTCGCGGCCGCCCTGGCGGTGGTGGCCGTGAGGTGGTGGGTGCCCGCGGTGGAGCGGATGGCGTGGCGGCACGTGCTGCTGGGCGCCTGGGCGTGGGCACTGGTGTGGCCCTCGGTGCTGCAGCTGACCACCGGCTGGGACTCGCTGTACGAGATCCTCGCCCACGACCTCGCGTACCTCGGGGTGGCGCGGTCCATCGACTCCCCCGCCGACTTCCTCGCGCACTTCGTGGAGCGGATCCACGACGTGCCCACCCACGTCGCCGCGCACCCGCCCGGAGCGGTCCTCGCGCACTGGCTCGTCGACCGGCTGGGCGGCGGGCGCAGCGACGTGCTCACCGCCACCTTCCTCACGGTCGCCGCGTCGGCGACCCCCGCCGCGCTCATCGCCATGGACCGCGTCGCGGGACGGGCGGCGGCACGCCGGGCCGCGCCGTTCGTCGGGCTCGCGCCCGCGGCGATCTGGATCGCCACGTCCCCCGACGCGATGTTCATGGGCGTCGCCGCGTGGGCGGTCGCGCTCGGCGCCGTCGCCGTCACCAGCGAGGGGAGCGCCGCTCGTGTCGCGGCCGTCGGTGCCGGGGTGCTGGCCGGCGCCTCGCTGTCGCTGTCCTACGGCTCGATGCTGCTGCTCGGGCCGTTGTGGGCGCTCGCTGCGATGGCCGTGCTGCGGCGCCGCTCAGGGGTGCTCGCGTGGGCCGTCGCCGGGTTCGCGGTCATCCCGGTGCTGTTCGCCGCGGCCGGGTTCAACTGGGTCGACGGCTTCCTCGCCACCCGGGACCACTACCGCGCGGGGGTGGCGTCGGAACGTCCGTTCAGCTACTTCGTGTTCGCGAACGTCGCGGTGATCGCCGCCGTGGCGGGGCCGGCCGCGGTCGCGGGCGTCGTCCGGCTGCGGCACCGTGCGGCGTGGTGGCTCGTCGGCGGCGCGCTGGCCGGCATCGCGGTGGCGAACGTCTCGAACATGTCGAAGGGCGAGGTCGAGCGGATCTGGCTGCCCGCCGTGCCCTTCCTGCTGCTCGCCTGCTCGGTGTTCCCGACGCGCAGCGAGCGGCGCGCCTGGGTCGGCGTCCAGCTCGGCCTCGGCATCGTGATGCAGCTGGTGATCCGCTCGCCCTGGTGACACCGCTGCGAGCGGCGGTCGCTCCCGGGGGACCGGCCCGGCTCGGGACGCGCCCGCGGCGGCAGGCCCATCCGCCCTGCCGCCGCGGTCCCGGTGAGAT
Organism: uncultured Microthrixaceae bacterium; assembly: GCA_965651815.1. Taxonomy (GTDB): domain Bacteria; phylum Actinomycetota; class Acidimicrobiia; order Acidimicrobiales; family Microtrichaceae; genus CBFGTJ01. Next base: position 1,116 of record CBFGTJ010000101.1, on the reverse strand, counting down.
CGTCGTGTGGCTCAGCCGGCGAGGTGCGAGCGGATGAACCAGGCGAACAGCTCGAGCTCGCCGAGCTGGCCCGTGAGCAGGTCCTCGCTGACCGGGTCGAGCTCCTCGAGGTCCTCGATCGCGGAACGGTGGTCGTCGCAGACACCCTGGTACACCTCGTCGAGCTTCTGGAGGTGCTCGGTCGTCGAGGCGCGGCCGATGTCGTAGTCGTTCCAGGAACGCCCCTCGACGATCGCGCCGGGGGTGCCCCTCGGGGTGCCGCCGCAGGTGGCGATGCGCTCCGCCACCGCGTCGCTCATCGACCGCACGGCCGCGACCTGCGGGTCGAGCATCTCGTGCACGGCGATGAAGTTCGGTCCCGTGACGTTCCAGTGCGCGTGCTTCAGGGTGAGGTGCAGGTCGAGCAGTGCGACGAGCCGTCCCTGCAGCAGCTCGATCGTGCGGTTCGCCTCGTCACCGCTGATCTCCGGCACCCGGGTGCCCGCCTTGGCGCGCGTGCGGGCCCCGTTCCCCGAGTTGGTGGACGCCTTGCGCGCCGGTGACTTCTTCGTCGTGGTTCGTGCCATCGGGGCTCCTTGGTCGCTGGGATCCCGGCACTACCCCCGGACGGGTGTCGCGCAAACACCGGAACACCCGGGCCACCCGATGGGTTGAGACGTCAACCACCCACCCGGAGGACCGTGCTCGCCATGACCGAGGAGAACCGAGCCGACGCGACCCGCATGCCGGCGACCTACATCACCCACGGCGGCGGCCCCTGCTTCTTCATGGAGTGGGATCCGCCGGACGCGTGGGACGAGCTGCGCGCCGCGCTCGAGGGCATCGCCCCGTCGCTGCCCTCCCGGCCCACGGCGATCCTCGCCGTCACGGCCCACTGGGAGGCGCCCGTGGTGACCGTCGGGAGCGGCGCCTCGCCGGGGCTGATCTACGACTACGGGGGCTTCCCCCCGCACACCTACGAGCTGACCTACCCGGCGCCCGGCGAGCCGGGCGTGGCGGCGAGGGTGCACGACCTGCTCACCGGTGCGGGCATCGAGTCGCGGCTCGACCCCGAGCGCGGCTGGGACCACGGCGTCTTCGTGCCGCTGAAGGTGATGTTCCCCGACGCGGACGTGC
>CBFGTJ010000100.1:0-11352 GCA_965651815.1 uncultured Microthrixaceae bacterium | reverse complement strand
CCCGCCCTCCGACGCGCCGTGGCCGGCGAAGTGCTTGGCCGTGGCCAGCACGCCGTCGTGCAGGTGCCGCTGCAGCCCGCGCACGAACGCGGTCCCGAGGACCCCCGCGAGCACCGGGTCCTCGCCGTAGGTCTCCTCGACCCGGCCCCACCGGGGGTCGCGGGCGACGTCGAGCACCGGGGCGAGCGCCTGCCGGGCGCCCACGGCCCGCAGCTCCGTGGCGGTGTGCTCGCCGACCGCGTCGAGCAGGTCGGCGTCCCAGGTCGCGGCGAGCCCGATCGGTTGGGGCAGCTGCACCGCGCCCCGGCCGCAGAACCCGGCGAGCGCCTCCTCGTGGCACAGCGCGGGGATCCCCAAGCGGGTGTGCTCGACCAACCACCGCTGCAGCTCGTCGTGGGCGCGGGCCACCTGCGCCGGGGTCAGCTCGCCGGACCCGGCGAGGCGGGTCACCTGCCCGATGCCGTCCGGCACCCGCTCCCGCGCCGCGTCCGCGGAGAACGACACCGGACCGGTGCCGTCGCCCGCCGGTGCCAGCAGCTCCGCGCCCCACACCGCGCCGAGCTGGGCGAGCTTCTCGGGCAGGGTCATGCGCTCGAGCAGGTCCTCGACCCGCTCCGAGGTCGGTCGGGCCGCGTCCCGGTACACCGGCGCGTCCCTCACGCCCGCCCACCGTCCCGAGGGGCGTCGATCGCCGTGCCGCGTGGTTGTCGGGACTCGCCGAGGATCACGACCGCCAAGGATGCCAGCACCACCGCGATGCCGACCGCCTGCAGCGGCGCCACCGGCTGGTCGAGAAAGGCCGCGGCGGTCACCGCCGCGATGACCGGCATGGCCAGCGTGATGAGCGACAGCGTGACCAGCAGCGTCTGCCCGTGCGCCCAGTTGATGAGCAGGTGGCCCGAACCGGGCACGAGCACGACGGCGAGGATCCACAGCACGCGCCCGTCACCGAGGTCCGCCGAGACCCCGGAGATCTGTCCGGTGACCAGCGCGACGGGCGCGACGACGAGCAGCGCGACCGAGTTCATCACCGCCATGTACTCGAGGGTCCCGAGGTGCTCGCGGGCCCGCTTGGAGGCGATGAAGTACCAGGCCCAGGCGAACAGGGCGACGACCGCGACGAGGTCGCCGCCGAGGTCGCCCGAACCGCTCGACGCGCCACCGAGCGCGACGAGCGCCACGCCGGCCGTCGCGGCGAGCGCACCGCCGACGTGCCGGCTGCGGACCCGCTCGCCGAACATCGCCGCGGCGAACCCCATGACCACGAGCGGTTGGAGCGCGTTGATCGTCGTGGCGTTGGCGACGCTGGTGAGGTGGATCGCGACGAAGAACACCGCGACGTCCGTCCCGTACGCGGCGCCGCCCCGCCACCCGAACCGGAGGCTGTCGCGGGTGAGCCGTCCGCCGCTGAGGTACAGCGCCGGCAGGTAGAGCGCGACGGCGAACAGGAGCCGGTAGAACGCGATCGCGAGGCCCGGCAGGTCGATCGAGGCGATGATCGTGTTGCCGACGCCCCACGCGGTCACCGCTGCCACGGAGGCGGCGATGCCGACCGGTGTCGACGACGTCGGTGGTGCCGTCACGGCGGCTCGGGGGGACGCCACCGACCGGAGGCTACGGCAGGCCCCCGCGGCGCGGCACTCGGTAACCTCGGGCCATGAGCTCCGTGACGATCTTCCACAACCCGAACTGCTCGACCTCGAAGTACGCGGTGGGCGTGGCGGAGGAGATGGGCGTCGACGTCGAGCTCGTGAAGTACCTCAACAAGTCGCAGCAGCCGACCCGCGAGCAGATCGCCGAGCTGCTCGAGAAGCTGGAGGACCCGCCCACCGACCTGGTGCGCCGCGACGCGAACTTCACCAAGCTCGGGGTCACCGACGCGGACGTCGAGACCGCTGACCAGGTGGCGGACCTGCTCGCGCAGCACCCGGTGCTGATGCAGCGCCCCGTGCTGGTGAAGGGCGACCGGGCGATCATCGGCCGCCCGAAGGACCGGGTGCCCGAGTTCCTGCGCGGCTGATCCCCCGGCGCGACCCGGGCGCGGGCGCGCCACCGTCGAACCGGCCGCACCGGAACTGGAACCTGTTCTAGCGTGGTGCCCGAGATCGGCCGGGGGGCCGGATCGGGGGTGGCAATGCGGCTCGAGGACGTGGACCTCATGGACCTGGACGCGTTCGTCCGGGGTGAGCACCACGAGATGTTCAAGGTGCTGCGCGAGCAGGCGCCGGTGTCGTTCCACCCGGAGCCCGACGGGCCCGGGTTCTGGGCGATCACCAAGCACGCCGACCTGCAGATGGTGAACCGCGACACCGCGACGTTCTCGAGCGAGCTCGGCGGCACCCAGCGGTTCGACGTGGCATCGGTCGACCCCGAGTTCGACACCCGCGGGATCATGCTCGTGGACACCGACCCCCCGAAGCACACCCGCCTGCGACGCCTGGTCAACAAGGGCTTCACGCCGCGGATGATCGGGCTGCTCGAACAGCATCTGCGCTACCGGGCCGAGCTGATCGTCGACGCGGTGATCGAGAAGGGCGAGTGCGAGTTCGTCGAGGACCTCGCCGCGGAGCTCCCGCTCCAGGCGATCGCCGACATCATGGGCGTGCCCCAGGAGGACCGCCACCTGATGTTCACCTGGTCCAACGCCATGATCGGCGCCCAGGACGCGGAGTACTCGGACGACCCCGACGCCCGCGGCGGCGAGAACAGCCGGGCGAGGGAAGCGGCGATGGAGGTCTACGCGTATGCCAACAAGCTGGGTGCGGCCCGGCGCGAGGACCCCCGCGACGACATCGTCACCACGCTGATCAACGCCGAGATCGAGGGCGAGCGCCTCAGCGAGCTCGATTTCGACATGTTCATGCTCTTGCTGACGGTCGCGGGCAACGAGACCACCCGCAACGCGACCGCGCACGGCATGCACGCGCTGCTCACCCACCCGGACGAGTTCGCCCGCCTCAAGGCGCACCACGGCGACCGCGAGTACTTCTCGCGGGCCGCGGACGAGATCCTCCGCTGGGCCACGCCGGTCCTGCACTTCCGCCGGACCGCCACGGTGGACACCGAGGTCCGCGGGGTGCCGATCAAGGCGAACGACAAGGTCCTCATGTGGCACATCTCCGCGAACCGCGACGAGGAGGTGTTCGAGGACCCCTTCCGGTTCGACGTCGAGCGCACCCCGAACGACCACGTCGCGTTCGGTGGCGGCGGAGCCCACTACTGCCTCGGGGCGAACCTCGCGAAGCTCGAGCTCGAGATCATCTTCGACGAGATCCTCGAGCGCATGCCCGACATGGAGCTGGCCGGCGAGGCCCAGGTCCTGCGGTCGAACTTCATCGGCGGGATCAAGCACATGCCGGTGCGCTTCACGCCCGGCCCCCGCAAGCACCCCGAGGGCGCGGCGATCCCCTGAGCGACGGCGGACGATCCGCTGACGCGCCGGCCGCGCGCCTGGGCCCGGCCTTCCGTCGAGGCGGGGTTCTACTCCCGGTCTCCGAAGACCATGTATCCATCGCCGGAGCCGCCGGTGCGACGTCGGCTCGGCGGCGCCGCCGGCTGCGGCGGCGCCCAGGCCGTGCCTTCGGCGCGCCGCCGGCCCCGGCTGACCACATCACGGAGGTGTCAGTACCGACAGAGGAGGTCGACGCATGGCACTGACAACGAGGGGGCGTGGCGAGCTGGACTGGCCGGAGTGGTTCACGAGCCGCTTCGGGATCGACTGGCCGGAGTGGCCGGAGCTGTTCGCCGGCGACACGATCCGGGTGGAGGAGTTCCGTGACGACGGCGAGCTGGTCGTGCGGGCCGAGCTCCCGGACATCGATCCCGAGAACGACGTGGAGATCACGCTCGTCGACCACGCGCTGCGCATCTCGGCAGAGCGGCGGCAGTCCGAGGAGCACCGTGACAAGCGGGGCTACCGCTCGGAGTTCCGCTACGGGTCCTTCAGCCGCACCGTCCGCCTGCCCGCGGGCGCGACGGAGAAGGACGTCAAGGCGACCTACAAGGACGGGATCCTCGAGGTCCGCGTGCCGCTCGACCAGAGCTCCGCGGAGTCCCGGAAGATCCCCATCGAGCGCGGCTGATGTCGCAGGTGAGGAGTGACCATGAGCGGTGAAGTCGCACGGGTGACCGAGATCTCGGCCCGGTCGGCCGAGTCCTTCGAGGACGCGATCCGCGTCGGCGTGGAGCGGGCCACCGCCACGCTGCGCAACGTGTCCTCGGCGTGGGTCAAGGAGCAGCAGGTCAAGGTCGAGGGCGGGCGCGTCACCGAGTACCAGGTGAACATGCTCGTGACCTTCGTCCTCGAGGAGTAGCCGGCGCGGCGCCGGGCCCACGGGCGGTCGTCGGGGCTCCCGCACGGGAGCCCCGACGCGCGAACTGAAACGCGTTCCAGTTCCGGTGTACCGTTCGTCACATGCGCACCGAGATCTGTGACCGCCTCGGGATCGAGTTCCCGATCTTCGCCTTCACCCACTGCCGCGACGTCGTCGCGGCGGTCAGCAACGCCGGCGGCCTCGGCGTGCTCGGCGCGGTGGGCTACACCGCGGAGCAGCTCGCGACGGAGCTCGCGTGGATCGACGAGCACACCGACAAGCCCTACGGGGTCGACGTGGTGATCCCCGGCAAGTACGAGGGCATGGGCGAGCTCGACGCGGAGAAGCTCGAGAAGGACCTGCAGGCGATGATCCCCGAGGAGCACCGCCGCTTCGTGAAGCACCTGCTCGAGAGCCACGGCGTGCCGGAGCTCCCCGAGGGCACCGAGGCGCCGACGCTCATCGGTTGGACCGAGGCGACCGCGTCGCCGCTGATCGACGAGGCGCTCCAGCACGACAAGGTCCGCCTGATCGCGAACGCGCTCGGCACGCCCCCGACGGACGTGATCGACCGGGTGCACGAGTCGGGGCGGCTCGTGGCGGCGCTCTGCGGGTCGCCGGCCCAGGCGGTGCGGCACAAGAACGCGGGTGTCGACATCGTGATCGCCCAGGGCACCGAGGGCGGCGGCCACACCGGCGACGTCGGCTCGATCGTGCTCTGGCCCCAGGTCATCGACGCCGTGGCCCCGCTCCCCGTGCTCGCCGCGGGCGGCATCGGCACGGGTCGGCAGATGGCCGCGGCGCTGGCGATGGGCGCCGAGGGCGTGTGGACCGGGTCGATCTGGCTGACCGTCGAGGAGGCCGACCAGGCCCCGGCGCAGGTCGAGTCGCTGCTCGCCGCGACCAGCCGCGACACGGTGCGGTCGCGCAGCTGGACGGGCAAGCCGTGCCGCATGCTGCGCAACGAGTGGACCGACGCGTGGGAGGACCCGGACAACCCGGACCCGCTCGGCATGCCGCTGCAGTTCATGGTCACCGGTGAGGCGGTCGCCCGCGGGCACCACTACTCCGAGCAGGCCAAGGACATCGCGTTCAATCCGGTGGGCCAGATCGTCGGCACGATGAACAAGGTCCGCCGCACCAAGGACGTGATCATGGACATGGTCGAGGAGTACCTCGAGGCGTCCGGGCGGCTGGAGCGCCTCAACGAGTCGGCCTCGGCCGTCGACGCCTGAACGGTCCCCCGCTCTGTTCAGCAGATGACGCCTTCCCGGGCGTCATCTGCTGAACGGAACCGGGTGGTGCGGGGTCACTTCACCACGACGTTGCGGCAGCCGAGGGAGTGCTCGGCGCCGGTGGGCACGTCGACGACGGTGACGCACACCTTCCGGGTGCCCGGCGCGCCGTCCCACGCGACCAGCCACGAGCCGCCCGTCGCGCGGTAGGTGCGCGTCGCGCGCTGGCTGCCCATCGTCGAGGTGACCTTCACCAGCGGCGGGCCGTCGGGGTCCGACGCGTGCCCGGCGATGACGATCCGGCGGCCCGTCGCGTGCGCGTGGGTGATCGACCCGGTGGGCGGGCGGTTCGCCGGTGGCGGCGCCGGCGTGCCGGAGCCGGTGACGGTGAACTTCGTCGACATCAGCTGGCGGGAGCTGCCCGCCCTGGCGTTCACGGTGGAACGGAAGGACGCGCCCGTCACCTGCTTGGTGCCGGAGGTGCCGACGAGTCGCACGGTCGCCTTGTCGACCCGGCCGGAGACGCCGATCGTGCCGGAGATCGTGATCGAGGTGACGGTGCCGACACCGAACCAGCTGCCGAGCTCGGCGCCCGTGTAGGTGCGGGTCCACGACCCGTTGGAGTTGCCGGCCCCGTTGTCGAACGGGTCGGGCACGCCGCGCAGGTAGTCGACCTTGGCGACCCACACGTTCTCGCTGTGCTCGGTGTGGCCGCCGGAGGACGAGAAGTAGACGGCGTCGATGAGCTGGCCGCCGTGGGTGACGACCTTGCCCGCCGTGTCCTCGACCGCCTGGACCCAGCGCAGGTAGTGGTTGCCGCCGGCCTCGGTGGCGGTGCCCCGGTAGACCTGGTCGGTGGTCGTCGCGTAGAGGTCGAAGTCGGAGCCGGCGGCCCGGCGGGCGGCGCGCCGCTTGAGGGCGTAGGTGCGGGCCGCGACGACCTGGGCCTTGAGCGCCTCGGTGTGCCACGACGCCGGCATCTCGGCGAGCCCCCACAGGTACTGGTTGACGGGGAGCTCGGTCACGATCGCCCGGAGCCCACCGGCGGGGTCGACCTTCACGAGGAGCTTGCCGTGGCGGAAGGAGTTGCCGGGCGGGCTCACCTTCAGCGGGTTGCCGTGGTAGCGGATCGACAGCGGCGACGCGACCGTGGCGGTCACCGCGCCGGTGAGGCGGATGCTGTTGCCGCTGCGGGTCAGGGTGACGGTCCGGTCGGCGGGGAGGTTGGTCACCCCGTCGAAGGTGGTGTGGCCGCTCGTCACGAGGGTGAGCGACGCAGCCTTCTCGGCGATGAGGATCCGCAGCGGGTCGCCCTCGCTGGCGGAGGTCACCTTCGCGCCCCGGTAGTAGTGCTCGAGGATCTGCCAGTGCTGGCTGCCGTGGTCGGCGAACCCCTTCGCGCCCCACTGGCTCATCCCGACCCCGTGGCCCCAGCCACCGCCGGTGAAGGTGAACGTCGAGCCGGTCGCGGTGGAGGCGCCCGCGGCGTCGCCGGCGTCACCGGCCCACACGCCGGACAGCGCGAGCGCGAGCGAGAGGACGAGCGCGGACAGCGCGGTGGGGCGGCGACGGGGGGCGGTCACATGGCGGTTGATCGGCCCGCTCGCCGGGCGGCTTGAGGATGCTGCGATCCGTGCTGCGAGATCGGGGCCTGCGCCCCCATCTCGCAGCACGGATCGTGATCAGTGGGAGGCCAGCCACTCGTCGCCGAGGCGGAACTCCTCCTCCATCTGGCGCTGGATGATGCCCTTGGAGAAGTCGGCGATCTTGCCGCCGATCAGCGGCACCTTGACCTTCAGGTCGATCGTGACCTCGTAGCGGGTGCGGTCCTCGCCGTCGGCCTCGAGCAGCGTCCGGCCGCGGGTCTCGATCGGCGCGCCCTGGGTCTCGAGCTCGAACGTGCCGCCGTAGGTGCCGTCGCCGCGGTCCTCCCACACGTCGATGGAGCGCACCTTGTTGGTCGGCTTCAGCACCTTCTTCGCGAAGCCGGGGACCTCCACGTCGACGACCCGGTCGATGACGATGCGCAGGTGGCCGTCGCGGCGGTCGGTCTCGATCACCTCGAGGTCACGGTGCCCCATGGCCGTGAACTTGGCGACGTGGCTGTCCGGGTCGTGGAACATCTCCCAGCACTTGGCGATGGGGTGCTCGAACGTGTGGACCTGGGTCATCTCCATGGCCGAGGAGTCTTGTCGACGACGTGGCGGCGGGGCGTGACGGAGTCGCTCCGGCAGCAGGCCGCGGTGGGAGAGTGGTGCGGTGCGCGTCGCGACCTACAACATCCGCCACGGCGCGCCGCCGGGGAGGCGGGCCCACCACCACCGCATGCGCGCCGCGGTGCGCTCGCTGGGCGCGGACGTCGTCGCGCTCCAGGAGGTCGACCGGTTCGTGGTCCGCACGTGGTTCCGGGACCAGGCCCGCCTGGCGGGTCGCGCGGCGGGGCTGCAGCACCACTTCGCGGCGGCCCGGCCGCTCGGGCCGCTCGGCCGGTACGGCAACGCGCTGTTGGTGCCGCCCGGCCCGGTGCAGCTCGCGGTGCGCCGGCTCCACTCGGTCGGGGAGCCGCGGGTCGCGATGTTCGCCCGCCTGCGGGTGCGCGGCCTGATGGTGACCGTGGTGTGCACGCACCTGCAGAACGACGCACGCTCCGGTCCGGGCAGCGCACCCGAGCAGCTGGACGAGGTCCTCGCGGAGCTGGCGTTCTGGCCGGCGCCGTGGATCCTGATGGGCGACCTGAACCTCGGTGCGGGGACGGTGCTCCCGCGCTTCGAGGCGGCCGGGCTGGAGGCGGCGCCGACGGGGGCCACCTTCCCGTCCCACGACCCGAAGGTGCGCATCGACTGGGTCGGCGTGCGTGGCCTCCAGGTCCGCGAGGTCCAGGTGCCCCAGCTGGACGCCAGCGACCACCTTCCGGTCGTCGTGGACCTCGAGCCGGGGTGATCCCTGTCCTGGGGTGACGGAGGAGCACCCGCACCGGGGCGGTGCGGCGTCGGTGACCCCATCCGGATCGGTCGGGGTTCCCTCAGCCCGTGAACCCGCGTGCCGATGGGGAGGGGATCGGAGCACGGTCGCGCGCGGGAGTACCGTCGGGCCGTCGAGTGAACGAGGTCGTGGTGGTCGACAACGACAGGAGCGTCATCGAGGTCGCCTTCGTCGACACGCCCCCGTCCCTGTTCGGCCCCGAGCCCGGCACCGCCACCGACGCGGCGGGCTCCGCCGACGAACGGGGGCGTGCGCTCGAGGGCCGGCTGGTCGTCGTCACCGGCGCGAGCGGCCTGCTGGGTGCCGCCTTCGCCGCCGAGGTCGTGGAGCGTGGCGCCCGGGTCTGTCTCATCGGCCGCGACATGGACGCGCTGCGGGCGACCACGGCGACGCTCGGACCGGACGCCCCGACCGCGCACCTCCGCTGCGACCTCGCCTCGGCCGAGGACGTCGACTCCGCCTGCGACTTCATCGACCGCATCGGCCAGCCCGTCGACCTGCTCGTGCACGCTGCCGGCATCCAGGCGCCCACGACGATCGCTGCCGGGTCGCTCGACGACCTCGACGAGCACTACCTGCTCGAGGTGCGCGGCCCCTACCTGCTCACGCAGCGACTGCTGCCCTCACTCACCGAGTCGAAGGGGCACGTGGTGTTCCTCACCGGCCCGCACTCGAACCCGTCCGACCAGCTGGACGCGCACCGCGCGATCAGCCAGGCCGGCGTGCGCGCCTTCGCGGAGGAGCTGCGCCGGGAGGCGACCCCGATGGGGGTGCGCGTGCTCGTGGTGGGCGCGGAGGCAGGGCTCGACGTGGCTGGCGAGGGCGCCGGTGACGGCGCCTTCCTGCGCGCCTGCGCGGCGACGGTGCTCGACTCGATGGCCGACCAGGCGCTGGAGGTCACCGAGCTGCGCCTGCGGGTGGGCCGCGTCGGGCGGGCAGAGCGGAGATAGCCTGCCGTGATGGCTCGGGTCTGCGTACGTCCGGGGTGTGATCGCGACGCGGTCGCGCGCCTGACCTACGACACGATCGCGTGCCAGGTCTGGCTCGACCCCGTGCCCGAGCTTCCCGGGCGTGCCCAGGAGATCTGCGAGCTGCACGCATCGCGCCTGACCGTCCCCCGGGGATGGATGCTCTGTGACCGCCGTCCGGAGGAGCCGGCGCTGTTCGTGCACGAGGCCGTCGCCGTGAACGGCGAGCCGGTGGGGCCGGCCCCTGCAGCGTCGAGGACCGCGCCGCTGGTCACCCTCCGGCAGGCCGACGCCGCGCCCGAGCCGACGCCTGCGCCCGAGCCCGCGCGGACCGAGCCCGTCCGCGAGCTCGAACGGACGTCGTCCCCCGAGCCCGAGCCCGTGCGCGACCCGGAGCCCGAGCCCCGCCGGACGGAGCTCCCGCCGGTCGCGCGGCTGCACCCAGCGGCCCGTCCCGTGCCGCTGGAGGAACCGGTCGAGCCGGTGCGCCCCGCGCGGCGTCGGGTGGCCCGGACCGTGCGCCTCCCCGTGTCGGAGCTCCACCGTGGCGAGCCCGACCGCGAGGCGTTGCCGCAGGAGGACCCCGACCAGGCTGCCCCCGCCGAGGAGGAACTGGCCGCGGAGGAGTTGGCCGAGGGCGACCTCGCGGAGGGGGCCGCCCTCGAGGAGCTGGAGGACGAGGCGCCGGCCGAGGACCTGCCCGAGTCCCTCCAGGCGACCTCGCCGCTGCTCGCCCGTGCCTTCCGGGTCTCGGCGCCGCAGGGCTCGGTCCTGTCCAGGGCGCTGCTCAACGAACCCGACTGAGCGCTCGACCCATCCGGTTCTGTTCGGCGAGCGTCAAGGGTTCCCTTGACGCTCGCCGAACAGGACGGGATGAGGGGTGAGGGCTGAGGGCCGACTTCGGGGGTGCCCCGGGTGGGGGGTACGTTCGGGGCCCATGCCGGAGTTCCAGTACCAGGAGATGTTCCCCCAGCAGAAGGACGACACGCCCTTCCGCAAGCTCACCGACGACTTCGTCTCGGTCGGCGAGTTCCGAGGCCAGAAGGTGCTCGAGGTCGACCGCCGTGCGCTCACCCTGCTCGTCAGCGAGGCGATCCGCGACATCTCCCACCTGTTCCGCCCGGGCCACCTCGCCCAGCTCCGCAAGATCCTCGACGACCCCGAGGCCACCGACAACGACCGCTTCGTCGCCCGCACCATGCTCCAGAACGCGTGCGTGTCGGCCGGCATGGTGCTGCCGTCCTGCCAGGACACCGGCACCGCGATCGTCATGGCCAAGAAGGGCCAGCAGGTCTGGACCCACGACCCCTCCGGCGCCCCCGGCGGCGACGAGGAGGCCATCGCCCGCGGCGTGTTCCGCACCTACACCGAGACCAACCTGCGCTACTCCCAGCTCGCACCGATCTCGATGTACGAGGAGCGCAACACCGGCACGAACCTGCCCGCCCAGATCGACCTCACCGCGGTCGACGGCGACGAGTACCACTTCCTCGTCATGACCAAGGGCGGGGGCAGCGCCAACAAGACCTTCCTGTACCAGGAGACCAAGGCGCTGCTGAACCCGGAGTCGCTGCTGGCCTTCGTCGACGAGAAGATCCGGACCCTCGGCACCGCCGCCTGCCCGCCCTACCACCTGGCGATCGTCGTGGGCGGCACCTCCGCCGAGATGAACCTCAAGACCGTCAAGTACGCGAGCGCCCGCTACCTCGACGGCCTGCCGACCGTCGGCAACGAGCTCGGCCACGCGATCCGCGACGTCGAGCTGGAGCAGCAGATCTGGGAGCTCGCCGCGAAGACCGGCATCGGCGCCCAGTTCGGCGGCAAGTACTTCTGCCACGACGTGCGGGTCATCCG
>CBFGTJ010000099.1:0-11463 GCA_965651815.1 uncultured Microthrixaceae bacterium | reverse complement strand
TCGAGGTCCTCGTCGAGCTCCGCGACGACCGCGAGGGCGCCGGCGGCGTTGAGGGCGTTGTGGACGCCGGGCACGGCCAGGCGCACCCGGTGCGAGCGGCCCCGGGACCGCAGGTCGAGCTCGGTCCCGCCGTCGACGACCCGCAGGTCGGTGATCCGGTGCGCCGCGGCGTCCGCCGTGCCGTAGGAGGTCGCACCCGCCTCCGCGCCGATCGCCGCCGCGGCCGGGTCGTCCGCGCACACGAGGCGGGGACCGTCGGTCGCCGTGAGGAACCGGCGGAACCCGTCGCAGAGCTGCTCCCACCCGCCCCAGAACTCGAGGTGGTCGGCCTCGACGTTGGTCACCAGCGCCGCGGCCCTGGGGCCAGCGAGGAAGCTGCCGTCGCTCTCGTCGGCCTCGAGCACGAACCAGCGGCCGCTCCCGTGCCCGGCGGCGGCGCCGAGCACCGGCACACGGGCACCCACCAGGAACGACGGGTCGGCACCGGCGCCGCGCAGCGCCGCAGCGAGCATGGAGGAGGTGGTCGTCTTGCCGTGCGTGCCGGACACCGAGAGGAACGGCTGGCGTGCCGCGAACGACGGCAGCAGGTCGATGCGGCGCAGCACGGGGATGCCGAGCCGCTCCGCCTCGACCACCTCCGGGTCGTCCGCCGGCACCGCGGTCGACACCACGACGGCGTCGGCGCCCTGCACCGCCTCCGGGGCATGGCCGACGGTCACCGACACGCCGAGGCGTCGCAGGGCGGCGAGCGCGGGGCCCTCGGCCAGGTCGGACCCGGTCACCTCGTGGCCCTGCTGGGCGAGGATCGTGGCGATGCCCGACATCCCCGCCCCTCCGGCCGCCACGACGTGCACCCGGCGGCGCTCCGACAGGTCGAGCCGGACGCCGCCGGCGGCCCCGCGCGTCACCTGACGCCCCCGCGCCCACCGAGGTGCACCTCGAGGAGGTCGGCGACGGCGCCGGCCGCGTCGGGGCGTCCCAGACCACGGGCCGCCTCGGCCATGCGGTCCAGCACGCCGGGTCGCTCGAGCCGTTCCAGCTCCGCCAGCAGGCGCGCCGTGTCGAGCTCGTCGTCGTCGACGAGCACCGCGGCGCCGGCCTCGACCAGCGGCCCGGCGTTCGCACGCTGGTGGTCCCGGGTCGCGATCGGCAGCGGCACCAGCACGGCGGGCACGCCGACCACGGCGAGCTCCGCGACCGTCGTTCCACCGGCGCGGCACACGGCGAGGTCCGCCGCGGCGAGCACGAGGTCCATCCGGTCCGAGTAACGGACCTGGACGTACTGGAGCCCGGACGTGGCCGGGGTGGCGCGCTCGTCCCAGTCCCGCGCCCCGACGACGTGGTAGACGGCGAGGTCGTCACGGTGCGCGAGCGACTCGACCGCGCCGTAGGTCGCCTCGTTCAGGCGGCGGGAGCCGAGCGACCCCGCGAACACCACGACGAGGCGCCGGTCCGGGTCCACGCCCAGCTCGCGTCGCGCCGCGACGCGGTCCCGGTCGCGTGCCACCTCCAGGATCTCCCGTCGGACCGGGTTGCCGGTCACGACCGCGCGCGGCAGGTCGGTGCCCTCGAACGGCACCGCGCAGGCCGCGGCGAAGCGTGCGACGAGCCGGTTCGACGCCCCGGCGCGCGCGTTCTGCTCGGCCACGACGAGCGGGACCCGCCAACAGACCGCGGCCAGGGCGCAGGCGACGCTGGCGAACCCGCCGAGCGCCAGCACGACCTGGGGCCGATGGCGCCGCACCAGCGCGAGGGCCCGGACCACCGCGACGACGATGCCCCACGCGGCGACGAGGTTGCGCGGGGTGAGGCGCCGCTCGATGCCGCGCCCCGGCAGGAGCGTGATGCCGAAGCCGGCCTCGGGGACGAGGCGCTCCTCGATCCGCCCCGCGGCGCCGACGAAGTGCACCTCCTCGGGCCGCAGCCCGCGCTCGACGAGCACGGCGGCGACGGCGAGCCCGGGGAGCACGTGCCCGGCGGTGCCGCCCCCGGCGACGAGCACCCGGGTGGGGGGCGCCATCACCCGCGCGCGACCGAGACCAGCACCCCGACCGCGAGCAGGCACATCATCAGGGAGGATCCGCCGTAGGACACGAACGGCAAGGTAATGCCCTTGGTGGGCAGGGTCCCGACGGTGACCCCGATGTTGATGAGCGCCTGCACGCCGATCCAGGTGGTGATGCCGAGCCCCGCCAGCCGCCCGAAGCGGCTGCGGCACCTCAGGGCGATGCGGATGCCGGCGAACATGAACACCGCGAACGCCCCGAGCACGACCATGCTGCCGACGAGCCCGAGCTCCTCGCCGATGACCGCCATGATGAAGTCGGTGTCGGCCTCCGGCAGGTAGCCCCACTTGGCCCGCGAGTTGCCCGGCCCGTTGCCCCACAGCCCGCCCGACGCGAGCCCGATCCGCGACTGGAGGAGCTGGAACCCCTCGTTCGCCGCGTACGCGTCCGGCTGCAGGAAGGCGCTGATGCGCCGGAGGCGGAACCCCTCGAGGAAGAAGATGACGAGGAGGCAGGCGGCGGCGCCGGCCGCGGCGATCCCCCCGACGTGGCGGAGCGGCGCCCCGGCGAGGAAGAGCATCGTGAGCATCACGACCCCGAGCAGCATCGTGGTGCCGAGGTCGTCGCCGGCCATGACCAGCATTGCGAGGACGCCGGTGACGGCCAGGACCGGCTTGAGCAGGTCCGGCGACCCGAGCTGTCGGTGCCGCACGTCGAGGAGGCGTGCGAGCCAGAGGACCAGCGCGAGCTTGGCGATGTCCGAGGGCTGGCCGCGCAGCGGCCCCACGCCCAGCCATCGGGTCGCGCCGTTGACGGTGATCGCGAACGGCACCCCCTCCGCGCCCACCGCGCGCAGCACCACGTCGAGGGCGAGGGCCCCCTGCAGCAGCACGGCGAGCGCCAGGAGGAGGCCGGGCACCCGGTCGCGCCAGAAGCGCAGCGGCAGCCGCGCCGCGCCGACCGCGAGCCCCAGCCCGACGACCATGAACCCGAACTGGCGGGCGACGACCCCCCAGTTCGCCTCGCCGCTGTGCACGGAGGCGACCGACGAGGCCGAGTACACCATCACGAGCCCGAGCAGGCAGAGCACGGCGACGGACCCGATCAGCAGCGACTCGGCGGTCGGACCCGTGCGCACCACGGTCACCTCGGCGCGGGGCCGCGACCGCGTGGCGGTCCCCGAGCGGGACCCGGTTCCCGCACGAGGCGGCCGTCGGCGCGTGGTGGTGCTCACGCGGTCCCCCTTCCGTGGCCGGCCGCGGCGTCCAGGCCGAGCTGCCGGTGGACGTTGGCGACGAAGTCCCGGCCGCGCTCGACGTAGGAGCCGTACCAGTCGAAGGACGCGCAGGCGGGTGAGAGGAGCACGACGTCACCCGGGCGTGCGATCGCCGCCGCGGCCGCGACGGCCTCCTCCATCGAGTCGGCGGTCTGGGAGGGCCGCCCGGCCAGCGCCTCGCGCACCTCGGACGCGGCCTCCCCGATCGCGACGACCGCCCTGATGTGGGACGCGACCTCGCCGAGCACCCCGAGGTCCAGGCCCTTGTTGCGTCCCCCCGCGATCAGCACGACCGAGTCGAAGCCGCGCACCGCGGCGAGGGTCGCGTGGGGTGCGGTGGCCTTGGAGTCGTCGTACCAGCGGACCCCGTCGACCTCGGCGACGAGCTCGACGCGGTGGGAGAGCCCCTCGAAGCTCCGCAGCGCCGCGCGGACCCCGTCGGGGGTGGCGCCGCCGGCGAGCGCGGTGGCCGCGGCGGCGAGCGCGTTCGACACGTCGTGGGGCAGCCGGCTCCACAGCTCCCCCACCCGGCCGAGCTCGTCCCCGTCGGGCCCGACGAGCCGGTCGCCGCGCAGGTGCAGGTCGGTCGGGACGCCCGAGACCTGCTCGGCGAGCCCGAAGCGGACCAGCCGTGGGGCGTCCGGCCCGCTCGGCGCGGCGGCCGCGACCACCGGGTCCTCGGCGTTGAGGACCGCGGTGTCGTCGGGGCCCTGGTCGGCCCAGATGCGGGCCTTGGCCCGCCGGTACTCCTCGACCGAGGTGTGCACGTCGAGGTGGTCCTCGGCGAAGTTGAGCCAGGTGCCGACCCTCGGGGCGAACCACCGGCTGCGCGCCAGGCGGAACGAGGAGGCCTCGACCACGAACGCCTCGGGGCGGGGATCCTCGATCGCGGCGACCAGCGGTGTCTCGAGGTTGCCGACCGCAGCGCACGGCACGCCGGAGCGCTCCAGCATCGCCGCGACGAGCATGGTCACGGTGGTCTTGCCGTTGGTGCCGGTGACCGCGAGCAGCGGACGGTCGTCCCAGGCGGCGGCCACGTCGAACTCCCCCAGCACGGGCTTCGCGAACCGGCGCGCCTCGGCGAACACCGGGTGGTGCTCCGGCAGGCCCGGCGCGGGGATGACCGCGTCGACGGTGGCGACGAGGTCCTCCAGCGCCCGCCGGTCCGGCCGGTTGCGCACCGGGACGCCCAGCTCGGCGGCCGCGGTCGTCGCGGACTCGGGGGTCCCGTCGTCGGCGACGACGACGTCGCGCTCGTGCGCGAGCAGCGAGCGCGCGACGGCGAGGTTGGTGACGCCCAGGCCGTAGAGGAGGAAGGAGCGCTCGGGCAGCCCCGGCGCGGCCCGCCGGGTCACCCGAGGCCCCCGGCGCGGATGAACTCGCGGTAGAAGAGCCCCAGTCCGAGCGCGGTGCACCCTGCGGTGAGCATCCAGAGCCGGACGATGATCTTGGTCTCCGGCCACCCCATCAGCTCGAAGTGGTGGTGGATCGGTGCCATCCGGAAGATGCGGCGGCCGAAGAACCGGAAGCTCGCGACCTGCAGGATCACCGAGATGGTCTCGAGCACGAACAGGAACCCGAGGATCGGCAGCAGCAGCGTCGTCGAGGAGCTCAGGGCGAGGGCGGCGAGGCACGTGCCGATCGCGAGCGAGCCCGTGTCGCCCATGAAGATCTGCGCCGGCGCGGCGTTCCACCACAGGAACCCGGCGCACGCGCCCATCATCGCCGCGGCGACCACGGCGAGGTCCAGCCCGACGCTGATCCCGTAGACGCCGGACTGGCGGAACACCCAGTAGCCGATGACGACGTAGCCGGAGAAGACGAGCGCGGCGGAACCGGCGGCGAGCCCGTCGAGGCCGTCGGTGAGGTTGACCGCGTTGGAGGCCCCGAGGATCAACAGCACGGCCCAGATCGCCCAGCCGACCTTGCCGACCTCCCAGCCGAGGTCGTACCAGCGGGTGAAGCTGATCGTGGTGCGGACGTTGGTGCGCACCAACATGAGCGCCACGAAGCCCCCGGCGACCAGCAGGAGGCCCCCGAGCTTCGCCCACTTGTCGAGGCCCAGGTTCCGCTCCCTGGAGACCTTGATCCAGTCGTCGAGGAAGCCGATGCCGCCCGCGCCCGCCATCGCGCCGACCGTGGCGATGCCGGTCCAGGTGAACACGCCGTCGTACAGGTTCGACACGAGGTAGCCGAGCACCCCGCCCGCGACGATGGCGATGCCGCCCATCGTCGGCGTGCCGGCCTTGACCATGTGCCCCTCGGGGACGTCCTCGTGGATGGGCTGGCCGATCGAGCGGCGGGTCAGCCAGACGATGAGCACCTTCGTGCCGAGCACCGACACCACGGTGCCGATGCCGGCGGCGAGCAGCAGGCGGATCATCGGTCGGCCGCCCCCTCCGCCGGGGAGATCACCGACCGGACCACCTCGGCGTCGTCGAACGGCTCGACGCGGTCCCGGAACTCCTGGCCCTGCTCGTGCCCCTTGCCCGCGATGACGACGACGTCGTGCGGGCCGGCCTCCTGCACCGCCCTCCGGATCGCCTCCGCGCGGTCGGGCACCTCCTCGACGACCGCCGGGTGCTCCCGGTCCTCCGAACGGGCGGCGAGCGCGCCGGCCCGGACCTCCGCGGCGATGGCCGCCGGGTCCTCGGAGCGGGGGTTGTCGGTCGTGATGACGACCCGGTCCGCGAGGTCCGCGGCGACGCTGCCCATCAACGGACGCTTGCCACGGTCCCGGTCACCGCCACATCCGAACACGACGGTGAGCCGCGTGGAGGGATCCCCGATCGAGCGGGCGGCGCGCAGGACGGACTCGAGCGCGTCCGGGGTGTGGGCGTAGTCCACGACCACGGTCGTGCCGCTGGGCGCCACGAACGTCTCGAAGCGTCCCGGCACCACGGGCAGCTCGGCGAGGCCCTGCACGATCGCGTCGTCGTCGATGCCCAGCACGCGGCAGGTCTGTGCGGCGACCAGCGCGTTGGTGGCGTTGTGCCGGCCCGGCAGCGGGATCCGCAGCCGCAGCCCACGCCAGGTGAGCGTGGTGCCGTCGCGGCCGGTGCGGAGGTCGGTGGTGTCGTCGAGCGACACGCCGGTGCAGCGTCCGCCGCTCGCGTCGAGGAGCAGCCGACCGTGGACGTCGTCGACGTTGACGACGCCGGCCCGGCTCACGTCCTCGTCGAACAGCCGCGCCTTGGCCGTGAAGTAGGCCTCGGGGGTGCCGTGGAAGTCGAGGTGGTCCACGCCGAGGTTGGTGAACGCGGCGACGTCGAAGACCATGCCGTCGACGCGGTGCATCGCGAGGGCGTGCGAGGAGACCTCCATCGCGACCGAGTCGACGCCCTCGTCGACGAAGCGCCGAAGCTGGCGCTGGAGGTCGGGTGCTTCGGGGGTGGTCCTCGCCCCGGTGAGGGTGCCGATCGCACGGGCGGAGCGGCCCGCGGCCCGCAGGATCGACTCGACCATCGCCACCACGGTCGTCTTGCCGTTGGTCCCGGTCACCCCGACGAGGTCGAGGGAGTCGGCGGGGTGACCGTGCACGAGCGCGGCGGCCGGGCCCATGGCCCTGCGGACCTCCTCCACCACGACCTGGGGCACGTCGACCTGGAGGGGGCGCTCGCACAGCAGCGCCACCGCCCCGGCCTCCACCGCGTCCCGGGCGTGGTCGTGGCCGTCCGTTCGCCGTCCCGGCACGCAGCAGAACAGCGCGCCGGGTCGGACCTGGCGCGAGTCGGCGTACACGTCGTCGACGGACACGTCGTCGACGGACACAGCGTCGACGGACACGGCGCCGTCGACGACGACGCGGCCGCGGACGACCTCGGCGATCTCGGCGAGGCCCGTCACCGCGACTCCCCGTCCCCGTCGTCGGCCGGGCGCGCGGGCGCGGGTGCCGCCCGGTAGAGCTGGCCGTGGGCCGGCCTCGGCCGGGCCGGGCCGTCCGCGAGGTGGGTCGGCGCGATCCCGATCTCGCGGATCGAGAGCTTGGCCAGGTCCGAGAACGCCGGGCCCGCACCCGTGCTGCCCGTCAGGCCGTCGTGGACGTCCGAGAGGATCACGGTGATCGACACCTCCGGCCGCTCTGCGGGCAGGTAGCCGGTGAACGCCGCGAGGTAGTGGTAGCGGTGGTCGCTCCACATGTAGGGATCGCCACCGACGCCGCCCACGTCGCTGAGCATCCGGGACGTACCCGTCTTCGCGGCGACCGAGTAGCCGGGCAGCTTCCACATGCTGCCCGTACCGTCCTGGACGACCTCCTCGAGCATGGAACCGACCTCGGCGGCGGTGGCCTCGGAGATCACGCGCCGCGGAGGCTCGGAGGGGACGGGCTCCCGCTCACCGCCCGGGCGGATGATCGCGTCGACCAGGCGTGGCTGCACGTAGCGGCCCCCGTTCGCGATGACGTTGTAGGCCGCCCACAGCTGGAGCGCGGTGCCGGACTGGTGGGTGCCGATCGCGGCAGCGGCGAGGTCGGAGGCGGCCCACTGGTCGGCGGGCGGCACGATGCCCGCGTCCTCGGCGGGGTGGCCCACGCCGGTGCGCCGGCCGAAGCCGAAGCTGGTGAGCGCGTCGTGGAGCCCCTGGCGCCCCAGCGCCTGGGCGATCTTGATCGTGCCGACGTTCGAGGAGCGGGCGACGATGTCGGTGACCGTCATGATCTCGGTCGGGTGCTCCTCGTGGTCGGAGAAGACCCAGTCGTCCACCTGCAGGGTGTCGGGCACCTCGATCGGGTGGTCGGCGTCGACGAGCCCCGCCTCGACGGCGGCGGCGACGGTCACGAGCTTGAACACCGACCCGGCCTGGAACACGTCCGAGAAGGCGATCGGACCCGACGAGAGCCGGAGCTGGCCGTCGTCGTCCCGCTCGACGGAGCCGACCGCGAGCAGCTCGCCGGAGCCGGGCCGCCCCACGATCGCCACGCCGAGGGTCGCACCCGCCTCGTCCGCGCGGCGCAGCAGGATCTGCTCCACCTCGTGCTGCAGCGTGCGGTCGAGGGTGAGCATCACGTCCGAGCCGGGGACGGGCTCCTCGACGACGTGCTCGGTGCCCGGCACCGTGTTGCCGTGGACCCCGGTCTCCACGGTCATGCGCCCGCGGCGACCGGAGAGCACCTCGTCGTAGGAGCGCTCGATCCCGGCGCGCTCGCCCGGGCCGTCAGGCGTGAGCGTCCCGATGATGCGCAGCGCCGAGTCCCCCGCGGGGTGCACCCGCTCGGTGGAGGGCCCGCTGACCAGCGCGCCCTCGATGCCCTCCGCGGCGAGGAGCTCGACGGCGCGCTCCGCCACCTCGATCGGGACCTGGTCGGCCACCTGGACCCACGGCGCGTCGGGCGCGGCCTGCACGAGGCGCCGAGCGAGCGGCTCGGGGTCGACGTCGAACAGCTCGGCGAGCCGGTGGGCGAAGCGCTCGAGCTCGTGGGGGGTGTCGATGCCCTCGAGCCGCAGCGTCGGCATCTCGATGCCGATCGAGCGGCGCGGCAGCGAGATCGCGAGCTCGGTGCCGTTGCGGTCGAGGATGGAGCCCCGCTGCGGGACGATGTGCACGGTGCGGCGGCGCTGCACCTCGCCGCGCTCGACCAGCTCGGTGCCGTCACCGACCTGCACCTCGACCAGCTTCCAGAGCGGGAGGATCGCGAGGAGCCCGAGGGCGCCGCCGAGCACGAGCACGCGGCGGCGCACGATCGCCGGATCGACGGGGGGCGGCCGGCGCGACCGATCCCCCCGTGGGGAGCTGCCCCTCGACCGGGTCACGGCGAGGCGACCTCCGTACCGTCGCCGGTGGGCGGCAGCCGCGTCTCGTTCCCGGTCGCGTCGTCGCCTTCCTGCGCTCCCGAGCCGACCGGCGCGAGCGGCAGCACGGGGCCCGGCTCGACCATGCCGAGGGCGGTCGCCTCGGCCATGATCCGCTCGGGCGACTCGGCGATCGCCACCTCCGCCCGGAGGCGCCGGTGCTCGTCACGGGCCTCGGTCAGCTGCGCGTCGAGCGCGTCGAGCCGTGCCTGCGCCTCGATCCGCTGGGCCTGGATGGTGACCGACCCGACCAGCACGGCGAAGAACGTGGCCGCGGCCAGTGCGACGGTCGTGCGCAGCGACACGCGGCGCCGGGGGTGCACGGTGAGGCGGGCGGGCGCCTGGCGGCGGCCGGGCGCCCTGCGCGGATCGATGCCGCGGACCTCGGCCCTGCGGGCATCGGTCCTGCGCGGATCCGAGGCGCGTGGGCCGCTGCGGTGGGACTGGGTGCTGCGACGGCTCGGCCGTCGGGTGGGGTACGGCGCGGGCGCGGACCGCGCCGGGCGCGGGCGGGTGCGTACCGCCGTCACGACGCCTGCTCCGCCAGCCGCTCGGCGGCACGCAGCCGCACGCTCGCCGCACGCGGATTGCGCTCGCGCTCGTCGGGGGGCGCGGTCCACGCTCCCCGCTTGAGCAGGCGCACGGTGGGCTCGGCGCCGCACGCGCACGGCAGCCCGGGCGGGCACACGCACCCGCCGGTCTCGGCGTCGCGCAGCGCCTGCTTCACCAGCCGGTCCTCGAGGGAGTGGTACGACATGACCGCGAGCCGCCCGCCGGGGGCCAGCACCGCCAGTGCACCGTCGAGCGCCTCCGCCAGCTGGTCCAGCTCCCGGTTCACCTCGATGCGGATCGCCTGGAAGGTGCGCTTGGCGGGGTGGCCGCCGCTGCGGCGGGCCGGTGCGGGGATCGCGTCGCGCACGATCTCCGCGAGCTGCTCGGTGTCGGTGATCGGCCGCGCCGCCACGATCGCCCGGGCGATGCGTGCGGCGTACCGCTCCTCCCCGTAGGTGCGGATGACGCGGGTGAGCTCGTCCGCGTCGTAGCCGTTGACGACGTCGTCCGCGGTGACCGCCTGACGACGGTCCATCCGCATGTCGAGCGGAGCAGCCGCCCGGTACGAGAAGCCGCGCTCGGCGACGTCCAGCTGCGGTGAGGACACACCCAGATCCATCAACACGGCACTCGCTCCTTGGTCGGTCCGCTCACGGACGAGGGGTTCGATCCGGTCGAAGCCGGACCGCACGATCTCGACCCGGTCGCCGAACGGCGCGAGCCGCCTCGCGGCGGCTTCGATCGCGGCGTCGTCGCGGTCCAGGCCGAGGAGGCGGAGCCCGGGGTGCGCCCGCAGCACCGCCTCGGCGTGACCGCCGCCGCCGAGGGTCGCGTCGACGTAGAGCCCGTCGGGCACCACGCGCAGCAGTTCGACGACGCGCTCGACCAGGACCGGCTCGTGCTGGAAGTCGTCGCGTTCATCGGGCACGGCACCTCCCCGGCGTGCAGCGCCCCCGGCGCCACGGGAGGACGGTCTCCCGGCCGCGCGACGTCCGTCGGGATGTCTCCCCGAGCGGCACGGATCGACGCGGGCGGAGTTCTGGGCCGACCCTCGCGTCGACCGGGAGACCACCCACCGGTGGCGTCGGGAGGCGGGACGGGCACCTCACAGGTGCTCCAGGTGGTCGAACTTCTCGTCGAGCGACACACCGCCCTCGTCGGGCTGCAGCGACTCCTCCTCGCGGGCGGCCCAGACGTCGCGGGGGTAGATCGCGGCGTGGCTGGCCTGGCCGACGATCGTGACCTCGCGGTCGATGCCGACCCGGGCGCGCAGCTTCGGGGAGATCGACACTCGGTGCTGCCCGTCGGGCGTGAACGGCGAGGTGAGCGCCAGGACCTGCGAGATGTCCTTGCGGGTGAAGACGTCGTTGGACTGGAGGCGGAAGAGGTGCTTCTCCCAGCCCTCCGGGGTGAAGAGCCCGACCGAGGCCCCCATGAAGGTGAGGTACCCGCCCTCCTTGAAGGCGTCGCGGTACGCGGACGGGAGCACCAGGCGGCCCTTGCCGTCGATCGTGTGCTCGAACTGGTCCAGGAACTGCATGCCACCGCTCGCCTCCGGAGCCCCACGAGTCATCCCCGATGACCCACAGCGCTCCCTTCCGAGCCACCCTACTCCTTTTCCCTCCACCGACAAGGTGTTTCCGTGGAGCAATTCGCGCGCCGCGCAGCCCCGGGCGCGCGGCGGGTCAAGGGGTGGAGGGCCCGGCCACGCGACGCGCCACGGGCGCCCGCAGGGCGGGTCGACGGGGCGCGCCAGCGGCGCGGGCCAGCCCGCGCCGCTGGCGATCAGCCCCAGGTGGGGTCAGCGCAGCTCGGGGTCAGCCCAGGTGGCGGACGACTG
>CBFGTJ010000098.1:0-11659 GCA_965651815.1 uncultured Microthrixaceae bacterium | reverse complement strand
GCTGCGAGTTGATCAGCGCGCGCCCCGTCGGGTTGTCCTCGACGGGCACCTCCCCGACCGGCGCCCACCAGGCCTCGCGCATGTTGGTGATCGCCGCGCCCGCCCGCATCGCCATCGTCAGGCCGTCCCCGGTGTTGGTCGGCACCGAGACCGGGTGCGTCATCGGTCCGCGCAGGAACGCGCGCACGTGGTCCGGGTTCCACTCGAAGCCGCCGCAGGCGAGGACCACCCCCTTGGCGGCGCGGATGCGGCGGACCCCTTCGGGTGCGTCGACGACGACACCGGCCACGCTGCCGTCGTCGTCGAGGACGAGGTCCTCGGCGGCCCACCGCACCCGCGGCTCGATCGAGCGGTCCAGGCAGCTGCGCAGGAGTCGCCCGACCAGCGCCTGACCGCACCCGCGCTCGTCGCGCCGGCGGCGACGCTCGATCTCCTCGGGCGAGGGCGGCTCGGGCACCGCCTGCCCGAGCGGCGTCTCGCTCATCGTGATGTGCGGGTTCGCGAAGAACGGCGACCGGGTGACGCGGTCGGACCACTCGCCGAGCTCGTCGAAGGGGTACAGCGGGCACTCGAGCGTGCGGCCGCCCGACGACATGCCGCCCGGGTGCTCCGGGTGGTAGTCGGGGATGCCCGTGACGGTCTCGAAGCGCACGGCGGTGCGCTCCTCGAGCATCCGCACCATCTCGGGCCCGGAGCGCACGTAGGCGCGGGCGAGCCGCTCCTCGATGACCCCGCGGGACAGCGACATGATGTAGGTCATCGCCTGCTCCTCGCTGTCGGCGATGCCGTGGCGGGCCATGTGGGGGTGGTTCGGGATCCACACGTGGCCGCCCGACCACGCGGAGGTCCCGCCGACCTGCTCGCCCTTCTCGAGCAGGAGGACCCGTGCGCCGCCCTCGCTCGCCGCGATGGCCGCGGTCAGCCCGGCCGCGCCGGTGCCGAGCACCACCACGTCACAGGTCTCGTCCCACCCGCCGGTCGCGCCGGGCGCGCGCGTCGTGGCGCCGGTGTCCGTCATGGGGTCCTCCTCGTCGGGGTCACGGGGTGCGCGACCCGGGTCCGCTCCGGGTGGCGCCGGGTTCGTCGCGCGCGGTCGAGACGTCGACCAGGGGCTCGTCGAGCCCGAACTCGATCGAGCCGTCGTCGTGGTACTGGTAGACCTCGTAGCCGTCGGTGACGCGGGCGGCGTCCTGGCCGACCGCGACGAGCGTCTTGTTCCACGCGTTCTTCATGACGTCGAGCACGAGCTCGACCGCGCGTCGCGCGTCGAAGGCGGCCCGCACGTCCGTGAGCAGCTGCTCCGGGAGCCGTGCGGGGATCCAGATGAGGGCGTCGACGAGCTCGAGCGCCACCTCCTGGTGCCGCGGGAGGTCGCGCGCCGCGGCGCGCTCGACCGACGCGAACGTCGCCTCGTCACCCGCGGCGACCAGCGCCTCGCGGCTGCGCAGCGACCGGCAGAGCCGGCAGTCGTGCGCCCGGGCGCCCCTCAGGCGGACCAGCTCGGAGGTGACCGGGTCGAGCCCCTTGAGGCGGTGGACCTCGCGGACGAGCTCGGCGCCGAGCGGGGTCAGGTCCGGCACGGACTGCTCCGCGGCCGGGGACCACGCATCCGTGCGGACGAACAGCGCGTCGAGCGCGGCGCGCACCCGTGGGACGAAGTCGGCGACGTAGGTCGCGGCGACGATCCCGCCGCGGCCGAGCTCCGCACCTTCACCCGCGGCCAGCGCGGCGCGCCGGACGGTCGAGGCGTCGACCCGGGACACGTCGATGCTGAACTGCTCGCAGAACTCGACCACCGCCTGCTCGGCGGGGTCGAGCGCCGCGAGCTGCTCCCACGCGGGCGGCAGGGGTTCCGCCGCGGCCGGTGGGGGCAGGGCGGGCAGCTCGAGGGCCGTCGCGCAGGCCCGGCGGCAGAGGGCGACCACGGTGGGCTCGCCGGGCACGGCGCCCACCAGCCGGTCGATCGCCGCCGCGGGTCCCGCTGCGAACGTCCGGAGCGCCTGCTCCCCGGTCAGGCCCCGGGACCAGCCGTCGTCGTGCACGTCACACCCTCCTGGTCGGGCCGTCACCGATGCGTGGCAGCGCCCTCACCCGCCCGACGGTCGGTGGAGCGCGGCGCGGCGGCCGAACGCGCCCGCGAGCGCCAGCCCGCCGGCGTACCCCCCGTTGTAGACGTGGCCGACGTCCGCGCCGGCCGCGTAGAGGCCCGGGATCGGCTCGCCGTCCCGGTCGAGCGCCCGCGCCCACTCGTCGATGGCGATCCCGCGCTGGGTGAAGGTGATCGCCGGTCGCACCTCGATCGCGTGGAACGGCGGGGCGGTCAGCGGGCGGCGGTTGCCCACGCGCGGCGCGCGGGGCGGAGCGCCCCCGGCCTCGATGGCGTCGTTGAACGACTCGACGGTCCGCAGGGCCACGGCGCCGTCGAACCCCCACGCCCTGAGCGCCTCGCACAGCTCCGCCCAGGTGGGCGCGGTCGCGACACGAGCGCCCGCCTGTGCGGCCTCGGCGACCTTGTCGTACTGGACGGTGCCGCGCACCGACGGGGTGACCGCAGGACCGCGCCGCACCGCGTTGTCGAAGAGGAGCACCGCCTTCGCGCCGGGCAGGCGCGCCACCGCCTGCGCGGTGATCGTGTCCGCCAGGGACTCGTCGACGAACCGCTCACCCCCGGCGTCGACCACGACGCCGTCGGTGCTGAACGCCATCGCCAGCCGCGTGAACTCCGCGGGGGTGAACCGGTCGGTCGGGTGCGCGACGAGGTGGCCGTAGAACGCCGTCGGCTCGCCGTGCAGGGCCGCGCCGACGGCGGTGGCGAGGCGGATCCCGTCACCGGTGCTGTAGCTGTTCGCACGGAGCAGGACGTGGCGCCAGCGGTCCTCGCCGAGGAGGTCGGCGAGGTGGGCGCTGCTGCCCTGTGCGCCCCCGGTCGCGAGCAGCACCTTCGGCGCACGGAGGTCCACCGCCGACTCGGCGTCGCGCAGGCGTGCCCCCACGACCCCGTCCTCGAACAGCAGGTGGTCGACCAGGCGCCCCGGGAGCACCCAGCCGCCGCCGTCCACGACCCGCTGCGCGGCGCGCTCGACGTAGGTGGCGACGTCGATCCGGTGCCCCCGTCCGTAGAGCACCTCGACGGGCTCGGACACCTCCGCGCCGGTGCGACGCACGCACTCGACCACCCGTGGAAGCTCCTCCACCACCACCCGACCGAGCTCCGGGTCACCGGTCGGCACGTGGCGCCGGAAGTCCTCCACGGACCGGACCGTCCACAGCACGGCGCTGGAGAGGACCGACGTCCCACCGAGGTGCGGTGCCCGGTCGATGCAGACCACCCGCTGGCCCTGCTCGGCCGCGGTCAGGGCGGCGGTCATCCCCGCCATGCCGCAACCGAGGACGAGGAGGTCCGCCTCCAGGGTCCCGTCAGCGACGGTCGGCATCTCGGAGGAGGAACTCGAGCACCAGCGACGAGAGGGCGGCGGGACGGTCCCACTGCGCGAAGTGGCCGCAGCGGGGGATCACGTGCAGCTCGACGTCGGGGATCAGCTCGAGGAGCTCGACCGCCCGGCGGTACGACGACGTCTCGTCCTCGCGTCCCCAGATCACGCTGACCGGCATCGGCAGGGTCCGGAGGCGCTCCCGGAACGCCACCGCGTCCTGCTGGTGGTAGTAGGCGAGCGGGTCGAAGCGCTGCATCCGCTCGACGTACTCCTCGAGCCGCTCCTCGACGAAGGTGTCGTACACGCCGTCGAGCAGCTCGTCGCTCATGTGGTGCGGCTCGACGACCATCGTCCGGTACGCGGCGCGGAAGGTCTCCCGCGACGTGTCGCCGTCGGCGCCGTAGCGCACGAGCGCGAGCGCGGACCCGGTGAACTGCCCGTCGTCGTCGAGGTGCCCGCCGGGCGCCACCGAGCCGGAGCAGACGATCACGAGCTTCGACATCCGCTCCCGCACCGCGACGGCCATCTCCGCGCAGATCCGCCCGCCGCGGGAGTGGCCCACCGCGCTGAACTCGTCGACGCCGAGCTCGTCGAGGAGCGCGGTGAGGTGCGCCGCGACGTTGGCGGGCGTGTCGGGCACCGCCAGCATGTCGGAGCGGCCGTAGCCCGGCGCGTCCACGACGATGGTCCGGAACCGCTCGATGAGCGGCCCGAGGACCGGGTCCCAGGTCATGGCGGCGTCGATGCCCGGTCCCGACCCGTGCACGAGCAGCAGCGGCGGCCCGTCGCCGAGCTCCGCGTAGTGGGTGCGGACGCCGTTCAGCTCGATGGTCGTCCCGTGCGCTCGGGAGTCCACGAGGTCGGGCGCGTCGGAGGTGGTCGCGGCCATGGTTCGCTCCCCTGCCATCAGTCGTCCAGCCAGACGGTCTCGAGCCAGAGGTTCTCCCGCAGCAGGCCCGGCGACGTGACGCCCTTGACCTCGGGGCGGGCCCCCTGGACGTAGGTCGTGTTGGCCGACAGGGCCGAGGGCGCGTCCTCCCACAGGATGCGCTGGACCTCGAACGCCGCGTCGCGCCGGGCCTCGGTGTCGGGTGACGAGCAGATCTCCTCGACCAGGGCGTCCACCTGCGGGTTCGAGTAGCGGCTGTAGTTCACCGAGCCGATCGCGCCGGTGGTGTACGGGGTGAGGGTGAGGCAGGGGTCGTAGAAGTTCGCGCCCGCCGCCGTCTGCGCCATCTGGAAGTTGCCCTCGCGCACCGCCGGCGTGACGTCGGTGTCGAGCGGCAGGATCCGGAGCTTCGCGGTGACCCCGATCTGCTCGAGCTGGCTCGCGTACACCTCGGCCAGGGCGACGTAGACGGGGACGTCACCGACGAGGTACTCGACCTCGAGGCCGTCGGGGTGGCCCGCCTCGGCGAGCAGCCCGCGTGCGCGCTCCCGGACGTCATCGTCGACGCCGTCCACCCCGGGATGCTCCGCGAGCTCGTCGTCGGGCAGCGCGAAGTCCAGGCCGACGGCGGAGCCGTAGGTGTTGAGGACCGTGTAGCCGTCGTGGGCGCGGTCGCCCTGCACCTGCTGGTCCGCGACCATCGCGAACGCCCGCCGGACCCGTGGGTCGTCGAAGGGCGCGACCTCGGTGTTGAAGAAGGTCTGGAAGACCGAGCCGCTGCCGTGCTCGTACAGGGTCGTCCCCGGCACCTGCTCGGCGAGCACCTCCCACTCCGGCGCCGGGACGACCACGCCCTGCCCCGAGAGCTGGACCGACCCCGAGATGAACCCGGAGGTGCGCGCGTTGAGGTCGGGCATCAGCACGTACTCGATGCCGTCCAGGTAGGGGTACGGGTCGTTCCAGTAGTCGTCGTTGCGCTCGAGGGTGATGGAGGAGCCACGGTCCCAGGCCGCGAGCCGGAACGGCCCGGTGCCGACCGGCTCCTCCTCGAGGCCCTCGGGGTCGTCGACGACCACGTGCGCCGGCACGATGACGAACGCCGGTGTGGCGAGCGACGGGAGCAGCATCGGGTTCGGCGCCTCGGAGCGGAGCACCACGGAGTGGTCGCCGGTGACCTCCACCGTCACGCCCTCGAGCACGCTCGCCTGGTAGCTCGTCGTCCCCTCGGGCACGTCACGGGCGCGCTCGAGGGTGGCCTTCACGTCCTCCGCGGTGAACGGCTCGCCGTCGTGGAAGGTGACGCCCTCCCGGAGGGTCAGCTCGATCTCGGTCGCGTCGTCGTTCTGCTCCCAGTCCGTCGCGAGCCATGGCACCAACTCGCGCTCCTCGGGGAGCAGCTCCGGGTCGAGCCGCAGCAGCGGGTCGTACATCTGGGCGACGACCTGCTGCACGAGCGCGTTCGGCTCCTGCATGAGGTCGAGCGTGGTCGGCTCCTGGGCGAGGGGGATCGACAGGGTGCCCCCGTGGCGGGGATCGCCCGACGCCCCTTCCTCGCCCCGCGGCTGCTCCTCGGACTCCCCACCGCCGCACCCGGCGAGGACCACCGCGCCGACGACGAGCGCGGCGAACCACCTGCTGAACCGGCCCAGATGCACCAACGAAGCCCCCTTCTCGCTGGACCCGGCCGGCACGCCGCCCACCGGTCATGCGACATCCGTCACATCAATTGTTCAGCATCATATGTATGAAATGTGACAAACGCAACGACCCGGGCCGCGGGTCAGGCGGCCTGCTCGGCGGCGCGCTCCGCCTGCAGGGCGCGCATGGCCTTGCGGCCCGGCAGCTGCAGCGCCAGCACGACGCCGATGGCGAAGCACCAGAACGTCGCCATGAAGACCCGGTTGTAGGCGGCCTGCGCCTGGGCGACCTCGACGTTCGCGGGTGCGACGGCGCCGAGGTCGCTCACGACCACGGCGGTCAGCGCCGCCACGCCCGCGGCGCCACCCATCTGCCGGCAGAGGTTCGACATGGCGCTGGCCTGGGCCACGAACCGGCCGGCGACGCTCGACATCGCCGCCACCGAGCTGGGGATGAAGACGAACCCGAGGCCGACGCCCTGGATCACGAGGGTCAGCACGACCTCGGCCTCGGAGACCTCCGGGGTCAGGTGCCCGAGGCGCCACATCGTCCACCCCATGATCGCCAGCCCGACCGCGACGGGTCCCTTCGCCCCGATCCGGTCGACCAGCCAGCCGGCGATCGGCATCATCGCCGCGGTGCCCAGCGCGGACGGCGCGAGCAGCAGCCCCACGTGCCAGGCATCCAGGCCCCGCACGACCTGCAGCTCGAGCGGCAGGAACGTGAACTGGGCGAACTGCGCCACGCTCAGCAGCGCGGTGATCGCCATCGCCGCCGAGTACGCCGGCACGGTGAACATGCGGAACTCGATGAGCGGGTCGGCCCGCGACAGGGACCGGCGGACGAGGAACACCGCCAGCAGCAGGCCCGCCAGGACCATGGACACGGTCGGGGGCGACGAGATGCCCCACGGGGCCGCCTGGCGGAGCCCGACGATGACGGTGGTGACCGCCGCGGCGGCGACGACCCACCCGGCCACGTCGAGCGGCCGCTGCTCGCGGTGGCCGACGTCGGGGAGGAGGCGCCGGCCGAGCACACCGGCGACCAGTGCGATGGCGGCGAAGACGCCGAGGACGCCACGCCAGGAGGCGACCCCCACCATCCAGCCGCCGACGGGCGGCCCGGCCGCCGGCCCTGCCATCGTCGCCACGCCCCACACGCCCAGCGCCATGCCGCGCCGGTCCGCGGGGAACAGGTCGAACACGATGGCCATCCCCATCGGGATGACCGCGCCGCCACCGAGGCCCTGCAGCACCCTCGCGGCGACGAGCAGCTCCAGGCTGGGGGAGAGCGCGGAGGCCGCGGCACCGACGCTGAAGACGAGCAGGCTCGCGACGTAGATGTTGCGCCGACCGACCCGGTCCGACAGCCAGCCGGTCAGCGGCAGCGCGAGGACCATGCCGACGAGGAAGCCGGTGACCACCCAGTCGACGTTCCCCCCGGCACGGCCGAGATCACGGGCGACGTCCGGGAGGACGACCCCGATGACGGTCATGTTGAGCGTGGACGCGTAGGTGCCGATGAGCACCACGGCGACCGCCACCCACGGGGAGCGCGCGGGTCGCCGTGGCGGTGCCGGCCCGGTTGCGAGGTCGGCTCGCCCGGGCTGGAGGTCAGGCGATCCGCGGAGGCTCAACGGTCGGCGGCAGCTGCCCGACCGGCGAGGTGCCCGAAGGTGAGGGCCGGTCCGAGCGTGCCGCCCGCACCGCCGTACACGGCACCCGTCGCGGACGCCATCGCGTTGCCGGCGGCGTAGAGGCCGCGGATCGGCTCGCCCTCGAAGGACAGCACGCGGCCGTCCTCGTCGGTGCGCGGCCCGCCCTTGGTGCCGAGCGCGCCGGGCACGATCGGCACGGCGTGGAACGGCGCCCGCTCGATGGGCCCGAGCGTGGCGAGCGCGCCCTCGCGGGTGCGGTCGCCGTTGAACCGGTCGAAGGTCGTCCGGCCGCGGGCGAAGTCCTCGTCGTCACCTTGGGCCACGAAGCCGTTGAACCGCTCGACGGTCTCGACCAGCCCCCGCGGGTCGATCCCGAGCTTCTCGGCCAGCTCGGTCAGCGTGCTCGCGCTGGTGAGGAGCGACTCCGGGTCGACGCGGACCCACGGGAACGCCGGGTTGAACCCGTAGCTGTCCAGGTACTCCTGGTCGAACACCAGCCACGCGGGGATGTTCGTGTGGGCGAACTCGACGGGGTCGAAGCCGAACATCGCCCGGCCGAGGTGGTTGTAGTTGCTCGCCTCGTTGATGAAGCGCTTGCCGTGCCGGTTCACGATGATCGACCGGGGCAGGGTCCGCTCGACGAGGCACATTGCGTGCTCGCCGTCCGGCCCGCCGCTGGGGATGGTCGGCATCCACCAGGCGTCCGCCATGACGCCGAGCGCGCTCCCCTGCTCCATCGCCATGCGCAACCCGTCGCCCTCGTTGCCCGGCGCGCCGAGCGGGCCCATGAGCGGGCCGCGCAGGAAGGTGCGTGCCAGCGACTCGCTGCGCTCGAACCCTCCGGTGGCGAGCACGACCGCGGACGCCGCGACCTCGATCCGCTCGCCGCCCCGCTCGACCACCACGCCGCGGACCCCGGCGTCGCCGCCGAGCAGGCGCACGGCGCGGGTGTTGGTGCGGATCTGCACGCCACGGTCCAGGCAGCCCTTGAGGAGCGGCCCGACGAGCCCGTTGCCGCGGGCACGCACGTCGCGGGCCCGCCGCTCGGCGAGCTCCTCGGCGGGCAGGCCGGCACGGCCGTACCGGAAGCCCTCGATGATCGTCATGCGCAGCAGCCCCTCGACGTGGTGCCGCCCCACGCGGACCAGGTCGCCCCACTCGCCCAGCTCGTCGAAGGGGAACGTGTCGGGATCGAGCGTGCGCCCGCCGTCGGGCATCGCTCCGGGGTTCGTCGGGTGGTAGTCGGGATACCCCTCGAACAGCCGGAACCGCAGGCCGGTGCCCTCCTCGAGCGTGGCGATCGCCCCCGGCCCGTGGGTGAGGAACGCGTCGACGAGCCGCGGCTCCATCTCCCCGTGGGAGAGGCTGAACAGGTACGTGCGGGCGTCCTCGACGGAGTCCTCCACACCGCCCTCGGGCTGGTGGTGGTTGTTGGGCATCCACACGTTCCCGCCGGACACCGCGGTGGTGCCGCCGAGCAGCTCCGCCTTCTCGAGGAGCAGCACCGAGGCGCCGCGGTCCGCGGCGGCGATCGCGGCGGCCAGCCCGGCCCCACCGGAGCCGAGGACGACCACGTCAGCGGAGTCAGGGATGGGGCCCTCGGGCCCCTGGTCGCGGGGTTGCGTCGTCACGCCGTTCCCTCCGAACCCGTCCCGGTGAGGTCCAGGACGATCTTGCCGATGTTCGCGTTGGCCTCCATGCGCTCGTGCGCCGCGGCGACGTCGTCGACGGGGACCACGCGGTCGATCACGGGGGCCACGAGGCCCCGCTCGAACAGCGGCACCACCTCGCGCCCGAACTGCTGCACGACGAGGAGCT
This sequence comes from uncultured Microthrixaceae bacterium, assembly GCA_965651815.1. Classification (GTDB taxonomy): domain Bacteria; phylum Actinomycetota; class Acidimicrobiia; order Acidimicrobiales; family Microtrichaceae; genus CBFGTJ01. Next base: position 2,223 of record CBFGTJ010000098.1, on the reverse strand, counting down.
TCTCCTCGATCGGGCGGCTGCGGAGGATGGTGCCCCGGATCGTGATGCGCCGGCTCACGACCGTGAGCATGTCGAGCTCGGTGGTCGTGCCGGCCATGAGCCCGACGATCACGACGGTGCCCAGCTCGCCGGTCGACCCGATGCAGGCGCCGAGGTTGTCGCCACCGACGATGTCGAGCGCGAGGTCGACGCCCCGCCCGGCCGTCAGCGTCGCGACCGCCTCGGCGATGTCCTCGGTGCGGTGGTCGATAACCGCGTCCGCGCCGAACTCGCGGCACCGGTCGAGCTTGTCCCCCGACGCGGTGGCGATGACCCGGCAGCCCGCGGCGCGCGCGAGCTGGATCGCGGCCGAGCCGACGCCGCTCGCGCCGGCGGTGACGAGCACCTCCTGACCGGCGCGCATCCCGCCCTGCCGCAGGGCTTCCCACGCGGTGATCCAGGCCTCGGGGATCGACCCGGCCTCGACGAGGCCGACGTTGGCGGGGACCCGCAGCAGCGCGCGGTGGTGGACCGCGACGCGCTGTGCCTGGCCGCCGCCGTCGACGAGCGCCATGACCTGGTCGCCGGGCTTCCAGCCCCGGACCCGCGAGCCGACCTCGACGACGGTGCCGGCGAGCTCGAGGCCGGGGACCTCGATCTCGCCGACCTCGAGGTCGACGGGGTAGGCGCCCTGCCGTTGCACGAGGTCCGCGCGGTTCAGCGCGCTCGACGCGACCTCGACGAGGACCTCGTCGGGGGTGGGCCGGGGTGCGGGGATGTCGCGGACCTCGAGCACCTCCGGACCGCCGTGGTGGGGGATGACGACAGCTCGAACCGTCTCGTTGCCGCCCCCCGCGGTCACCTCGCCTCCCTGATGAGGTGGGCGCCCTTCTCCCCGATCATGACCACGGGTGCGTTGGTGTTGCCGCTGGTGAGCGTGGGCATCACCGACGCGTCGACGACGCGGAGCCGCTCGATCCCGTGGACCCGCAGCTCCGGGTCCACGACGGCCATGGGGTCGGTGCCCATCTTGCAGGTGCCGCAGGAGTGGGCGCTGCCGAACGCGACCTCGGTGAAGAACTCGTCCCACGCCTCGGGCGACTCGACGCGGGGGCCGGGGCGGACCTCCTCGACGACCGTCGACTTCAGCGGCTCCTGGTCGAAGATCGCCCGTGCGACCTGGCAGGCGCGCATCAGGGCGCGGCGGTCGTCCTCGTGGCCGAGGAGCTGGTGGTCGATGACCGGCGTGTCCTCCGCACGGTTCGAGCGGAGCGCGAGCCGGCCGCGGCTGCGAGGGTGCAGCACCGCCGGGTACATCGTGACCGCACGACGCCCGCCGACGCTGATCTTGCCGTTCTTGCCGGCGAGGCCGCGCACGGCGTCCATCTTCGGGACCATGTCGAACGGGCCGTACATGATCTCGTAGTCCGTCCACGGCGACGACGGGTCGAACTTGCCCATGACGATCGCATGCGTCATCGGCGCGGTGATCCCGCCACGACGCCCGAACACGAACTGGAGGGCGTGCAGGAACGCGCGCGGGGAGCGCAGGTCCTGGTTCAGCGTGGTCTGGTTGACCACGTAGGTCATGTGCGCGTTCGGGTGCTCCTGCAGGTTCTCACCCACGCCGGGCAGGTCGTGCACGACGTCGATGCCGTGGTCCTGGAGGTGCTGGCCGGGACCGATGCCCGACAGCATCAGCAGCTTCGGGCTGGCGAGCGCGCCCGCGCTGAGGATGACCTCGCGGCGGGCGTGCACGCGCACGGTGGTGCCGTCGCGCCGGTACTCCACGCCGACGGCGCGGCGCCCGTCGAGCACGACGCGCTCGGCGTGCGCCCCGGTCGTCACGGTCAGGTTGCGGCGGCGGCGCACCGGGTCCAGGAAGGCGTGGGCGGTGCTGTGCCGCAGGCCGCCCTTCTGGGAGACCTGGGACACCGCGACGCCGAGCGGCTGGGAGCCGTTGTAGTCGGGGGTGCGCGGGTGCCCCGCCGCCTCGGCCGCGGCGATGAAGCGCCGCGTCATGGGGTGCAGCATGCGGGTCTCGGCGACGTGCTGCGGGCCGTCCCCGCCGCGGTAGTCGTCGGAGCCGCCTTCGTAGGTCTCGCTGGAGCGGAAGTAGGGCAGCACGTCCTCGAAGGACCAGCCCGTCGCGCCCATCTCGGCCCAGGTGTCGAAGTCGCCGGGGTGGCCCCGGATCCACAGCATGGCGTTGACGGCGCTGCCGCCGCCCAGCGTGCGTCCGCC
>CBFGTJ010000097.1:0-11762 GCA_965651815.1 uncultured Microthrixaceae bacterium | reverse complement strand
CACCGGACGGCACGGCACCGGTCGGCGCAGCACCGGACGGCACGGCGCCCGCGGACCCGCTGCTCCCCACCGGCCTGGTCCAGTCCGTCGGGCCGGTGCAGGCCGCCGACCCGCAGCCCCCCGGCGGGCCCGCCACGGCCGACCGCGCGGCGGCGCGGCACGGCACGTTCCGCCGCCACCTCGTCCCCGACCGGGACGACGTGCCGGCGCTGGAGTGCCGCGGGGTGACCAAGCGGTTCGGTGGCGTGGTCGCGCTGAGCGACGTCGACCTGGTCGTGCAGCCGGGCGAGATCGTCGGGCTGATCGGCCAGAACGGGGCGGGCAAGACCACGCTGCTCGACTGCATCTCGGGGTTCCACGAGCTCGACGGCGGCACGATCCGGCTGCGGGGGGTCGACGTGACCGGCTGGGCACCGTTCGCACGGGCCCGGGGACGCCTCGCCCGCTCGTTCCAGGAGGCCCGGCTGTTCCCGTCGCTGACGGTGCTGGAGACGATCCAGGTCGCGTGCGAGCGTTCGGTGACCTGCCGGTCGCTCGTGGCCGACGCGACCCGCCAGCCCGCCTCCTACCTCTCGGAGGCCGCGACCGGGGCCCGGGCCCTGGAGCTGGCGCGGATGCTCGGCCTGGACGCGTACGCGCACCTGCCGACCTCGGCGCTGTCGACCGGCACGCGGCGCATCGTCGAGCTCGCCTGCCTGCTCGCGGGCGACCCCTCGGTGATGCTCCTCGACGAGCCCTCCGCCGGCGTCGCGCAGCGGGAGACCGAGGCGCTCGGCCCGCTCCTGCGGCGCATCCGCGACCACACCGGCGCGGCGCTCCTCGTGATCGAGCACGACATGCCGCTGCTGTCGGGGCTGTGCGACCGCCTGGTCGCGATGGAGCTCGGCTCGGTCCTCGTGCAGGGCGACCCGGGGGAGGTGCTCGCGCACCCCGCCGTGGTGGCGAGCTACCTCGGCACCGACGCCGCCGCGGTCAACCGCTCCGGCGCCGCCGTCCCGGGGTGAACCGCACCGGCATCGACTCGTAGCCCGAGACGAAGTTCGCCGGGCGGTTCCGCGGCTCGGTGGGGTCCACCAGCTCCATGTCCGGCATGCGCTCGAGCAGGTGCTCGAACATGCAGACCAGCTCGAGCCGGGCGAGGCTGTTGCCGAGGCAGAAGTGGGTGCCGAACCCGAACGCCACGTGGTCGTTCGGCTCGCGGGTGGCGTCGAAGGTGAACGGGTCGTCGAACACCGAGGCGTCCCGGTTCGCCGACGGGTAGAGCAGCAGCAGCTTGTCGCCGGCGCGGAGCTGCTTGCCCGCGAGCTCGGTATCGGCGACCACCGTGCGGTTCATGTTGCGGATGGGTGACACCCACCGGAGCATCTCCTCGACCGCGGTGGGGATGAGCGACGGGTCGTCGGCCAGCAGGCGACGCTGGTCCGGGTCGACGAGCAGCTGGTACATCCCGCCGGTGATGACGTGTCGGGTGGTCTCGTCGCCGCCGATGAGGATCAGCAGCGACTCGTGGATGATCGACTCGTCGTCGAGCCGCTCCCCGTCCACCTCCGCGTGCACGAGCACGCTCATGAGGTCGTCGGTCGGCTCGGCCCGCCGCCGGGCGATCGCATCTTCGGCGAAGGCACGGAACTCCACGTAGGACGCCGTCGCCCGGTCGAGTGCGTCGCCCTCGGAGCCGACGAGCCCACGGACGAGGTCGTCGGACCACTCGAGCAGCCGGGCGCGGTCCTCCGGGGCGACGCCGAGCGCGTCGCCGATCATGATCATCGGGAGCCACGCCGCCACGTCGGTCACGAAGTCGCACTCGCCGCGCTCGATGACGCTGTCGATGATCTCGTCGCACGCGGCCCGGACCGCCGGCTCGCTGCCCCGGACCTGCCGCGGGGTGAACCCCCGGTTCACCAGCTTCCGCCGCCGGATGTGCTCCGGGTCGTCCGTGTCGATCATCATCGGCATCGGGAACGGCTGGTCGGGCCGGCAGCCCTGGGCGTTGGAGAACCGCTCGGGCTGGCGCGAGACCTCCTTGACCAGGTCGTAGGACGCGACGCCCCACACCCGCCCGTCCCAGTGCAACGGGTCGTGCTCGCGCATCCAGGTCAGGGCCGGGTGGAAGTCACCGCCCCAGAAGTCCCCCGCGAGCAGGTCGATCCCGACGTGCTGGTCCGTCGTCGTCACCACTGTCCCCCCGTCGCCTGCCGCGCCGACCACCGACCGGCGCGGCAGGACCTCGACCCTGGGGCCGAGGTCCTTGTCCTTTGCGGTGGAGGTGATGGGATTCGAACCCACGACCTCTTCGATGCGACCGAAGCGCTCTAGCCAGCTGAGCTACACCCCCGGGACCCCCGGATCCTAGCGGCGCCGCTCCGGCATCGGGAAACCGCGGGGCATGACCGTCGTCACGGTCAGTGGTCCTCCGGCGCCGCGGTGCCACGGTCGCCGAGGGCCTCGCGCACGGAGTCGAGCGAGCGCTGCAGGCGGGTCTGCAGCGTCGTGGTGGTCAGGTCGCCCCGGCTGCGCTCGAGCACCGCCCGCAGCGCGTCGAGCGTGCGGCGCAGGCCGCCGGTGACGGCGTCGGGGTGGTCGACGGTCGACAGCTCGTCGTAGACGTCGTCCATGAGCCCGAGCAGCTCGGTGGCACGGTCCAGGTCGCCGTCGCGGAGCCGGTCGAGCAGGTGGCGCCGCAGCTCCGAGGCGGCCTCGGCGAGGCCACGCAGGTACGCAGGGCCGCCGACGTGCAGCTCGGTCGGGGTGGGCAGCGGCGTCCCGCCGACGAGCGCCACCACGCAGCGGGCCTCGACGTACTCCTTCTCCGCGTCGTGGAGGAACCCGGCGTGCTCGATCGCCGGGTGGTCCGCCAGGGCGCGCTGGACCTCGCGCAGGGTCGCCTCGGCCCGCCCAAGGGTCTCCAGCGCCTCGTCGGTGCGCAGGCGGTGCACCGCCTTGATGGCGGAGCCGCATTCGCGGATGACCTTGCGGCACCCCGGTAGTGCGACCTCGCGGGCTGCGCTGGCTTCGCTGAGGGACTCGTCGACCTCGCGGACGATCCGCGCGAGGTGGTCCCGCGCGGACGACACGGCGCCGTTCAGTTCGCGATGCGGCGGGCGGGCGCCGGCACGGTCGGACGCACGGTCGCCGCGTGGATGCGGTCGGGCCCGGCGAAGGTGCGCACGGCACGGCGCTCCACCGGCGCCGCCTGCGACAGGCGGGCGAGCGCCACCACGTAGGCGACGAGCAGCGCGTCGGCGAGCAGGTGGAGGACCAGGAACGGGCCACCGAACGCGACGGTGCACAGCAGGGTCAGCAGCGCCGCGGAGCCCAGCACGGTGAGCACCTCCTGGCGGCGGCGGCGGACGGCGGGGTGCACGGGCCGGGGGGCCGGGGCGACGGGACGCCGGCTGCGGGTGCCCAGGTCGATCACGTTGGAGTGGGTCGCCGGGGCGAGGCCCCGGTCGGCGCGGCGCCGCTGGCCCGAGCGGTCGAGCACGGCCAGCTGCTGGTTGAACGAACGGATCGTGTCCGCGCCCCGCAGGCCGGACAGCTTCCTCAGGACCTCGGGGAGGAGGACGATCGCCCACACGACGGCGAGCCCGAGGAAGACCAGGGTGGAGACGTTCATGGAGGGAGCGGTTCCTTCGACGTTCGGTCTGGTGCGCGCCGGCCCGGGATGGCCCGGTTGGGCACGGGACGCTGCGGCGTTCCTTGCGGGAACACTACGGACGCGTCCCCAATGTTACAAGTCCTTGACGAACTACACCAGTGTCATTTCACCCGCAACGGGGTGCCGCTCCCGCGCCGCGGCACGTGGCGCGCGACCGTCAGTGCGAGCCGTCGGCCTGGCGGCGGAAGTTGCCGGAGCGCCCGCCCGTCTTCTCCCACAGGGCGATGTCGCCGATCACCATCGAGCGGTCGACGGACTTGCACATGTCGTAGATCGTCAGGCACGCCACGGTGGCCGCGGTCAGCGCCTCCATCTCGACGCCCGTGCGGTCGACGGTCTCGACCTGGGACTCCACCTCGATGTAGGTGTCCTCGATCCGGAAGTTCACCAGCATCGCCCCGACGAGCACCGGGTGGCACAGGGGGATGAGGTCCGCGGCGCGCTTGGCCGCCTGGAGCCCGGCGACCCGGGCGACCGAGAGCACGTCGCCCTTGTTGATCGCGCCGCGCGCGACCAGCGAGGTGGTCTCGGTCGACATGTACACCCGACCGCGGGCGATCGCCCGCCGATGCGTCGGTTCCTTCGGGGTGACGTCGACCATCCGGGCTCGGCCGAGCGGATCCAGGTGGGTCAATCCCCGGTCGGACATCGCCCCAGCTTAGGTCGATGGAGCCCCCGGCCACGCGGAAGGCGCCGGGAGGCCGGTCAGCCCAGGTCCTCGCGGCGCGCCAGCTCGGCCAGGAACTCCCGGAACTCCGGCCCCAGGTCCTCGCGGCGCAGGGCCAGCTCGACCGTGGCGCGGAGGTAGTCGATCTTCTTGCCGATGTCGAAGCGCCCGTCCGAGAAGGTGAAGCCGTACACCGGGCGGTGCTGCAGCATCCGCTGGATGGCGTCGGTCAGCTGGATCTCGCCGCCGAAGCCGGGCTCCAGCTGCGCGAGGTGCTCGAAGATGTCCGGGGTGAACAGGTAACGCCCCATCACCGCCAGGTTCGACGGGGCCTCCTCCGGTGAGGGCTTCTCGATGATCTCGGTGATCTCGCACAGCGGGCCGGTGCGGTCCTTCACCGCGGCGCACCCGTAGGCGCTGATCGCCTCGCGCTCGACCTCCATCAGCGCGACGACCGAGGAGCCGTGGTCGTCGAAGCCCTTGATCATGTCGGTGAGCACCGTCGAGTGCTCGTCCATGATGTCGTCGCCGAGCATCACCACGAACGGCGCGTCCCCGACGTGCTTGCGGGCCACCGACACGGCGTGGCCGAGCCCGAGCGGCTCGCCCTGCCGGACGAAGTGGATGTCGGCCAGCTCGGCGAGCTCGACGACGACGTCCAGCTCGTCGGTCTTGCCCTTCTCGCGGAGCTGGTGCTCCAGCTCGAAGTTGCGGTCGAAGTGGTCCTCGAGGGTGCGCTTGTTGCGCCCGGTGATGATGAGGATGTCGTCGATGCCGGCGGCGACCGCCTCCTCCACCACGTACTGGATCGCCGGCTTGTCGACGACGGGCAGCATCTCCTTGGGCTGCGCCTTGGTCGCCGGCAGGAACCGCGTGCCCAGCCCTGCCGCCGGGATGACCGCCTTCGTCACCGACGTCATGGCAACCTCGCCGCGCGGCGACGCACCGCCGCGCTCCGATCCTGCGTGCTCAGCCCGGCTCGACCCATGTGCCGAGCGTACCGATTCCGCAGGCGGGTGCCACCGGCAACCGCAGCCGGCGATGCCGCGTTGGGCCAGAGGCCCCCCGCAGCGGTAGGGTTAGCACTCGACGCCCACGAGTGCCAGAGGTTGGAGACCCACATGCCGGTGTACGAGTACCGATGCAGGAGCTGCGGCCACCAGTTCGAGGTGCAGCAGTCGTTCTCTGACGAGCCGCTCTCGGTGTGCCCCCAGTGCGAGGGCGAGCTGCGCAAGGTCTTCGCCCCGATCGGCATCAGCTTCAAGGGCTCGGGCTTCTACAAGACCGACAGCCGCGGCGCGGACGGCGGCTCGAACGGGTCGGGCTCGTCCGAGCCCGCGGCCGCGTCCAGCTCGGGCTCCTCGGACTCGTCGGACTGACCGACCGGGCGCGCCGCGCCCTCCCCGGCCCCGTGGACGTCAGCCGAGGTTCGGCGCCGGGACCTGCACCGCACCGGTCGCGCGGTGCACGAGGTGCTCCAGCAGCGCGATGAGCACCATCTTCACCGACTCCCGCGACCGGGCGTCGGTGCGCACCAGCGGCACGTGCTCGGGCAGCGCGAGCGCCTCGCGGACCTCCTCCAGCGAGTACGAGCCGGCGTCGGGGAACTGGTTGACCGCCGCGACGAACGGCACGCCGCGGCTCTCGAAGTAGTCGACCGCGGCGAAGCAGTCCTCGATCCGGCGCGTGTCGAGCAGCACGACCGCGCCGATGGCGCCGTCGACCAGGTCGTCCCACATGAACCAGAACCGCTCCTGGCCGGGGGTCCCGAACAGGTAGAGGATCACGTCGGAGTCGATGGTGATCCGGCCGAAGTCCATCGCCACGGTCGTGGAGGTCTTGCGCTCCAGCTTCGACAGGTCGTCGACCCCCTCCGAGTACGACGTCATCGTCGCCTCGGTCGTGAGCGGCTCGATCTCGGAGATGGCGCCGACGAGCGTGGTCTTGCCGACGCCGAACCCGCCGGCGATCAGGAACTTCACCGGCTGCGGCCCGCCGCCGGACCCGACGAAGGGGTCGGCTGCGCCTTCAGAGTGCTCGTACTGCATCGATCATCCTCAACAGGAGTGCCGGCGTCGCCGTCGGCGTCGCCTCGTGGACTCGGACCAACCCGGCGTCCGCCAGGTCTCCCACGAGGATCTGGGCGACCCCCAGCGGGACGGAGATGCGCGCCGCGACCTCGGCGACGGAGATGGGTCGCTCGCAGACGTCGAGGATCGCCGCGTGCTCGAACTGCAGCGATCCGGGCGGTGGGGTGCCGGTGCGCTCGACCAGCGCCTCGACCCGGAGGTGGATCGTGGCGTGGCGTGCCCGTCCGCCCGTGATCACGAAGGGCCGGACGAGGGCTTCGTCCTCGGCCTCCTCGTGCGGGTCGCCGCCGACGCGCGGGTCAGTCCCGGGCGGCGGCTGCGGCGGCTCCCAGGACTGCATCGTTCGATCAGGCGACGGCGAGCGCGTTGCGGAGGCCCGCCCGCACCTGCGGGGTCAGGACCGCCCCGAAGCGGTCCACGAGCAGGGTCATCTCGTAGCCGATCATCCCGATGTCGGCGTCCTTGTCGGCGAGCACGCCGAGGGAGCTGCCGTCGGAGATCGAGGCCACGAAGAGGAAGCCGCCGCTCATCTCGACCATCAGCTGGTCGACCTGGCCGTAGCCGAAGCAGCGTGAGGCGCCGAGCGACAGGCTGGTGAGCCCCGCCGCGATCGCCGCGAACTGGTCGGCGCTGCCCCGGTCGAGGTCGGTCGACATCGCCATCAGCAAGCCGTCGGAGCTGACGCACACCGCGTCCCGCACCCCTGGCGTCTGCTGCACGAACCGCGTGAGCAGCCAGGGGATCTGCTGCACCTGCTCGTCCTCGTTCATCACGTCGTGAACCTCCGGTCCTGCTGGTCGTCTCCCACCGTCTCCTCGGGCCCGCCGGGCACCGCCCGCGGGGCCTCGTCGCGACCTCGCCGGCGCCCGGCCTGGAAGGTCGACAACATCTGCCGCACGTCGTTCGCCGAGCGCTGCGCGGGCTGCGGCGCGGTCGCGCCGACCTCGAGCCCCCGCCGGGCGGCGAGCGAGGCGCCGGGCACGCGGCGAGCGAGCCCACCGGTGCGGGCCGGCCCGGGGTGGATCGACGGCGCGGTGAGCGACGGCGCGTCGGCCTCGACCCGATCCGGTTCGACACGCTCGTCCCCGCCGAACCCGTCGTGGGCGCCGAACCCGTTGGCCGCGACCGGCGCGGGTGCCGTGGGCTGCTCGACGCCGTCGGCCTCGGCCTCGGCCTCGGCCGATGCGGCCGGCTCCCGCTCGGGGGCGGCGACCTCCGGCTCCCAGTCGGGCTGGACCGGCACCTCGGCCGGTGCCGGGGGCGGCTGCACCGCGGCGGCCTCGGTCGACCCGTCGGTGGCGGCGTCGATCCCTTCCCAGGAGGTGTCGACCACGTCCCAGGGCTGGTCCGCCGGATCCGCGTCGGTCCGGGGCTCGTACGGATCCGCGTCGAGCGGTGCGAAGGGGTCGGCATCGAGCCGTGCGAACGGGTCCGCGTCGACGGCGACCGGCTCCCCCTCGACCTCGGGCTCGGCGCCGGTGGCGGGCCATGTGCCCGCCGGGTCCTCACCGACGGCGGTCGGGTCGTGCGCGACCGGCGTCGCCTCCTCGGCGGCGAGGGCCTGGGTGAACGAGTCCCATCCCGTCCGGTCGCCCCACGCGGCGTCGCCGACGGGATCGACCTGCTCGACGGGATCGGTGTGGTCGGCGGGATCGGCCCGGTCGAACTGCTCGACCTGCTCGACGGTGTCGACGGTGTCGGTGTCGGTGTCGGTGATGTCGGTCGGACCGAACCCGGCCGGGCCGGCCTCCTCGTCCACCACCTGCGGCTCCCCGAAGGAGGCCTCGCCCTGGCCGGCGACGGCCTCGACGGTCCAGGGCTCGGCGGCGCCGGTGGTGAGGTCGGCCGCGGGCACCGGGTCGGCGCCCGACGCCGCGGGCTCCCCGACGTCGCCGTGGGTCTCGTGGCCGCCGGTCTCCGCGGGTGTGCCCCGCGTCGGCACCGGCGACTCGAGGTCGAGGTAGGAGTCCCAGCCGTCGCCCGCCGAACCGGTGGTCGCGGGCTCGGGTGCGGGCTCCGCGTGGGCGGCCATGCGGGCCGCCTCGGACACGCCGGCGCCCGGTGCGAACGGGGTCGGGCCCTGCTCCCGCGCCGCCCGCGAGCCGGGCAGCGGACCGGCCACCGAGGAGCGATCGGGGGATCCGAGGATCGCCGAGGCGGGCAGGTTGACCGTCGCGGTGACGCCGCGGCCGCCGGCGCTGTGCTGGAGCCGCACCATCGCCCCGATCTTCGTGGCGAGCTTCGCGACGACGTACTGGCCCAGGTAGCGGGTGGGCATCCCCTCGAGCTCGTCGTTGCCGGACATGCGCTCGTTGGCGGCGATGAGCTCGACCTCGGTCATGCCGACGCCGTGGTCGATGACCGCGAACTGGTAGCCGCCCTGCCCGAGCGAGCGCCCGTCGATCTCGACGGTGGTCTCCGGCGGCGAGAACCCGAGCGCGTTCTCGATGAGCTCGGCGAGCAGGTGCACCAGGTCGATCACGATCGGCCCGGCGACCGTGGCGTCGCGCAGGTGGCCGATGCGCACCCGCTCGAACTCCTCGACCTCGCTCATCGCGGCGCGCACGACCTCCGTGACGGGGGCCGGCGTGCGGCGGCGTCGGGGCGTCTCCGAGCCCGCGAGGATCAGCAGCGACTCGGCGTTGCGCCGCATCCGGCTGGCCAGGTGGTCGAGCTTGAAGAGGTGCTCGAGGAAGGCCGGGTCGGTCTCGCGCGTCTCGAGCGAGGAGATGAAGTCGAGCTGCCGTGCGAGCAGCGTCTGGTTGCGGCGGCCGAGGTTGGTGAGGGCCTCCGCCTGGTTGACCCGCAGCGCAGCCTGCTTGCCCGCGAGCCGCAGGGCGGTGTTCTGCACGTCGTTGAACGCCGCGGCCACCTCGTGCACCTCGGCCGCGCCGGTGGCGCGCAGCGCCGGCAGGTGGAGCTCCTCGCCACCCCGCTCCTGCTGCGCCGCGACGGCCTCGGGCAGGCGGCTGCGGGCGACGTCCTCGGCCTGCGCGGCGAGGTCCTGCAGCGGCCGGGCGATCGTGCGCAGGGCACGCCGGAGCAGGAGGGCGCTGACCAGGACGATCGCGACCGCGGAGGCGGCGGCGCCCACCAGGAGCAGGCGGCTGTCCCGCGCGAGCTCGTCGACCGCCTCGCTCGCCGCCACCGCGGCGTCGGCGTGCAGCTCGTCGAGCGCCTCCGCGCGCTCCATCAGGCCCTGCCGCCACTCGTCGCTGCGGGCCTGCTCGGGACGGGTGAGCGCGCTGCTGCGGGTCAGGTCGGCGAAGCGCATCTGGTGCCCCACGCGCTCGATCCGGATCCGCAGGTCGTCCGAGGTCGCCGAGGCGGCCGCGAGCTCCGCGTAGCGCTCCTGGGCCGAGCCGAGCGCCGTCAGCTGCTGGAAGCCGGCGGGGTCGAGGTGGCCGGAGCGGGTCAGGTGGACGAGGCGGTCGTGCTCCTCGGAGCTCGCCGCCCTCGCCCGGGTGAGGTGCACCGCGGTGGACGCCGCGGCGTCGTCGATGCTGCCCCGCGGGTCGAGCGCCTCGTCGGCGAGGCGGAGCAGGTCGTCCACGGTCAGCCCGTAGGTGCGGAGGGCGACCTGGCCGCCGAGGCGTGCGTTCGCGATCCGGTGGATGCCCTCCATCCGGCGGGTGACCGAGGCGGCGGGCTCGAGCAGGGAACCGCCGATCCGCTCGGCACGGGAGCGCACCTCGCGGTCGGCCGCCTCGATGGCGGCGCGCAGGTCCGGGTCGGTGCGCCCCTCCTCGATGAGCAGCCGCCGCTCTCGCTGCAGGTCCGCGGCGAGGTCCTGGGCGATCAGCCCGAGGTCCGTCCGCTCCTGGAGCTGCGACGCCTCCGACCAGCGGGTGGCGCCGGCGACCACGCCGTAGCCGGTGACCCCCAGCAGCGCGACCAGTGGGATCGCCAGCAGCAGGAGCAGGCGCCCCCTGATGCGCATGCCCCGAGGCCTCGGCCGTTCGTTCGTTCCGTGCCCTGCCATCGCTGGAGCGATCGACATGGAACGCCGTCGGGTTGAGAAATGGGTCGGAAGAACCATCACAGGTCGGGGCCGTGCGGGTCGCGCGACCCGCACGGCCCGACCGAACCGCCACCACCCCGCTCCCCTACGATGGGTGGACCATGGCGAAACGCAAGCGACGCAGCCAACTCCCCGAGCCCCCCTCCCCGCCGGTCGTCGCGGGGCTGGTCAGCCCGATGCGGACCGTCCCGGCGGGCATCGCGCGCCCCGAGTACGCCGCGTCCGGGGAGCCCTCCGCGCGGGCGAGCCGCGCCGTGCGCACGGAGGCCGAGATCGAGGCCATGCGCGTCGCCGGCAGGGTCGCCGCCGAGGCGCTGATCGAGGTCGGCAAGCACGTCGCGCCGGGCGTCACCACCGACGAGCTCGACCGGATCGGCCACGAGTTCATGGTCGAGGCGGGCGCCTACCCGTCGACGCTGAACTACCGGGGCTTCCCCAAGTCGCTGTGCACCTCCGTGAACGAGATCGTGTGCCACGGCATCCCCGACTCGCGCCGGCTGCGCGACGGCGACATCATCAACGTCGACGTCACCGCCTACATCGAGGGCGTCCACGGCGACACGTCGTGCACGTTCCTCGTCGGCGACGTCGACGAGCGCTCCGCCCAGCTCGTGCGCGCCACCCGCGAGGCGATGCACGCCGGCATCTCGGTCGTGCGCCCGGGCGCCCGCGTGTACGAGATCGGCCGAGCGATCGAGCGGTCGGTCGCACCGTACGGGTACGGCGTCGTGCGCGAGTTCATCGGCCACGGGATCGGCGACCAGTTCCACACGAGCCTGCAGATCCCCCACTACTTCGATCCCCGCAACGACACCGTGCTCGTGGAGGGGATGACCTTCACGGTCGAGCCGATGATCAACGCCGGCACCCACCGGCTGGAGATGTGGGACGACGGCTGGACCGTCTCCACCCGCGACCTGCAGCGGTCCGCCCAGTTCGAGCACACGATCCTCGTCACCGCGGACGGCCACGAGCTGCTGACGGTGCCGGCGGAGGGCCCGCCCGCGGACGAGCTGTTCGCGGACCAGCGCCTCGGGGTCGCCCCCGCCGCCACGCCCGCCGACTGACCGGCCGGACCGGCCGCCCCGCGGGCGTCCCTGACGCGACCCTTCCCCCCGCCCCCGGCGCAGCGCGCCGCACCACCACGCAGGAGCCGACGCTGCCGTGCGCGGATCCGGACCTCCACGCGCCCGACGGACGGTCGGGCGAGCCCGCCGGGCCGGGCGGCCCGGGCGGACACCGGGTCGGCTCCGCCGCGCGCTCGACGTGGCGGTCGTGCGCGCCCGCGGCCCGCTCGCCCGGCGCGCCGCGCGGGACCGCGCCGCC
>CBFGTJ010000096.1:0-11929 GCA_965651815.1 uncultured Microthrixaceae bacterium | reverse complement strand
GGGTCGATCGACCTCGGCGTCGGTGAGCTGCCGGGGATGCGCGGCTCGGGCAGCGGCCAGGTCTCCGGCAACGCCTGGTACCTCGTCGACGGTCCCGACCCCGAGCGGATCGCCGCCGCGTGGGACTTCCTGCGCTCGTTCACGCGGACTCCCCAGCAGGTGACGTGGGTGATGCGGGGCTCGTACCTGCCGGTGTGGCAGGGAGCGGTCGACGACCCCGAGCTGCAGCGGTACCTCACCGGCACGCGCCCGGGGCGCTCGCTGGAGGTGGCGCGAAGGAGCCTCGAGGCGGTCGACCCCGAGTTCCCGGGACCGCTCATCGGCCCCTACATGGAGCTGCGCGAGGTCGGCCGCACCGCGCTCGAAGCCGTGCTCATCGAGGGCCGGCCCGTGGACGAGGCGCTCGACCGTGCCGACGCCGCGTTCCAGGCCGCGCTCGACGAGTACGCCCGCGACCTCGGCGCGGGCTGACGGCGGCCAGGAGCGGGCGAGCCGTCAGGGTGCTACAGGCGCCGCAGGGCCGCGGTGCGGAAGCGCTCGCGGCGGGCCGGCTCCGCGACCTCGGCGGCCATCTCGTCGATCAGCCCTTCCGCCGTGGCCCGGCGCGCCGCCGCCTCGGCGTCACGCCCGGTCGCGGCCAGCACCCGCATCGACGACGCGAGCAGGTCGACCCGGGCGGGGCGCATGGACTGTGCGCGGGCGAGCGCGTCGCCCCGCTCGGCGTGGTCCAGCGCGGCGTCCAGGTCACCGCTCGCCGCGGCCACCTCGGCGTCCACCAGCGCGGTGAACGGCAGCACGTGCTGCATCGCCCGCTCCGAGGCGTACGCGGTGGCCTCGTCGGCACGCTGCCGGGCCGGGTCGAGCTCGCCGCGCCGGAGGTGCACCAGCGCGGTTCCGGCGAGCAGCACCGGCCGGGCCATGTGGATGGTGAACGACTCGCTGGCGAGCCCCCGCTCGAAGTGCGCCGAGGCGAGGTCGAGGAACCCCATGTCGAGCGCGCACATGCCGAGCTCGGCGAGCGCCGCGGACGCGACGGCCTCGCCGAGCGGGGCGTCGAGCAGCTCCAGCGCGTCGGCGTGCCGGCGCCGCACCTGTTCGAGGTCCTCGCCGAGCCGGGAGTGGAGGAACGCCAAGGTCGCGGCCGGGACGACCTGCAGGAGGGGCATGCCGTAGGAGCGTCCGGCGGCGAGCGCCCGCTCGGCGCACGCCACGGCGTCGTCCCAGCGGCCGAGCAGCCGCGCGGCCTGGCTCGCGGTGGCCGCCGCGGCGCTCTCCTCCCCCTCCGCGCCGATCCGCCCGGCGAGGGCCGCGCCCTCCTTGGCGGTGTCGAGCGCCGCGGCGATCTCGCCGTCGCGCATCTGCAGGAGCGGTTGCGCCTCGCCGGTCACGACGGCGAGCAACGAGAGCTGGTTGGTCCCCTCGGCGTACGTCCGGGCCTCGTCGATCGCCGCGCGCGCCTCCTCGTAGCGGGTCTGGCGGATCAGGGTGTTCGCGTAGCGGGCGAGCCCGAACGCGCGGTGGAACGCGACGGCGATGTCGGTGGCGTCGTCGGCGGGGTCGGGGATGCCTCCCCACAGCTCGACCGCCGCGCGCTCGTGCCGTCCCGCCTCGTCGAGGTCACCGCTGACGGTGTGCACCAGGCAGGAGTTCACGTGGTACTCGGCGAGCGCGTCCTTGTCCTCGACCGCGGTCGCCAGCTCCCTCGCCCGCTCGAGCAGCTCCTTGGCCTCCTCGAGCTGGCCGCGCATCGCCTCGGTGACGCCGAGCTTGTTGTAGGCGGAGGCCTGCGTGGAGGGGTGGTCGCGGCTGGTCGCGACGGCGAGCAGCTCCCGGTAGCTCTGCAGCGCGCCCTCCATGTCGTCCTGGGACATGCGCGCCACGCCGAGCCCCTCGTAGGCGTGGCGGCCCACCGTGAGCGGGTGGTCGTCGCAGAAGGCGCGCACGGCCTGCTCGAAGTAGCGACTCGCCTCGGACGCCGAACCCGACCGGAACGCGCGCTCCCCCGCCGTGATCAGGTAGGGCAGCGCCCGTGCCGTCTCCCCCGCCTCGAGGAAGTGGTGCGCGAGCTCGTGGACGCGCTCGGGGTCGGTCGCCTCGATCCGCTCCGCGAGGCGCAGGTGCAGGGCCCGCCGGGTCGACAACAGCCCCGCCTCGTAGGCGGCCTGCTGGGTGAGCGCGTGCTTGAACTGGTAGGTGGGCTCGGGGATCCGGGCCGTCTCCCGGATCAGACCGCGCCGCTGCAACGAGCCCAGCGCCGTGTCGAGGTCGGGTTCGCCGTCGATGATCGCCGCCAGCGTGGCGCGGTCGAACTCCCGGCCGATCACGGCCGCGGTGTAGGCGACGAGCTTCGCCTCGTCGTCGAGGGCGTCGAGCCGGGAGGTGAGCACCGCGGCGAGGGTGTCGGGCACCGGGATCTCGCTCACGTCGGTGGTGGCGTGGAACTCGTCGCCGTCGCGCACGATGACGCCGGCGTCGAGCAGCGAGCGGATCAGCTCCTCGACGTAGAACGGGTTGCCCTCCGACCGTTCGTGGATGAGCGCGCGGACCCGCTCGTCGAGCTCGTCGAGCGCGAGCAGGTTCGACACGAGCGCGTGGCTGTCGTCGCGGTCCAGCGGGCCGAGGTCGATGGCGGTGTAGCGGTGCTCGAACTCGCGTGCGGCCCGCTCGTGGAAGCGCCACGACGCGTCCGCGCGGCGCGGCCGGAACACGGCGAGCAGCAGGAGCATGGACGACTCGGTGAGGTCCATGAGCTCCTCGAGCAGCTCCACCGAGGTGGCGTCGGCCCAGTGGAGGTCCTCGAGCACGACGGCCAGCGGGCGCTGCGCGGCGAGGGCCGCCAGGTAGGTGGCGACGGCGTCGAACACGCGGCGGCGCAGCACCGGGGGCTCGACGAAGCGGACCAGGTCGAGGTCGTCGCCCGACAGGTCCAGGTCGAACAGCATGGCGAGGTAGGGCGCGACGTCGGAGGACTCGCCCAGCACCTCCGCCACGGTCGAGCGGATCTTCTCGTTCGCGACCTCGTCGGTGTCGTCGCGCTCCAGGCCGAAGCTCGGTGCCAGCAGGCTGCGGATCGGCGCGTACGGGGTGGAGCGCTGGTACGAGAGCGACCGGCCCTCCATCCAGCGCACGTCGGGGGCGATCTTCGGGAGCCGGTCGCGCACCTCGGCGACGAGGCGGGACTTGCCCATGCCCGCCTCGCCCATGACGGCGCACAGCTGGCCGCGGCCGCGCCCGAGCTCGGCGAGGATGCGCTCGAGGGTCGCGAGCTCCTCGTCGCGGCCGACCAGTGGTGAGTGCAGGCCCTCGATCCCACGGGAGGAGGCGGGTTCGGCCGCGGGGGCGAGCACCCGGTAGGTGTGCACGGGACGGGACTTGCCCTTGACCTCGACCTCGCCGAGGTCCTCGAGCTCGAACTTCCCCTTGACGAGACGGTGGGTGTCCTCGGAGATCTGGATGGTGCCCGACGCCGCGGTCTGCTCCATCCTCGCGGCGACGTTCATCGCGTCACCGAGGGCCGTGTACTCGAGGTGGAGGTCGGAGCCGACCTGGCCGACGACGACGAGCCCGGTGTTGATGCCGAGCCGCAGGGAGGGGCGAAGACCCCAGCGGCGCTCCACCTCGAGGCTGTAGGGCTCGGCACGTTCGAGGATCTCGAGGGCCGCGAGCACCGCGCGCTCCGGGTCGTCCTCGTGCGCGATCGGCGCGCCGAAGAACGCGACCAGACCGTCGCCGGTGAGGCGGCCGACGGTGCCCTCGTAACGGAAGACGGGCGTGATGAGGTGCTCGAACAGCCCGTTCATGATCTCGGTCCAGTCCTCCGGGTCGAGCTGCTCGGCGGCGGAGGTGGAGCCCTCGACGTCGCAGAAGAGGATGGTCACGCGGCGACGCTCGCCGCGGAGGGCCGCGCCGGTCCGGGCGTTCTCGAGCTTCCGGAGCAACTCGGGCGGCATGTAGCGCCGGAGGGGTCCCGCGGACGGCGCGCCGTCGATCGCGTCGGTCTCGGTCGTCGGCTCCGGGGGCGCGAACCGGTTGCCGCACGTCGAGCAGAAGCGCGCCCCTGACGGGTTCTCGCTCCCACACCGATCGCACTTCAGCGTCGTTCCCGTACCGGCGAACGATAGCGGCGCGGAACGCCCCGGTCACCGGTGCGCACCGATGGGGGTAGGTGCGCGCGACCGCGACGGTTGACGTCGGCGGGTGGACCGAAAGGAGCCCAGATGCTGGATGGAAAGGTCGCGCTCGTCACGGGTGCGGGTGCGGGCATCGGCCGTGCGATCGCGGCGGCGTACGCGGACGCTGGCGCGACGGTGATGGTGACCGACATCGACACCGGCGCCGCCGAGGCGGTGGCGAAGGAGATCACCGACGGTGGGGGCACCGCCGCGAGCGCCCATCTGGACACCACCGAGCCGGACCAGCACGAGGCGGTCATCGCCCAGGTGGAGGAGCGGTTCGGGCGGCTCGACATCGCCGCCAACAACGCCGGCGTGACCGTTCCCGCGACGCCCACGGCGGACCTGCCGATCGAGCAGTGGCAGAAGGTCCGCAACGTCGATCTGGACGGCGTCTTCTACGGCGTGCGTGCCCAGATCCCGGCAATGTTGCGCGCGGGCGGCGGGGTGATCCTGGTGACCTCGAGCATCGCCGGCGAGCGTGGGCTCTACGGCATGGCGCCCTACGCGGCCGCGAAGCACGGTGTCATCGGGCTGATGCAGACGATCGCGTGGGAGTACGGCGAGCAGGGCATCCGGGCGCTCTCGGTCGGGCCCGCCTACATCAAGACCGGCCTCGAGGAGAACATCCCGGAGGACATCCGCCGGCAGCTCCCGGGCATGCACGCACTGGGCCGGATGGGTGAGCCGCACGAGGTCGCCGACGCGTTCGTGTGGCTGAGCAGCGACAAGGCCAGCTTCCTGACCGGGTCGTACATCCCCGTCGACGGCGGCTACCTGGCCCGTTGAGCCAGCGGCTCCTGAGTGGAGCGGTCCACATGGCCCGGCGCGACCTCCGGGGGTTCCAGCGGCTGAGCTAGCAGGACCCCTCGACCTCGTCCACGACGACCTCGGCGGCGCCCTCGGCGTGGTCGCCGTCGACGGCCAGGAGGAACGTCGTGCCACCCACTTCCGCGGACTCACCGCATCCGGCCGGCGGGCGCGCCCGCGTCGCCTCGACCACCAGCCCGACGGGGCCGTCGACGACGCGGTCGATCGTCAGATCCTTGCCGTGATCCCACAAGAAGACCGGCGTGGCGCCGTCGGGAAGCTCCGGCGGCGGGGCCGATGCCCGCGTCGGCCCCCAGGTCGACCACCGGACGTCGACATCGCCACCGACCACGGCAAGCGTCGTCGCGTCGTCGGCCTCGCCATCCGGAGGGATCGCCCGGTGTTGCTCCGCCAGGAGCGAGAACGTCAGCTCGTCACCCGTCACCTCGGTAGCGGTGGGCTCGTCCTCGGGAGTCGTGCCCTCGTCGACCGGCGGGTCCATCCCTGTGCCGTCGACGACCTCCTCCTCGCCGCAACCGGCGAGGAGGAGCATGGCCGCGCAGCACACCGCACCCGCGACGCGCGGCGGGCGCCGTGCTGAACGGTGCGCACCTCGCCGCGCGGCCTCGCGCAGCTGGATCACCCGCTCGCTCCGGCGAAATAGGAACACACCCAGTTGGTTAGTAGCTCCGACTCGTTCTGGGGTCGCGACGTCGTTCGACTGCTTGAGCGCCGTGTCGACTTGGGCAACGACATCGAGTGCAGTTCTGCCAGCATTGTCGCCGCTTGGCGCCGCGTCATAGCGTCTCGAAGTCGCAACGATCAGCCTCGCCGAGTTCGGTCGCCTCCGCGACGCCGCGTCGGTTCCGGCGGTGGGCAGGCGTGCCGCGCCAGGTGGTGGCAGCCGACGCAGCGGCTAGGGCACGGTCACCACCCACGAGGCACCGCGTACAATCCGTGGAGGCTTCCGCGGAAGTCCCGCCCGAGTAGCTCAGTTGGCAGAGCAGCTGTCTTGTAAACAGCAGGTCCGGAGTTCGATTCTCCGCTCGGGCTCCGCCTGAAGCCAGGGCACCTCGTACGACCCCGGCCGGAGGCGCTGCGTACGGTGACTGGCACACTGGTCCCATGCGCAGGAGCACCGCAGCCGAGCTCGCGGCCCACGCCGCGGCGGAGGAGCAGGCGATGGCCGCCCATCAAGCGGCACTCGACGCCGCACGGGCGCTCGATGAACGGCACCAGGCCGAAGCGCCGCCGACGGCCCCCGAGGTGCTGGCAGCACGCATGAAGGCGGTGCGCGGCGAGGCGCTCACCCTCGAGGAGCAGCACCTCCTCGAGGAGGATGCGCTCCGTGCGGCGGACGTTCTCGCGAGTCGCACCGAGGAGGAGCGGGAGATCTACCGGCGAGCGGATGCGGCAGCTGCGGCGATCCGGCGCATGCAGCGGTACCAGCGGAACTGAGGCCGCGCCGCGGCACGCCCTCCACCGGCCTCGGAGGCGCCCCGCCAGCCGGCGTGACCGACGGGGCGCTCCCCAGCTCCGGCCTGTCTCGCATCGGGGACGCCCCTCTCCACTGCGTCAACCGACCGGTCGAGCGAAAAGTACGTGTGCTCGCAGCCGGTTCAAACGGGCAATTCACCCACCGATCCTTGACCTCAAGTGAACTTGAGGTCTTACGGTCGGCGTCATGGCCACGACGCACCCCACCCTCAGCGAACCGACCACCCGCGCGGGCGGCGATCCGGTCCTCGACGAGCTGCTCGACCGGGAGCTCGCCTACGACCCCCTCGCCCGCGGCGGGTTCAACAGCCACCTCTCCATGTCGCTGGTCGCGGCACGCCGCCTCGGCGCCACCGACGACCAGCTGCGCGAGTGGTTCGAGGCGCAGACCACCGACGGGTTCCTGGTCCCCCGCGACCGGCCCTCCTGGCTGGACCCGGACACCGCCGAGGTCGAACGGCTCGGCATCGACGCCGTCGTCCGCCGCGAGCTGCCCGCCCTCGTCGACGCCCCGCTGTCGCAGTTCTTCCACGCGATCATCCGCCTCGAGCTGGCCATCGACGCGCAGCACGCCGGCCAGGTCGCGAACGCGCTCCAGCACCTGCGTGAGCAGGGCCGCCCGCTGGGCGACCCGCCGGGCGGTGACGGCGGCGAGTCGCTCGCCGCGGTGGCCTCCGCCCTCGCCCAGCACCCACAGCGCCACAGCGGGTCGTTGCGCGACCTGCGCGGCGCCGCCGAGGCGCCGTGGTTCCGCGACACCCTCGCCCGGCTCCGCGACGACGGGCACCTGCTCGCCGACGTCGCCGCCTTCGTCGCCGCGGTGCACCTCGACCGGAACGACTTCACCTCGCTCCACATGGTCACCGGCACCCGCGCCGCACGTGCGCTGGCGCAGTACCTCGACCCCGAGGACCAGCGCCGCCTCGCGCTGCGCACCGCGCAGGCGGTCGCGCTCGTCGCCGCGGTGGTGCTCGACGGCGCCGACCCCTCCCGGCGCGACACCCCCGACGTGGACGCCTCCCACCTGGCGTGGACCGACATCGGCCGGGCAGCGCTCGTGACCCTCGATCCCCACGTGGTGAAGCTCGTCTACGCCGCCCGGCTCGAGGAGGCCGCCACCGCGGATCCCCGCTACCGGTTCCTCGCCGCCCGCCAGGCCGGGCTGGCGAACTGACCGCCGACCCGAACGCCCGGACCACCCGGACCACCCGGAGCGCTGCCCCATCCCACCGCTACGGTCGGGGCATGGCGACGCCCGACACGCCGGAGCTGATCCTCCCCGACGCCACCGCGTGGCGCGACTGGCTCGCCGAGCACCACGCGGAGTCGGCCGCGGTGTGGCTCGTCCTCGCGAAGAAGGGCGTGACCCACCCGACCCGCCTGAGCAACGCGGAGGCGCTGGAGGAGGCGCTGTGCCACGGCTGGATCGACGGCCAGCGCAAGTCCCGCGACGACACGACCTTCCTCCAGCGGTACTCGCCCCGCCGGCCGCGAAGCCCCTGGTCCGCCCGCAACGTCGGCATCGCCGAGCGACTGATCGCCGAGGGACGCATGCACCCCGCCGGGCTCGCCGAGGTCGAGCGCGCCAAGGCCGACGGCCGCTGGGACGACGCCTACGACGGCCCGGCCGACGCGAAGGTGCCCGACGACCTCGCCGCGGCGATCGCGGCGAACCCGGACGCGGCAGCCATGTTCGAGGTGCTCACCTCGCAGAACCGCTTCGCCCTGATCCACCGCACCCAGCAGGCCAAGCGGCCCCAGACCCGGGCGCGGCGCATCGAGCAGTTCGTCGACATGCTCGCCCGCGGCGAGACGATCTACCCCCAGCGCCGCACCCGCGACTGACCCCCGCGACCCGCTCAGGTGCCCTTGTAGTTGAGGACCTGACGCAGCGTGTGCCGGACCCGCACCAGGTCCCGCTGGTCCTCCATCACCTGGTCGATGTCCTTGTAGGACCGGGGGTCCTCGTCGATCAGCCGCTTCGCGTCCCGCTCGTTCCACGCGGCGTGCGCCATCGCCGTGCGGAGCCCCTCGACGTCCAGCCGGCGCCGCGCCTGGCGGCGCGACAGCCGCCGACCCGCGCCGTGCGCGCACGACTCGTACGAGTCGGGGTTGCCGAGCCCCTCGACCACGTAGGACCGGGTCCCCATCGACCCGGGGATGATCCCCAGCTCCCCGCGGCGCGCCCGGATCGCGCCCTTGCGGGTGACCCACACCTCCTTGCCGAAGTGCCGCTCGCGCTCGGTGAAGTTGTGGTGGCAGTTGATCCGGCTCGCCTCCCTGAACCGCCCGCCGACGGCGTCGGCCAGCTTGGCGAGCACCGCGTCCATCATCACCTCGCGGTTCGCCATCGCGTAGTCCTGGGCCCACAGCATCGCCGCCAGGTACTCGTCGAACTCGGGGGTGCCCTCGACGAGGTACGCGAGGTCGGGATCCGGCAGCTCCTCGAAGTACTCGGCCATGAGCCCCTTCGCGGACTCGATGTGCCGCTGTGCCAGCTGGTTGCCCACCCCCCGTGACCCGGAGTGCAGCACCACCCACACGCGGTCGCGCTCGTCGAGGCAGACCTCCACGAAGTGGTTGCCCGAGCCGAGCGTGCCGAGCTGCTTGGCCGCGACCTTCCGCTGGGCGTCGGTGAGCTGCTCCGCGCGGGGATCGGCGAGCAGGTCCGCCGCCGCGGCCTGGGCACGGTCGTGCCCGCGCCCCACCCCGGCGGGCACGACCCTCTCGATCTCGGAGTGCAGCCGGGTGAGGTCGTCGGGGAGCCGGTCCGCGGTGAAGGGGCACTCGACGGCGATCATCCCGCACCCGATGTCGACCCCGACCGCCGAGGGGATGACCGCCCCGCGGGTCGGGATCACCGAACCCACCGTCGCGCCCAGGCCGACGTGCGCGTCCGGCATCAGCGCGACGTGGCCCTCCACGAACGGCATCGACGCGGCCCGCTGCGCCTGCTCGAGCGCGGCAGGGTCCAGCTCGGTCGCCCAGTTGAGCACGTTGCCGTGACGCCGGGGCATACGTTCGCTCGCTCCTCGACACGCGGATCGCCCGCACCGGTCGGGCTCGGCTCCACCATCGGTGACCGCCGGCGCGGGTGCCAGTCACGCCCCGTCACATCGGATCGATCGGCACCTCGCTCGCCGGGGTCGGCTCCCTCGTCAGCTCGTCGTAGCGGATGCACGCGACGCCGGCGACGATCAGCGCGCCACCGACCAGCTGGATCGGCAGCGGCAGCTCGCCGAGGAACAGCCACGCGGCGAACACCGCGCAGAGCACCTCGGACAGCCCGACGAAGCTCGCGAGCCGCGACCCGAGCCGTCGCGTCGCGGCGATGCCCGTCGCGTACGCGAGCGCGGTGGACAGCAGCACCATCCCCGACGCCGGGACCGCCCAGTGCACCTGCCGGTCGAGGAACACCACGTCCTGGGCCGACACCTCCAGCGGCATCAGCCCCACCAGCCCGACCGCGAGCAACGCCAACGCGGCGACCACCATCCCCGCGGACGCCATCGCGAGGGGCGGCAGCCCCTCCGGTTCGCGGGCGGACAGCACGAAGTACACGACCACCGACACCGCGGCCGCGAGCGCCCACGCCACGCCGATCGGGTCGACCTCCACCGAGCCGGTCACGTCGAGCACCAGCACCAGCCCGCCGACCGCGAGCGCGGTGCCGCCGACCGTGACCCGGCTGGGGCGGGAGCCGTGGCGCAGCCACAACCACCCGATCATCAGCACCGGGGCCAGGTACTCCAGCAGCAGCGCCACCCCGACCGACAGGCGGGTGACCGCGTTGAAGTAGCAGAACTGGCACGCGGCGACCGCGACGAGGCCGTACACGGTGAGCATCCGGGCGTGGCGCCGCAGCACCCTCCACCGCCCGCGCATCACCACCGCCGCCGGCAGCGCGAGCGCCAGCGCCGCGCCACCGATGCGCACGGTCACCGCCCCGCCCGGCGACCATCCGGCCTCGAGCAGCGACTTGGCGAACACCCCCGAGGTGCCGAACCCGGCCGCCGAGACCAGCGCCAGCCCCAACCCCGGGGTGGTCGGGCGGGTGCCCGAGGTGCGCTCGGTGGGGGGCGAGGAGGTCACGGACGGACGTTACCGACGCCGGCGGTCGCTGGCCGCACGGGTTCGGCGGGCCGCGTTTGGCCGGTGGCCGGCCACGGGTACGCGCCACCCGCGACCCGCCCGGGGCCACCGGGCGCGCGGGCGAGAACGAGGAGCTGACATGAGCAACCAGATCGCAGGCCACGACATCGCCGACCACGACGAGGTCGTGCAGTCGACGGCGGCGACCGAGGCCTCGATGACACCGCAGAAGGTGCCGGTGAACGTCTACGAGGCGAGCGAGGCGCTCGTGATCGTCGCGCCGCTGCCGGCGGTGCAGGCCGAGGACGTCAGGATCCAGCTCCGCCCGGGCAAGGTGCGCTTCTACGCCGAGCTCCGCAGCGCGGGGCCCCGCGAGTACCTGATCCAGGAGTGGGAGTACGGCGGCTACGAGCGCGAGGTCGACCTGCCCGAGGGCTACGGCTCCGGGGTGGAGGCCACGCTCGCGAACGGCCAGCTCGCGATCCGGGTGCTGCGCGGCCAGCACGCCGAGGACCTCGACATCCAGCCCACGGCGCTCTGACCGCTCAGCTGCCGGCCCGGCGCCGGGCGATCTCGTAGCAGGCGATCGCGCCGGCCGCCGCGACGTTCAGCGACGCGAGCCGCCCGTGGAGCGGGATCGCGGCGAGGAGGTCGCACCGCTCGCGCACCAGCCGGGAGAGGCCCCTGCCCTCCGCGCCGAGCACCAGGCACACCCCGGCACCGGAGAGGTCCAGGTCGTGGACCGAGGTGTCCCCGCCGGCGTCGAGCCCGACCACCCACACGTCCCGGTCCCGCATCGTCGCGATCGCGTTCGGCAGCCCGCCGACGAGGGCCATCGGGAGGTACTCGATCGCGCCGGCGGCCGCCTTCGTGACCGTCGGGGTGACGTGCACCGCCCGGTGGCGCGGCAGCACGACCCCGGTCACTCCCGCGCACTCGGCGATGCGCAGGAGCGCCCCGAGATTGCCCGGGTCGGTGACCCCGTCGACCGCCAGCAGGAACGGCGGGCCGCCGTCGGTGGGCGAGCACAGCTCCTCGAGCGGGGTCTCGGGGAGCTCGGCGGCCCGGGCGACGACGCCCTGGGGGGCGTCGGTGCGGCTGATCGACTCGAGGCGCCCGCGCCCGACCTCGCGCACCGGCACCCGCAGCTCCGCGGCGAGCTGGACGATGTCGCCCACGATGTCGGAGCGCTCGGCGTCCGCGGCGAGCACGACCTCGTGCACCTTGCGGGTGCCGGCGAGCAGCAGCTCGCGCACCGCTTGGCGGCCCTCCACCTGGGTGCCGCCCAGACCCCGCTCACGCCGCTCGCGCCCACCGCGTGGCGCGGCCGGGCCCCTCGGTGCACCCCGCTTCGGTGC
>CBFGTJ010000095.1:0-12113 GCA_965651815.1 uncultured Microthrixaceae bacterium | reverse complement strand
CCGCCCCGGCCGACGAGACCGCCTGACGGCTCAGCCGCTCGGGGCCTCGGAGCTGCCCGGGGCCTCAGAGCTGGTCGGGGATGGTCTCCTCGATCAGCAGGTGCACCCGTTCGCCGATCGCCCAGCGATCCAGCAGCGGCTCCCCGTTGATCGGAGCATCGGGATCACGCAGCTCCACCCAGCGGCCGCCGAGGTTCGCGAGCCGCTCCCACTCCACGCCGAACATCCGCTCGATCGCGTAGATCACCCCGGCGTGTGCGACGGCGAGCACGTGGCCGCCCGGGTGCTGCGACGCGATCGTCCACAGCGCCTCGAACACCCGCGCCTCGACCTCGGCGTCGTCCTCCCAGCCCGGCGGGCGGCGCCCCGCGTCCAGGTAGCCGGGGAAGGCTTCCTCGATCTGGGCCCTCGTCAGCCCCTGCCAGACGCCGGCGTGGCGCTCCATCAGGCCCGACAGCAGCACCACCGGGCCCACCCCGGTCTCCTCCGCGATCAGGTGCGCGGTCGTGGCCGCACGCTCGAGCGGCGACGCGTAGATCGCGTCGACCGCGCCGACGGCGCGGGCGGCCTCACGGGCCTGCTGCCGCCCCAGCGCGGTGAGGGGAGGGTTCTCCTGGCCCTGCCACCGGCCCTCCGCGTTCCACTCGGACTGGCCGTGGCGTACGACGAGGATCCGGGTCACGTGCGGGCACGGTAGCAGCGGGGGTCCCCGCCCCGGCTCGCCGGACTCGGGCGGGCGCAGGGCCCCGGGTATCCTCCTGCGGTGCCCGATCCCCGGCCGGTGAGCCCGCGCCGCCCGCCGTCGAGTGGGGCGTCGCAGCGATCGCGCGGCGCACGCCCGGAAGGGCAGCGCGGTGCGTCCCCTCGCCGCGCCCCGGCCCGGCCCGGCGCCCCGGCGCCCTCGCGTGCGCCCGCACGCGGCGCTCCCTCGCGTGCCGCTCCGCCACGGGACGGGCAGGTGCGCCGACGCCCGTCGCCGCCGGCCGAGGGCAGCCGTCGGGCACCCGAGCAGCCAGCCCCCCGGCGTCGCGCCCCCGCACCCGCGCCCCGCCGAGCCTCCACGGGCCTCCTCGCCCCTCCCGACACCCGGGGCCCCCGGGTGCGCACCGGGGTGCTGTGGTTCCTGCTCGCCCTCGCCGCCGTGACCGCCGGACGCTGGTGGACCGCCGCCCTGTGGGCGCTCGTCGCGGTCCCCGCCGGCGTGCAGACGGTGCTCGCCTGGGACCGCCACCTGCGGCCCCGGACCGCCGAGCAGGCCACGGGGCCCGGGCCCGCCGCGCTCGCACGCGGCGTCGTCGCCGGACTCGCCGCAGCGGCCATCACCCTCGCCGCGGGCTGGAGCACCGGCCTCGCCGGTGTCGCGCTGACCGCGCTGTCGGTCACCGCCGGGGTCGCCCAGCTCCTGGGGCGCTCCTTCGCACGTGGTGCCGCCCCGGTGGCGCTCGGCATGGTCCTCGGCGGGGTCGCCGGCGCCGGGGTGGTCCTCGTCGTCCGGTCCGAGCTGTGGGTCGGCATCCTCCTCGTGCTCGCCGTCAGCCTCTACGACGCCGGCGCCTTCGTGTTCGGCGCCGAGGCCAAGGGCCGTTGGGAGGGCCCGGTCCTCGGCACCATCGGGGTCGCGGCCGTGACCTTCACGATGTCGACGATCGGCGTGCAGCCCTTCGAGCGCCACGAGGTGTGGATCACCGGGGCCGCGATCGCGCTCGGGTGCGTCCTCGGGCAGCTGCTCGTCGGCGCCTGCCTGCCCCATCCCGCCGCTCGCGCCGCCGCGCTGCGCCGGCTCGACGGCTACGTCGTCAGCGGCCCGGCGGTCCTCGCCTGCATCTGGCTGCTCGGCAACTGAGCGGCCCACCGCCGGCGGCCACCGCAGGCCGGCGTCGGTGTCGCGGCGCGCG
This sequence comes from uncultured Microthrixaceae bacterium, assembly GCA_965651815.1. Classification (GTDB taxonomy): domain Bacteria; phylum Actinomycetota; class Acidimicrobiia; order Acidimicrobiales; family Microtrichaceae; genus CBFGTJ01. Next base: position 10,218 of record CBFGTJ010000095.1, on the reverse strand, counting down.
CTCGGTAGCCTGAGCACGACCCGCCGCGTCCACGATCGAGAGGCAGGCACGCAGGTGCGCACTCAACTCGACGAGCTGATCACGATCACCGAGCCGGCCGACCTCGGCAGCTGCTCGCTGGCCGACCTCCGGGCGATCCGGGACCACTACCAGGACGTCGAGCACGGGCTCTCGTACGCGCGGCGGATGGTGCAGGGCCGGCTCGACACGCTCAGCGTCGAGCTCGAGCGGCGCCGTGACGACTCGGCCGATGCGGACCTGCTCGGCCGCCTGCCCGAGGCGCTCGCCGCGCACACCCGTGGGCCGGGGCTGCCCCGGCCCGTCCGCGAGCTCGAACCGCCCGCGTGGGCGCACGACCTGCTCGTCGAGCTCGACGAGATCCTCCCGCCGTCCCGCCTGGGCGAGCTGACCGAGATGGCGGAGTCGGAGCTGGCCGACGCGACCGCGCGCATCGCGACCCTCGAGCGGGAGCTGTCCGCCATGCGCAGCGAACTGCACCGCCGCATCGACCGGATCCAGGACGAGCTGGTCGGCCGGTACCGCGACGGCGCGACCGTCGACGACCTCCTCAGCTGACGGCCCGGCCCGGCCCGGCGCACTCCCTCCTGGCGCCCCCCGTTCGGTGCGGCGGGCGTCCGGGTTTACCTGGCCGCCCGCCGAACAGAACGAGGGGATGGGGGCCGGGTGCTTGCTGGTGGTTGGCTCGCGCTCGCGGGAGTAGCGGTACCGTGGGTCGCATGAAGGACGACCTGGACCGCCGCTGGCACGAGCTCGGGCAGTTCATCCGCGAGCAGCGCAACGTCGGCCAGCTCTCCCTGCGGAAGCTCTCCGAGATGGCCGGGGTGTCGAACCCCTACCTCTCGCAGATCGAGCGCGGCCTGCGCCGCCCCTCGGCCGAGATCCTCCAGCAGATCGCACGCGCGCTCGAGATCTCCGCCGAGACGCTGTACGTGCGCGCCGGGATCCTCGACGAACCGGCCGGCGAGGTCGACGTCGTCGCCGAGGTCCGGCGGGACCCGACGATCACCGAGGAGCAGAAGAAGACCCTGGTGCGGATCTACGAGTCGTTCCGGCGCGAGAACCAGGCGGCGGACGAGACCGCGGACGTCGCCGGCGCGTGAGCGGCGTCGACCATCCCGGCGCGGCCGTCCCGCGGCGCGTGATCCTCGTCACACGCCGCGAGGGTCGGGGGAATCAATCACCCCGCCGGGAGTTGGAGCCGACGTGAGCGCCGTCGCCGTCCTCTCCCTGCACACGTCGCCCCTCGCACAACCGGGGACGGGCGACTCGGGCGGCATGAACGTCTACGTGCGGGAGCTCGGGGCGTCGCTCGCGCAGGCCGGGGTGGACGTGCGCATCTACGTGCGCCGCTCCGACGCCGAGGTGCCCGACCGCGTGCGCATCGAGCCGGGCCTCGAGGTCGTGCACGTCACGGCCGGACCGCTCGACCTGCCGAAGGAGGCGCTGCCCTCGGTCGTCGACGAGTTCGCCGACGGGGTCGCGGCCGACCTCGCGGACCGCCCCGCGGACGTCCTGCACGCCAACTACTGGCTGTCCGCGGTCGCGGCGCACCGCTTGAAGCACCAGCTCGACCTGCCGCTGGTCGCCACCTTCCACACCCTCGCCCGGGTCAAGGCCGACGCGGGGGACGCCGAGCCCGAGGCGCGCGAGCGCGCCGAGGTCGAGGTGATCGGATGTTGCGACGCCATCTGCGCGTCGAACCCGGTGGAGGCCGACCAGCTCAGGTCCTTCTACGGCGCCCCGCCGGAGCGCATCGAGCCCGTCCCACCGGGGGTCGACCACGCGTTCTTCTCGCCGGGGGAGCGCGCGGGGGCCCGCACCGCGCTGGGGTTCGACGACCGGCCCACCGCCCTGTTCGTCGGTCGCATCCAGCCGCTGAAGCAGCTCCCCATCGCCGTGCGGATGCTCGCCGAGCTGCGCGACGACCGGACCCGGCTCGTCGTCGTCGGCGGGCCGAGCGGGCCGGACGGTCAGGCCGAGCTCGAGAAGGTCCGGGCGCTGGTCGACGAGCTCGGACTGCACGAGCGGGTGCAGCTCGTCGAACCGCAACCGCACCACCTGCTCTCCACCTACTACCGGGCGGCGGACGTCGTCGTGGTCCCGAGCCGCTCCGAGTCCTTCGGGCTGGTCGCGCTCGAGGCCGCGGCATGCGGCATCCCGGTGGTGGCCGCCTCCGTCGGCGGGCTCCGCACCGTCGTGGAGGACGACGTGACCGGGTTCCTCGTCGAGTCCCGGGACCCGGCGGGGTTCGCGTCGCGGGTCGACGCGCTCCTCGCCGACCCCGAGCGGGCAGCGGCGATGGGCCGCGCCGCCGCGAAGGGCGCTGCCCGGTACGCCTGGTCGACCACCGCCGGCCGGCTCCGGCGGCTGTACGCGGACCTGGCCGTGAGCGCCCCCGTCGCCTGCCGCTGAGCGCCCGGCGAGGGCCCGCACGCCGAACCCGCGTGCCCGAGGTGGCAGGCTGTCCCCGATGGACGCCGCACCCCCCGCCACGCCCGAGGAGCTCGACGCCTGCGCGTCGCTGATCGAGGACTGGCTCGTGGAGCAGCTCGAGGAGAACCCGAGCGTGCAGTCCTACGAGCGCGACGACAGCACCGGGGAGCGACGGTGGGTCGTGCGGGTCGCGGGGGAGGAGAAGACCATCTCCGCGGTCTGGTTCCACCTCCAGCAGCGCACGCTGCACGTCGAGACGTACTTCATGCCGGCGCCCGAGGAGAACCACGCCCAGCTCTACGAGCACCTGCTGCGCCGCAACCTCGGGTTCCAGGGCTTCGCGTTCGCGATCGGCGCGGAGGACGCCGTGTTCCTCGTCGGCGGCACCCCGGTGCACCGGGTCACCCGTGACGAGCTGGACCGCCTGCTCGGCTCGGTCTACCAGTACGTCGAGCAGTGCTTCCGCCCGGCGATGCGCATCGGCTTCGCCTCGCGCTTCAACCGCTGACCCCCTTCCCGTTCTGTGCACCGGAACTGCGGGTGCACCCTCACTTCGGGGGAACAGTTCGGGCAGTGACGGGGCCGCGCGGCCGGGGCGCGGGACCCGCTGACCCGCGGCGATTCCACCCGTAGGTTCGAGGGCCACGGGGTCCGGCCGTCGGGGAAGCGGCCGGGCCCCGTGGACCCGCCGTTACGCTGCAGCCCATGTTCGAGCTCGAGCTCCTGGGCGGAGGCCGCATGGCGGAGGCGCTCCTCGGCGGCCTCCTCGGGGCCGGGGTCGTGCGACCCGAGGCCGTCGCCGTCGTCGAGATCTCCGAGGCACGCCGCGGCGAGCTGGAGCGCACGTTCCCGGGCGTCACCGTCACCGCGTCGCCCGTCGAGTCCGACGGGGTCATCGTCGCGACCAAGCCGCCCGACGCCCTCGACGCGCTCCGGGGCGCCGCAGCGGTGGGGCTGCGTCGGGTGCTGTCGATCGCGGCCGGGGTGCCGCTCAGCGCGCTGGAGGACGCGGCCGGTGCGGGCGTGCCCGTCGTCCGGGCGATGCCGAACACCCCCGCGCTGGTCGGGGAGGGCGCCGCCGCGATGTCGCTCGGCGCCCACGCCGGACCCGGCGACGCCGAGTGGGCCCGCTCGATCCTCGGTGCCGTCGGCACCGTGGTGGAGGTGCCCGAGTCGTCGCTCGACGCGGTCACCGGCCTGTCCGGCTCCGGCCCCGCGTACGTCTTCCTCGTCGCCGAGGCCCTCATCGACGCCGGGGTGCTCGCGGGGCTCCCGCGCCCGACCGCGGATGCCCTGGTGCGCCAGACGATCCTCGGCGCGGCCCGGCTGCTCGCCGAGGGCGAGCAGGGGCCGGAGGCGCTGCGCGCCGCGGTCACCTCGCCGGGCGGCACGACCGCCGCGGGCGTCCGGGTGCTCGAGGAGCGCGCCGTGCGCGCCGCGCTCATGGACGCGGTGGCGGCCGCGGCGGCACGCTCCCGCGAGCTCGGCGGCTGACGGTTCCCGACCCCGGCTCCACCGGGCCTCGCGTCCGGGGGTACCGTCGGGGCGCCATGGCGCTCCGATACGACACGATCTCGTTCCTCTCCGACTACGGGCGCACGGACGAGTTCGTCGGCGTCGTCCACTCGGTGATCCGGCAGCTCTGCCCCGAGGTCACCGTCATCGACGTCACCCACGACATCCCGCCCTTCGACGTGCGCGCCGGCGGGCTGGCCCTGGCCAGGTCGGTGCAGTACCTGTGCCCCGGGGTGATCCTCGCCGTGGTGGACCCGGGCGTCGGCTCCGACCGGCGCGGGGTGGCGGTCGAGGTCGCGGACGGCGCCGCGGTGCTGGTCGGCCCCGACAACGGGCTGCTCGCACCCGCGGTCGCGATGCTGGGCGGCGCGACGCGGGCCGTCTGGCTGAACGACCCGGAGCACCACCTCGAGTCGCCGGGTCCCCTCTTCGACGGCCGGGACGTCTTCGCCCCCGTCGCGGCGCGGCTGTGCAGCGGGGAGGTGGCCTTCGAGGACCTCGGCGAGGCGGTCGACCCGGCCGGGCTCACCCCCGGCCTGTTCCCCGTCGCGGAGGCCGCGGAGGACGGGCTGCACGCGGACGTCCTCTGGGTCGACCGCTACGGCAACGTCCAGCTGAACGTCGAGCCCGGCGACCTCGACGAGCTGGGCGAGGTGTTCGAGGTGCGCGCCGAGGACCCCTCCGACGACGGGCGCACCCGCCCCGCCCGGACCGCACGCCGGGTCGACCACTTCGCGCAGCTCGACACCGGTGCGGTCGGACTGGCGGTCGACAGCTACGGGCTCATCGCCCTGGTCGCCGACCGGGCGTCCGCGGCCGAGGAGCTGTCGCTCGGGCCCGGCGACCACCTCACCCTCGTCCCGATCGACGTGGCCGACGCCGCACCGGCGGGCGCCACCACCCGCGTCGAGCTGTCGAGCCCGCCCGGCCGCGACCGGCCCCGCGACTGACCCGCGACTGAGAGGCACCGATGCGCCGAGCCACCACCATCGCGATCGTCGTGCTCCTGCTGATCGTCGTGGGGGCGTCGTTCCTGCAGCTCGTCATCCTCGCGGGCTGAGCCCGCGGGCGGCTCAGCCGCGCTCGACCAGCGCTGCCAGCTCCTCGAGCGGCCCCAGCTTCGACGGCGGGCGTGGCGGGGGCGTCGTGGTCGGCGGGGCGGAGGTGGTGGTCGTCGGCGGCGCGGTCGTGGTCGGCGCCGCGGTCGTCGGCGGGGCGGTGGGCGGAGGCGCGCTGGTCGGCGGTGGTGGCGGGGCCGTCGTCGTCGGCGGGGGTGCCGCCACGGCCATGAACCGGTGGGCCGTGTAGATGCGGTTCCCCGAGACGACCACGCCGACGCCGACCCGCGAGTAAGCGGGGTCGACCAGGTTGGCGAGGTGCGACGGGCTGTCGACGAACGCCTGGAACAGGCTCGCCACGTCGCCCCCGACCCCCACGTTCTCGCCGAGCTTCGCCCACCTCGTGGTGACGCCGGCCGACAGGTCGGAGGCGTGGAAGATCCGTCCCTCGCCGGCCATCACCGACGCCCACGACCTCGCCGCCGCGGTCAGCTCCGGGTCCACCGACAGCGGCCCGAGGCCACGGGAGGCGCGCAACCCGTTGATGCGCGCCACGAAGTCCGCCTCCGCGGCGGCGGGCGAGGGGACCGCCGCGGCCGCAGGGTGCGCCGTGCGGGCGAGCGCGGGCGCGGCCAGCACGGGCAGCAGGGCACCCGCGAGGAGCACGGCCACCACGGCGATCCGGGACCTGCGGCGCATCCTCGTCCTCCATCTGCCGTGCGGGATCGGTCTCCCGGGGTCTCGGCACGGTCGCCGGGCCGCTTGAGCGTTTCGCCCCGGGACCGGTGTCACACGGGGACGGGCGCCGGCGACACCTCACGGGGCGCTCCGGTGCCGCCGTGTGGCCGGTGTCACGCCGCCGAGTAGCCTCCCGACTCGGTGAACCTGGCGACGCTCATCGACGACCACCCGGCGGAGTCCATCGCGCTGATCAGCCGCGGCAAGCCGACCGACTACGGCAGCCTCCGCGACCAGGTCGCGCGCTTCCGAACGGGCCTCATCGGCCTGGGGCTCGAACCGGGGGACCGGGTCGCGATCCTCGCCGGCAACAACCGCTACTTCGTGGTGTCGTACCTCGCCGCCCTCTCCGCGGGCCTGGTGGCGGTGCCGCTCAACCCGACCAACCCCGCCGCCGCGATGGTCGGGGAGCTCCGCACCGTCGGGGCGAGGGCCGTGGTCGTCGGCCCGTCGGGCCGCGCCGTGTTCTCCGGGCTGGACCGTGCGTCGATCCCGACCGTCGAGCACGTCATCGGCGCGGGCTACGTGCCCGACGGGGGCTCGTCGATCGAGGAGCTGTCCACCGAGATCGGGGCGCCGGTGGTCGACCGGGACCCCGACGACCCCGCGGTGCTCATCTTCACCTCCGGCACCGCCGGTGCACCACGGGCGGCGGTGCTCACCCACCGGAACCTGCTGGTGAACATCCGCCAGACGCTGGCGACGGGCGGGGAGCCGACGAACTCGAGCGACGTGCTGCTCGCGGTGCTGCCGCTGTTCCACATCTTCGGGCTCAACGTGGTGCTCGGCGTCGGGCTCCACGTCGGCGCGACCGTGCTGCTGGTCGAGCGCTTCGACCCGGTGTCGGCGCTCGAGGCCGTGGAGAAGCACAAGGTCACGACGATCCTCGGGCCGCCGACGATGTGGGCGGCGTGGGCCGGTGTGCCCGGCGTCGATCCGTCGGTGATGTCGTCGGTGCGCGTCGCGGTGTCCGGCGCCGCCAAGCTGCCCGTCGAGGTCGCCCAGGCGATCGAGGCCAAGTTCGGGCTGCACCTCGAGGAGGGCTACGGGCTGACCGAGGCCTCGCCGGTGGTTGCGAGCCCCCGCGGCACCGACGCCCCGCCCGGGTCCATCGGCATCCCGGTCCCCGGCTTGGAGCTGCGCCTGGTGGACTCCGAGGGCCACGACGTGCTCGTCGGCGACGCCGGGGAGGTGTGGGTCCGGGGCCCGAACGTCTTCGCCGGCTACTGGGACGACCCGGAGGCGACCGCGGCGGTGCTCACCGAGGACGGCTGGCTGCGCACCGGTGACGTCGCGGTGGTCGACGACGACGGCTACCTGTTCCTGGTCGACCGCGCGAAGGACCTGATCATCGTGTCCGGGTTCAACGTGTACCCGGCGGAGGTGGAGGCGGTGCTCGCGGACCACCCGGCCATCGCGGCGAGCGCGGTGGTCGGGGTGCCCCACCCGTACACGGGTGAGGCGGTGAAGGCCTACGTCGTCGCACGCCCCGGCATCCCGATCGAGGAGGAGGACGTCATCGCGTTCTGCGCGGAGCGCCTTCCCGGCTACAAGTGCCCGTCCAAGGTGTGGTTCGTGGACGACATCCCCCGGGGCCTCACCGGCAAGACGCTGCGGTTCGCCCTGCGCGAGCAGGAGGGTGGCTGAGCCGCCGCGGCGCCCGCACGGGCCCCTCGCCGCGGACTTTGTGAATTCGCGAACGAGCGCTGTACCGTCGACCCATGTCCGACCTGCGTGGCCGGGTCATCCCGGATGCGACGATCGCACGGCTCCCCGTCTACCACCGGTGCCTGCTCGAGCTGCAGGCCGAGGGCCGGCCCACCGTCTCGTCCGAGCAGCTCGCCGACCTCGCCGGGGTGAACGCCGCCAAGGTGCGCAAGGACCTGTCGTACTTCGGCACCTACGGCACCAGGGGCGTCGGCTACGAGGTCGAGCAGCTGCTCGTCGAGATCCGCAGCGAGCTCGGGCTCGACCACGACTGGCCCTGCGTCATCGTCGGCGCGGGCAACCTCGGCTCCGCGCTCGCGAAGTTCGCCGGCTTCCCCGACCGGGGTTTCACCGTCGTCGCCGTCGTGGACATCGACGAGGAGAAGGTCGGCCAGAAGATCGGCGACGTCGTCGTCCACCACCAGGACCGCCTCGGCGACCTCGTCCGCGAGCACGGGGTCGTGATCGGGATCATCACCACCCCGCCGGGGGCGGCGCAGCACGCCGCCGAGCGCCTGATCGAGTCGGGCGTCCGCTCGATCCTCAACTTCGCGCCGACCGTGCTGGACGTGCCCTCGGACGTGCTGGTGCGCGACGTGGACGTGGCGGTCGAGCTGCAGATCCTGGCCTTCCACGAGGAGCGCCGCACGGCAGGCTGAGGGCGTGGACGGCAGCGGCGAGCACGGGACGGTCGGGCGGGACGGCGGGCTCCCCGTGCAGCTGCGGGTCGCCGGACAGCGGTGCGTGGTCGTCGGCGCCGGGCCCGTCGGGGCGCGCCGTGCCCGGACCCTCGTCGACGCCGGCGCGCACGTCACGGTCGTCGCACCCCGGGTCGACCCGTCCCTGGAGCCGCTCGAGGCGGAGGGGCGCGTCGAGGTGCACCGCCGGCCCTTCGAGGCCGCGGACGTCGCGGGGGCCCGCGTCGTGGTCGTCGCGACCGGCTCGCCGGAGGTGGACGCCGAGGCGGAGGCCGCCGCGCACGCCGCGGGCGCGCTGGTCAACCGGGCCGGCGCCGGCACCCGCGGCGACCTCACCTTCCCCGCGGTCCTGCGCAGGGGACCCGTCACGGTCGCGGTGTCGACCGGCGCTGCGTCGCCCACCACGGCGAGGTGGCTGGCCGAGGTGCTCGACGACGGGTTCGACCGCCTCATCGGGCTCGGCCCGGACGGGTACGGTCTGCTCGTGGAGGTCGTGGAGGAGGTCCGTGCGGAGCTGCGGCGGGCCCGAGGTGGGACGGATGCCACTGAGGTGCGTCCGGACTGGCGGGGAGCGCTCGATGCGAGCATCCTTGACCTGATCGATCAGGGCCGACGGGCCGAAGCGAAGGAGCGCCTGCTGGCGTGTCTGTCGTCGTCGTAGGAGCGAACCACCGAACCGCGCCGCTCGACCTCCTCGAGCGGATGGTGGTGACGGGTGACCGCCTCCCGAAGTTCCTCCACGACCTGTCGGCCGCGTCGGACCTCTCGGAGGCGGCGGTGCTCGCCACGTGCAACCGCACCGAGGTGTACGTGGTCGCGGAGCGGTTCCACGGCGCCTACGGCCAGGTGCGCGACTTCTTCAGCGACCTCACCTACCTGCCGCCGGACCTGTTCGCCGACAGCCTCTACGTCCACTACGACGAGGCCGCGGTGCGCCACCTGTTCGAGGTGACCGCCGGGCTGGACTCCGCCGTGCCCGGCGAGCACGAGATCCTCGGGCAGGTGCGCCAGGCGTGGGAGGTGGCCCGCGAGGAGGGCACCGCCCGCCGCACCCTCAACCACCTGTTCCGCCACGCGGTCGAGGTCGGCAAGCGCGCCCGCACCGAGACCCGCATCGCACGGCACGTCACCTCGGTGTCCCAGGCCGCGGTGCTGCTCGCCGGTGGCATGTCCGGCGCCGCCGACGACGAGTCGCTGTCCGACTCCGCCTCCCGGCTCGCCGGCCGGCGCACGCTGCTCGTCGGTGCCGGCAGCATGGCCCGCGGGATGGCGTCGTTCCTGGCCGACGCCGGCGTCGCCGAGCTCGTGATCGCCAACCGCACCGGGTCGCGGGCGGCCGAGCTGGCGGACTCGATCCTCGACCGGCTCGCCGGGACCTCCGACGAGCCCACCACCTCGGTCCGCGGCGGCGGCCTCGACCTCGTGGACGCGCACCTGCGCGACGCGGACGTGCTGCTCACCGCGACCAACGCGTCGGGCGCGGTCATCACCGTCGACCAGGTGCGCCGGGCGCTGGAGGGCCGCGACCGGCCCCTGACCGTGGTCGACGTGGGCGTGCCCCGCGACGTCGACCCGGCGGTGTCCGAGCTCGACGGCGTCGAGCTGCTCGACATGGACGACGTCGCCGCGATGACCGAGGCGAACCTCGCCCGGCGCCACGCCGAGGTCGACGCCGTGCGGGCGATCGTCGAGGAGGAGCTGGGGCGGTACGAGGCCTCCACCAACGCTCGCGAGGTCACCCCGGTCGTGCGCGCCCTGCGGGAGCAGGCCGAGCAGCTTCGGCTCGCCGAGCTGCAGCGCTACGCCAGCCGCCTCGAGGGGCTCACCCCCGAGCAGCGCGACGCCGTCGAGGCGCTCCCCCGCGGCGTGCTCGCGAAGGTGCTCCACTCACCGACCGTGCGGCTCAAGGAGGCGGCCGGCTCCGCCCGCGGCGACCGCCTGGCCGACTCGGTCCGCGACCTGTTCGACCTCGGCTGAGGCCGGTGGCCGACCCTGCGGAGCCCACGCGGCTGCGGATCGCCACGCGGGCCTCGCAGCTCGCCGTGTGG
>CBFGTJ010000094.1:0-12132 GCA_965651815.1 uncultured Microthrixaceae bacterium | reverse complement strand
GCGTCAACCGGTCCAGGTGGTCGAGCACGGTGACCACGTTGCGGTTCGTCCACATCCGGCTCGGCGGGTGGTCCGTCGAACGCCCCGCCTCGGCGGCGACGTGGCCGAGCCACGCGAGCGCGAGCACCGCGCGGGCCGGCAGCTCCGAGGACCCGACCACCGCCGTCCCGTCGGCCGAGGTGGCGGTGGCGTCCCACTCCTCCGGGCGCTCGAGCGCGTCGACGAGCGCCGCCCCGATCTCCTCGTGGCGCTCCACGAGCCACAGGTGCGCCTGGTCGACCGCCGCGATCCCGTCGTGTCGGGAGTTCTCCCAGTCGATGATCCCGCTGACGCGGGGGCGGCCGTCGGTGGTCGTCACCAGGACGTTCCCGGCCCAGTAGTCGCCGTGCACCCAGCACAGGTCGACCTTCCGGCCGACCAGCTCGGCACGCAGCCAGGCACGGAGCCGCCGGAGGTCGTCGGTGCGGTCGGCGAGCCCGGGGAGGCGGCCGAGGACCTCGACGGGCTCGTCGATGGAGCGCCTCGCGACGGTGTCGTCGAAGCGCGCCTGCCGGGCGGTGGCGTCGTGCAGGTGCGACAGCGCCGAGCGGGCCCGGGCGAGCGCGGCGGTGCGCTCGGCGCCCTTCAGCTTCGACAGCGGCTGGCCGGGCAGGAAGGACTCGATGACGAACGCCCGGCCGTCGACCTCGCCGTGGTGCAGCACCGCCGGCACGACGGCCGACCAGCGGGCCAGCCGGCGGTGCCCCGACAGCCGCTCCAGCATCTCGGCGTTCGCCGTGAGCGCCGCGGCGCCGGCCTCGGTCATGGCCACCCGCACGACGACCGGGTCGCCGCCGATCGAGGCGCGGGCGACGATCGCGTCGTGGTGGGAGGGCAGGAGCGAGAACTTGCGGGGTGACTCCGCCCCCGCCATCTCGAGGGCCTGCGGAAGGACCCGCCGTGCGCTCAGGGCGCGGCCCCGCTGGTGGACCGAGGCACGGACCGTGCCGCCGAGGCGCAGCAGCCGCCGGGTCACCCACTGCCCGATCGGCGGGTGCAGGACGGTCGGGACGAGGCCCACGGCGAGCACCAGCTGCGTCCCGAGCCACGCCCAGCCCACCGCCTCGAGGCCGCCGGCGCGGAGCCCGAGCGTCGCCCCCGCGAACAGCGAGATCGCGGTGAGGAGGTAGACGAGGATGACGATCCTCACGTGGCGGTGCAGGCGCGCCCGGCCCACCGCCATGCCCACGAACATCTGCGGGATCGCCGAGAGCACGAGCAGCCGCAGCAACGGGACCGCGTTGTCCTCGTACTGGCTGCCGAGGATCCTCAGGATGAGCGGCGCGCCGAGGGCGCAGATGAGCGCGGCGGGCACGACCAGGCGCGCGACCTGGAGCAGCGCCTTGCGGACCAGGGCGCCCTCCTCGTCCGGGTTGACCGCCGCCTCGACGACGAACGCGCTGCTCACGTTGCTGGTCAGCAGGTACAGCGAGTACGCGATCTGGAACGACAGGAAGTAGAACGCCGCCGACTCCGCCCCCGCCTGCGCGAGGACGACCAGCGACAGCAGCTCGGTGGTGCCGATCCACAGCAGCGAGGCGGTGTGGTCCCCCGCGGCGAACCGGACCACGTCGCCGAGCGCGATGCCCCCCGGGTCCTCCGCGTGCGCCGGCCGGGTCAGCACCCGACGGCGGATGAGCAGGTTCACCGGCAGCAGCAGGACGATCGCCGGGACCGACCACGCCACGAAGATCCCCCACTCCGGGATGCTCGTGAGCACGAACAGCAGCCCGAGCTTGGCGACGGCGAAGAGCGCGTTCTCCGCGGGCACCCAGGACGCGAGGCGCAGCCCGGTGAGCACGCTGTCCTGCAGCACGAAGATCGTCCAGGCCGCCGTCGAGAGCGCGAAGAAGCCCATGGCGAGCGGGCTGTCCCGCAGCATCGTGAGCTCGCCGGCCCAGTACGGCTGACCGATGAGGAACACCACCGAGGCGGCGACCGCGACCGCGATGCACACCGCGTAGGCGTTGCGGATGAAGCGGGGCGCCGCGTCCCCGGAGATCGGCAGGAACCGGACGAAGCCGTTCTTCAGCCCGATCGTCGACGCGGCCCCGAGGAACCCCATCGCCGAGATCATCGCCGAGGCGGTGCCGACGTCCGCGGCCGAGTAGAGGCGGGCGGCGAGCACCCAGAACCCCATGCCCAGCGCGGAGGTGATCGCGGAGCCGAGCACGAGCGCGTAGCCGCTCCGGCTGAGCGGGTCCCGCATGTGCGCGCGCAGCCGCGTGAGCGGGCCGCTCGGCGGCTCCTCCTGCGCTGCGCCGGGGCGCTCGGTGTTCAGGTCCGTCGTTGCCACACCGTCACCCTGTCGATCTCGAACGTCGCGGGGAACCGGGTCGCGCCGTCCGGCGGGCCCGGGTACTCGCCGCCGACGGCGAGGTTCGCCACGAGGTACATCGGCTCGTCGGGAACCTGGTCACCCTCGACCCTCCAGACCTCGTCGCCGTCGACGAACCACCGCAGCAGCTCGGGCTCCCACTCCAGCCCGACATCGTGCCAGCCCTCCGACATCGACCGGCCCCGGATGCGGTGCCCGATCGGGTCCTGGCCGCGGTCCGCGGGGTGGAGGTGGAAGATCCGCTCGGTGGGGTCGTTGCCGAGCACCTCGAGGATGTCGATCTCCGGGCGCGAGCTGGTGCTCGAGGGCAGCATCCACACGGCCGCCCACAAGCCGGCGCCCTCCGGAGCGCGCACCCGGGCCTCGACCCGGCCGTAGGTGAAGTCGAAGCGCGCCGGTTCGCCGTACGCCGGAGGCCCGGTCGTCACCATCCCGGAGCGGTACGGGTAGCGCTCGCCGTCGGAGCCCTCGACCTCGGCCTCCTCCGCGGTCAGCCGCAGCCGGCCGTCCGACACCGAGACCTGCGACGGCAGGTACCACTCCAGCTCGTCGTTCGACGAGATCGTGCACCCCCCGTCGTCCCACCAGTGGCAGGTGTTCCACGCGTCCCCGTCGAGCGCGTCCCCCTCGAAGTCGTCCTCGAAGCGCACCGCCCACTCGTCGCCGTGGCGACCGTGCCCGAACGGTTCGCCGGCGCGCAGCTCGACCACCACGATGGCGGCGGCGACGGCGATGACGAGGGCAGCGAGCACGACCGGTCCCCATCGCCGTGGGCGCTCACGCATCCCTGAAGCCGATCAGGCGCTTCACCGCGCCCCGGGCGGCAGCGTCCACCCTGGTGACCGGCAGCCGCTCGATGCGCACCTCGTGGTAGGGGTGCCCGACGGCCCCCCAGCGCTCCTTGAACATCGCGAGGTTCTCGGACTCGCCGGACTCGCCGAGGTGGTAGCGGGTGCAGCCCGACTCCACGGCGTGGCGGATCGAGGCGGCCTGGAGCGCGTCGTTGGCCCGCACCTTCGGGGGCAGGTCCCGCACCATCGCCGCCCTCGTGTCGTGCGCGGACGGCCCGATGAGCATGATCGAGGACGCGACCGGCCGGCCCTCGTGGTACGCGACGAACTGGCAGAAGTCCTTGCCGAGGTGCTCCGCCATCGCTTCGAGCTTCTCCAGCGGGTCCCGGCGCCGGGCCCGCCAGCGCGCGAGCGCGAGCGGCTCGCGCTGGCGCTCGGACCACGTCTCCACCGCCTTCAGGTAGAGCTCGTAGTGCACCGGGAGCAGCGCCCCGGTGTGGTCCTTCTCGACGGTCACGCCCGCCCGCTCCGCGGAGCGGATCCCCCGTCGGGTGGACTTCTTGTAGCCGGCCTCGACGGCCTCGATCCCACCCTCGAGGTCGATGACGTGGGCGAACCGGGGCAGCAGCGTCACCCCCCGCCCGCGCACGCCGGCCCAGGCCTCGGCGGTCGTCGGGTCGGGGCGGATCGAGATCCGCACGGCACCCATCCCGCGGAGGTCCTCGACGACGCGCTCGACCACGCCCGCGTCCAGGTCGGGGCCCACGAGGCCGCCGAACCCCCACGCGGGGGGCGGGGACGCGTACCAGCCGCCGGGGACCCGGCGGTGCCGCACGAGGGGCAGCACGAACCGCCGGCCGTCGGCCAGCTCGTAGCAGCGCGACGCGTCCTCCCAGGGCCCGACCGCGCAGATCGCGTCGGTCCAGCGCGGGAAGTGCTCGGCGACCGCACCGGGGTCACCGGTGGCGATGCGCTCCCACTCCTCCCGGGGCGCGGGGGTCGTGACCCTCATGGCGCCGCCGCGACCGCCCGCCGGTGACGGCGGCGGCGGACCGTGCGCCAGGCGGTGGTCCGGAGACGCTCCCTCCGGGGAGCGCGCCGCACGCCACGCCCCTCCAGCCACCGGGCGACGTCGCCGGGGCCGGCGTCCGCCAGCACGGTGATGCGGGCGAGCGCGAAGAGGTCGTCGCCGGTGTGGCTCAGCGCGTCCTTGACCGCGCAGCAGGACTCGAACCCGGCCTCGACCACCATCCGCCGCACGTGGCGGTCGTGGTGGCCGTGCGGGTACGCGAAGGACGGCACCGGCCGACCGAGGCCGTCCTCGAGCTCCAGCTTCGACCCGACGATCTCGCGCTCGGCCGCCGGGCGCGGGATGCAGTCCAGCGGCGGGTGCGACAGCGTGTGGGCGCCGATCTCGCAGCCGTCGTCCGCCAGGTCCCGCAGCGCGGCCCAGTCGAGCATCACCCGGTCGCCGGCGCCCTCTGATGCCAGCCACCTGCTGCGGCCGCCGACGGCGCCGCTGGTGACGTACAGGGTCGCCGGCAGGCCCCGGGCGGCGAGCTCGGGCCACGCGGCGTCCGCGAAGTCGGCGAACCCGTCGTCGAAGGTGATGACCACGGGCCGGGGCGGCAGCTCCTCACCGGCGCGGAGCCGCCCCGCGAGGTCGCTCACCGTCATCGCGGTCCGCCCGGACTCGACGACCACGTCGAGGTGCTCCGCGAAGCGGGCGCGGGGGAGCGCGTAGGGCGCGAAGGCGCCGGAGGCGTCGTCCGCGATCGAGTGGTAGAGGAGGATGGGGATCGTCTGGCCGTTCATGTGCGGGCGGCGTGGGTGGTCCTACGGCGTGCCGGCAGCTGCGGCGGCCCGTGCCGCACGCCGGCTCCTCACATAGCGTACGGGTCCCGCGGCCATTCCCCTCAGGTGGTGCCAGGTGAGCCCGGGCGGCGGTTCGGGGCGGTCCGGCGAGCGCTCGGGGCGCGCGATGCGGGCGGCCCGGCGCACCGCGGGCGGCACCCGACGCAGCATCGCCCAGGCGACCTTCGGGTCGTTCAGCACGCAGCGCGTCAGGTGCGCCGAGAGGCCCGCTCCGTAGCCGTACGCCTGCCGCTGCAGCGCCGGGAGCTCCCGGTGGTGCCGGTGCGACACGATCGCCGCCGGCTCGTACACCAGGCGGCGGCCGGTCGCCATGACGTCGTAGAAGGCGGCGAGGTCGTCGCCGCCCAGGGCGACCGTGCCCGCGCCGAGCGCGTCGTCGAACCCGCCGACGGAGCGCAGGTACTCCGTGTCGAACGACATGTTCGCACCGGAGCCGAACACCCCCGCGGCGAAGGGGAACAGCACGTCGTCGTGGTGGTCGGCGCGGGGGTCGAACACCCGCCGGTCGAACCCCTTGTTGAACCCGGCATGGGCCTCGATCAGCTGCTGGGTCCTCGTGTCGAGCTCGAGGGGGGCGATCATCCCCGTGACGCAGGCGACGTCGTCGGCCACCTCGAACGCCTCGACGGTGCGCGCGAGCCACCAGGGGTGCACGACCACGTCGTCGTCGGTGAACGCGACGAGGCGGGTCCGCAGCACCGGCAGCGCCGCGTTGTGGGCCCGGCCGAGCCCCGGGCGCGGCTCGCGGACGTACTGCAGCGACGGGTGGTCCTCCGCCATGCGCCGCACGAGCCGCTCGGTGCGGTCCGAGGTCGGGGCGTTGTCCACGACGACGAGCTGGGCGGGCACGACGACGCCCTCGAGCACCGAGTGCAGGCAGCGCTCGAGCTCCTCGGGGCGCTCCCGCGTCGCGATGACCACCGCGACGTCCGGCTCGACCCGTCCCCGCGCCGGCGACCCCAGGTCGTAGCCCCCTGCGGGGAGGCTGCCCGGGGCGCTGAGGTCCCTGGCCGCCAGCTCGGCGACGATCGCCCGGCGGAGCCGCTTCCACAGCAGCTCCGCGAGCAGCTCCGGTGCGACGCCCTCGGGCGGCAGCGCCAGGTCCACCCAGCCGAGCGGCGTGCCCTGCACGACGACCAGCAGGTGCGCCGCGCGGTAGCGGTGACCCACGTTGACCAGCGACGGCAACGGTTCGGCGAGGTCGACGATCAGGGGCAGCACCGGGCTGCGCCCGTCCAGCGGCTGCACCTGCTCGAGCTCGTCGATCGTGGCGGGCTCAGACGGCGATCGCATCGGCCACCTCGCTCGATCGCCGGGCCCGCCGCCGGGACTCTCGCAGGTACGAGGTGGCGGTGTAGCCGAGCCCCGCGACGATCGCCGCGGCCCGGCCGGCACACGACAGGTCGGTCGGGCGGATCGAGGCGAGCGCTCGCAGCACGCCGAGGGGGAGGACCTTCATCGTGTGGGCCCGCTCCGAGGAGAGGGCGGAGTCGCTCCCCACCCGGTCCGCCACCCATGCCTTCGACACGCCCTCGGCGCGGCACCGGTCACGGAAGTAGCCCCAGCGCCCCCGGCCGGCCGGCACCTTGTGGCGCACCCGGGCCCGGGGCTCGAGCACGAAGCGACCGCCGGGGTGCAGGTCCGTGGCACGGATGCACAGCTCGGTCTCCTCGCAGCCCAGCGGCCGGTCGGCGGTCCGGCCGAGGCCGACGTCGAACCCGCCGACCTCGGCCAGCACGCTGCGCCGCACGGACATGTTGCAGCCGATCAGGTTGCGCACCGTCGCCGTCTCCGTCGGCAGTCCCCGGTAGCTGCAGCCCACGACCCAGAGGAACTCCTCGGGGAACCATCCCGGCTCGCCCTCGAGCCACTCCGCCTCCGCCCAGCCGCCGACGCCGAGCACGTCGGGATCGGCGTAGGGGGCGAGCAGGTGGACCGTCCAGTCCCGCTCGGCGACCGCGTCGTCGTCGAGGAAGGCCACGACGTCGCCCCGTGCCGCCTCGACGCCCGTGTTGCGTGCGCCGGACAGGCCCTTCGGGCCGGAGCTCGGGAT
This sequence comes from uncultured Microthrixaceae bacterium, assembly GCA_965651815.1. GTDB lineage: Bacteria > Actinomycetota > Acidimicrobiia > Acidimicrobiales > Microtrichaceae > CBFGTJ01. The sequence goes on along the minus strand of CBFGTJ010000094.1, from coordinate 5,036 downwards.
GACCGTGGCCCACTCCGAGAGCTCCTCGGTGGCCCGTGCCAGCAGCGCCTCGTTGTGGTCGACGACGACCAGGCACTCCAGCGGCGGGACGTCCTGTGCTGCGACCGAGCGGACCGCTGCGATCAGGTCGTCCCAGCGCTGTTCGGTGTAGGCGCAGATGACGACGCTGAGGGCGGCGTCCGGCATGCTCACGCGTTGCCGCTGTCCGTGCCCGACCCGCGCTGGCTGGACCCGACGGCCGCCTGGTCGACGAGCTCGGCGGAGCTCGGGCGGAGCTCGAGGACCTTCACCCGCTCGCTCGAGGAGTCGGTGAGGTCGATCGTCAGCTCGGCGTGGCGGGCCGGCGTCGGGCGCGGCACGCCCTGGCCCCAGCGGGAGCGAGCGGTCAGCTGGCGCTCCCGGAAGATCGTCTTCAGCACCCGCCAGCCGTCCCGGAACGTGTTCAGGTGGCTCTCGCCCGAGATCCGGTTGCGCTCGAAGCTCGGGACCTCCGCGATGCGCAGGCCCGCGGCGAGGGCACGGACGTTGAGGAACGTCTCGACCTCGAAGCCCGGTGCGTCGCCCTCGAAGGCGGGGAGCACGTCACGCCAGAACGCCATGTAGCCGTAGCACAGGTCGGAGTAGCGGCCGCCGAACAGCGCCCGCACCAGCAGGCGGAGCCCCGCGTTGCCGCTGCGCCGCAGCCAGCCCATGTCGTCGGTGCCCGCCCCCTGGAGGAAGCGGGAGCCCTTGACCACGTCGGCGCCGGACTCGAGCACCGCGACCATCGCCGGGATCTCGCGGGGGTCCATGGAGCCGTCGGCGTCGATCATCACGAGGATGTCACCGGTGGCCTCCTCGAAGCCGGTGCGCAGCGCACGGCCCTTCCCGGGCCGCAGCTCCTCGATGATGCGGACATCGGGGCGGAGCCGGCGTGCCTCGTCGACCGTGCCGTCGGTCGAACCGCCGTCGACGATCAGCACCTCCTCGACGATGTCGGGGATGGCCGACAGCACGAAGCGGAGGTTGTCCGCCTCGTTGAGCGTGGGGATGATCACGCTCACCCGGACGCGGTCGACCTCGCCGTTGTCCTCACCGTTCATCATCGTGCCGCCTCCCAGCTGCGCTGTCGTCTCCGGAGGAGGTGGTGAACTCGCTCCTCCACGCTCCCTCTCCGTGTGGGTATGGGTATCCGAGCGACAGGGCGAATTCAAGGGATCGGGATGATCCACCTAGGCCATCGCGGGCCGAAGGGTCCGACGACCCATCGCGCCGGGTCGTAGGGCCCGTCACGTCGCCTCCGCGGCCGGGTCCGACGGCCCCGGGGACCGTCCCCCGCGGTGCAGGCGGACCTCGTCCGCGATGCCGATCGCCACGACGAGCACGGGCACCGCGAACAGGGTGCCGAGGACGCCGAAGAGCGCCCCTCCGGAGACGACCCCCACGAGGATCACCGCCGGGTGGATCGCGAGCATCTTGCCGTACACGACGGGGGCGAGCAGGTCGTTGTCGAGCTGCTGCACCACGAGCGCGACGAGCCCCACCACCGCCGCCTGCGCGGTGCCGGCGGTCACGAGGGTCACCAGCACCGCGACCACCCCCGCCACGATCGCACCGAGGATCGGCACGAACGCCGCCCCGAAGGTCAGCACCATGATCGGTGCGACGAGCTCGCCCCCGACGAGCCACACCGTGAGCCCGATCGCGATCGCCTCCACCAGGCCCAGCAGCGCCGCGCCGCGGAGGAAGCCGCCGAGCGCCCGCCAGGACCGGCGGCCCGCCGCGCCGACGAGGTCCCGGCGCCCCTCCGGCACCGCGCGGTGGAACCACGCCGCGAAGCGCGCGCCGTCCTTGACCATGAAGAAGGTGAGGAACAGGGCGAGCACGCCGCCGGTGGGGATCTCGACGAGCAGCGACGCCGCACCGGTGAGGCCGCCCTCCGAGGAGCGGAGGATGTCGCCCGCCCGCTCGACGAACAGCTCGCGGGCCGAGTCGATGTCCGCGCGGGAGATGTCGATCGGCGCGTCCTCGACCAGCCACCGCTCGACGTCGTCGACCGCGGAGCTGAGCGTGGGCCCGAGGTCCTCGAACTGGTCGACCACCGACGGGCCGATCAGCCACAGCACCAGCGCGACGGCACCCAGGAAGCCGACCAGCGCGACGCCGGCGGCCAGCCCCGGACCGACGCCCCGGGCGCGCAGGCGCGAGGCGACGGGCTCCAGGGCCCGGCTCAGCAGCGTCGCGATGATGACCGGCACCACCACGACCCGCAGCTGGCCGAGCAGCCACACCAGCCCGACCACCACGGCCGCGATGCCGATGAGCCGCCACGCGTAGGCGCCGAGCGCGTCCACCGCAGGGTGCACCCGCGCCGCACCGCCGCCTCCACGCGTCGATCCGTCGGGCCCGGGGGCCCCTTCGCTAGCTGACAGTTCGTCTCCCTCGCCTGCGGACGCGGCCGGGCGGACACCTACCCGCGTCGCGTGGCTTCCAACCACCGCAGTCTCCCTCATCGGGGCCGACCCGCGCCGTGCGTGCGATACTCCTGCGATGGCTCGCACCGCGATCGTCTGCACCGACGGCTCACCGCTCGCCTCGCACGCCGCCCGCTCGGGCCTCGCGGTGCTGGGGGAGGTCGACGAGGTCGTGGTCGTGACCGTCGTCGAGCCGGTCGACCTCGCGCTTGGTGCCCAGGTCTCCGGCTTCGCGGGCACGACCCTGTCGCCCGAGGAGGTCGACCGGGCGCGCCGGTCCATGCAGGAGGAGGCCGAGTCGGTCGTCGGTGGGTTGGCGCAGCAGATCGGCCCCCACGCCCGCACCCAGGTGCTCGAGGGCGACCCCGGCCGCGTCATCTGCGACATCGCCGCCCAGGCCGGCGCGGACGTCATCGTGATGGGGACCCGTGGCCGCGGGGGAGTGAAGCGCGCGCTGCTGGGCTCGGTGTCCGACCACGTCGTGCGGCACGCGCCGTGCCCCGTGCTGATCACCAACGCGAGCGACGACGGCGAGGCGTCCGCCGACGGCTGACGGCGCGCGACGTGGACCGACGGACGTTGCTGCGCGGCGGGCTCGCCGGCCTCGGCGGGGTCGCGGCCTCGTCGCTGGTCGGGGCCTGCGCCCCCACCGACCCGCTCCCGCCCGGCCCGTGGGACTGCGGCGTCGCGTCCGGCGTGCACTCCGACACCGCGGTCGTGCTCTGGACCAGGTTCGCCCCCGCGGCGGTGGGCCCGTCGGTCGAGCTGGCGTGGACCGTCGCGGCGGACCCGGAGCTCACGCGGGTCGTGGCCTCGGGGGTCGGCTCGGCGGCCGCGTCGTCGGACGGGTGCTGCAAGGTGCTGGCCGAGGGCCTCGAGCCCGGCTCGACGTACTGGTACCGCTTCGAGGTCGACGGGCTCACCAGCCCCACCGGTCGGACGCGGACCCTGCCGGCGGCGACCGGGTCGCCGCGGCGCGTGCGCCTCGCCGTCGCGAGCTGCCAGCAGTACACGGCCGGCTACTTCCCGGCGTGGCGGGCGATCGCGGAGGAGCCGGACATCGACGCGGTCGTGCACCTCGGTGACTACATCTACGAGTCGGGCGGGTGGAGCCCCTTCGACGTGCGCAGCGACGGCGTCGGCACGGCGGAGGACCTCGCGGGGTACCGGGCGAAGTACCGCGTGTACCGGGGCGACCCGGACCTGCGGGCCGCGCACGCCGCGCACCCCTTCGCCACCGTCTGGGACGACCACGAGCTGGTCAACGACTACCACCGCCTGACCCTCGTCGAGGACGCGGCGCGCGCCCGCGCCGCGTACCGGGCGTGGTGGGAGTACCAGCCGGTCTGGCCGATCGAGGGCGACCGCATCCACCGGTCCGTGCGCTTCGGCGACCTGCTCGAGCTCGCGCTGTTGGACACCCGCCAGTACCGGGACCCGCAGCCCATGACCCCCGACGGGGCCCGGCCGGTGTTCGGGGCGACCCTGGACCACCCGAACCGCGTGGTCCACGACGAGGACCGGACGATCCTCGGGCCGGACCAGCGCCGGTGGCTGTTCGACCGGCTCGGCGCCGCCGAGCAGGACGGGGTCACGTGGAAGCTGCTCGGCAACCAGGTGATGATCAGCCCCATCCGGGTGGTCGACCTGGACGAGCCGTCGCTGCGGGCGATGGTCGAGGGCCTGCCGCGCCACGCGGGCGTCTACGTCAACTTCGACGACTGGGACGGCTACCAGGCCGAGCGGGACCTGCTCCTCGAGCACCTCGCGGGGGAGGGCGTGGCGAACGTCGGGGCGCTCACCGGCGACATCCACTCGTTCTGGCAGGCAGGGGTGCGGCGCGACTTCGACGACCCGACCAGCCCGGTGGTGCTGCAGGAGTTCGTCTGCGGCTCGATCAGCTCACGGGGCGCGGACTTCACCGGCGACCTCGCGCCCGAGCTGGCGCGGGCGGTGCGCACGACGCGCCCGGGCTTCCGGTTCGTCGACCTCGCCCGCCGCGGCTACGGGGTCGTCGACCTGACCCCCGAGCACGCGGTGGTGGAGTTCCGCTCGGTCAACGCGCTGGCGCGGCGCAGCCGCCCGCGCGTGCTCGCACGGTTCGACTGGCCGGCCGGCACCCACGAGGTGGCGCTCAGCCGGGGCTGAACTGCTGCTCGCTGGGGAGGTCGAACGGCTGGCCCGTCGCCGGCTCCCCGGCCGCCGGTGCGGACTCGTCGCCGTCGGACTCCCCGCGCTCGGGCTCACCGGAGGGCTCGGGGTTGGTGAGCGAGCGGACCTGCTGCAGGAAGCGCTCACGCCGGACCTGCCCCGAGTCGGGGTCCAGGAAGTACGCGGCCAGCGAACCGGCGCCGAAGAACATGAGCGCGTGGCGTGCACGGCGTAGTGGCTTCATCGGGTCCTCCCCTGGTGGTCGGGCTGGGCCGAACGGAGCGGGCTCACCGGCGGACCATGCCCCCGCCGCGCGACTGGATCGCACGCCAGATGAGCAGCGCGATCACCGCGCCGACGACCGATCCGAGCAACCCAGCGGTCTGGACCGCACCGTCGTCGATGTCGGCGCCGAAGATGAGGTACCCGAGG
>CBFGTJ010000093.1:0-12193 GCA_965651815.1 uncultured Microthrixaceae bacterium | reverse complement strand
CGAAGACCTCGCCGTCGGCGATCCGCTGCCACTGCTCACGGCCCCAGGGCTCGGTGGCGACGAGCCGCTCGGCACGGGCCCGGACCTCCTCGGTCGGCAGCAGCTCGCGCGCGGGGAAGACGTGCACCTCGTCCAGCTCGACCGTCGCGCGCTGGTCGGCGACGGAGAACTCGAACAGGCGGTCGACCTCGTCGCCCCACAGGTCGATGCGCACCGGCGCGTCCGCGGTGGAGGGGAACACGTCGATGATCGAGCCGCGCACCGCGACCTCGCCGCGGTGCTCCACCTGGTACTCGCGCCGGTACCCGGCCGCGACGAGCTGCTCGACCAGCTCGGTGGAGTCCAGGTGTCCGTCGCGGCGCAGCACGATCGGTTCGACGTGCTCCACCTGCGGCCCGAGGCGCTGCACGAGCGCCCGGGCGGGCGCGACGACGACCGCGAGTGACTCGTCACCGCTGCGCAGCCGCCACATCGTGCGCAGCCGCCGCCCCATGGTCTCGATCGAGGGGCTCACGCGCTCGAACGGCAGCGTCTCCCATGCGGGGAACAGCTCGACCGACGAGGCCGGCAGGAACGCCTCGAGGTCCGCGGCGAGCCGCTCCGCGTCGGACGCGGCGGGCACCGCCACGACCACCGGACGGCGGCGCGAGAGCTCGACGAGGCCGGCGACGGTGACCGCGCGGGCCGCCTCGGGCACGACCAGCACCGTCGAGGACCGGCCGAGCGCGCCGAGGAGGCCCGGCTCGTCACGCAGCCGGGGCAGGAGCGCCCGCAGCGGCGGCTCGGGGCGCGCCGGTGCGCGGGCGTCCAGCGTGTCCGCGGGGGGTCGCTCGGTCACCGGGCGAACATACCGCGGGACCCGGCGGGTTGGACGCCGACCCCGCCGCGGTGTGGAATGCTGCCCGCTCCATGGCCGTACTGCTCGCCGCGCTCTCCGCCGCCACGTTCGGGATCGGGGACTTCTTCGGTGGCCTGTCGGCGAGGCGGATGGCGGCGTTGCTCACCACGGTCGCGGCGCAAGCGGCCGGGCTCGGGCTGGTGCTCGCCTCGTGCCTCGCGATCTCCGGCTCCCCGACCGGCAGGGACCTCCTGTTCGGTGCGCTCGCCGGCGTCGCCGGTGCGGTGGGGCTCGTCCTCTTCTACTGGGCGATGGGCCAGGGCCCGATGAGCGTCGTGGCCCCCGTGTCCGCGGTCATGTCGGCGCTGGTCCCGGTCGTCGCCGGCGTGGCGGCGGGCGAGCGACCGGGCGTCCTGTCGACCGCCGGCATCCTCCTGGGGCTGCCGGCGATCGTGCTGATCAGCCGTGAGCCCACCCCGGTGGAGGCAGCGGTCTCCGAGCGGGCCGTGGAGGCCTCGGTGCACCTGCGGGCACCGAAGCGGCTCGCCGCGCGGGGAGGCCTGCCGGTGGTCGCGGGCACCCTCGCGGGCGTCGCCTTCGGCGGGTTCTTCACGCTGATCAGCCACACCGGCGAGGGCAGCGGGATGTGGCCGATCGCCGCGGCGCGCGCCGCCGCGGTCGTGCTCGCCGGGTTCGTCGCGCTGACGGCGCGCCCGGCGCGGCCGGCCCCGCGCGGCCTCGCGTTCGCGGCGCTCGCCGGCTGCCTCGACGCGACCGGCAACGCGTTCTACCTGCTCGCGACCCGCCAGGGGCTGCTCACCCTCGTCGGCGTGGTCGGCGCGATGTACCCCGCGTCGACGGTGGTGCTGGCGCGGGCCGTGCTGCGGGAACGGCTCGCGCCCCACCAGGCGGTCGGCCTGGCGATCGCGGCGGGCGCCGTCGCGCTGATCGCCCTCGGCTAGCCCGCGTTCACCCGCTGCATCGTCGCGTCGATGCCCTCGAGCAGGATGGACTCGACGGCGTCGGCCGCCACCTCGCACGCGACGTCCAGCTCGGCGCGCGCCGCGGCCGGCACCTTCGACAGCACCCAGTCCGCGCCCTTGGCGGCACCGCCGGGGGGCTTTCCGACCCCGATGCGGACCCGGGTGAACTCACGCGTGTGCAGGTGCTGCTCCAGGGAGCGCAGGCCGTTGTGCCCGGCGAGCCCGCCGCCGACCTTGACCTTCACCCGGCCGGGCGGCAGGTCGAGCTCGTCGTGCACGACCACCAGGTCGGCCCACTCCTCGATCGGGTACCGCTTCACGAGCTGCGCGACCGAACGACCGGACTCGTTCATCCAGGTGGTCGGCGTGGCGACCGCGACGCGGCGGCCGTCCAGGCGCAGTTCGGCGACCCGGGCGCTGCACCGGTTGTCGTTGCGGAAGCGCTCGCCGTGGCGCGCCGCGAGCAGCTCCGCGGTGTCCGCACCGACGTTGTGCCGGGTTCGGGCGTAGCGCTCCCCGGGGTTCCCCAGCCCGACGACGAGCAGGTCCCACGGCGTGTCGCGGTGCGCCCGCGGCCGGATCACTCCTCCTCGGAGGACTCGTCTCCGTCGGCCCGCTGGGCCACGACCGCGGCACGGGTGAGCTCCGCGGTGACCACCGCCTGCTGGGGGCTGGTCAGGCAGACGACGCCCTCCGGCATCGGCACGTCCTTGACCAGCAGCGACCGGTCGAGGCGCATGTCGGAGATGTCGACGTCGATGTAGGGCGGGATCTGGTCCGGCCGCACGCGCACGCGCAGCGTGTTCAGGCGCTGCTCGGTCATGCCGCCCATCACCGTCACCTTCTTCGCCTCACCCACCAGCCGGATCGGGATGTCCATCTCGACGGGCTTGGTCGGGTCGACCTTGAGCAGGTCGACGTGGGTGATGTCGCGGCGGATCGGGTGCTGCTGGATCTCGCGCACCAGCGTGAGGAACGAGTCGCCCTCCAGCTCGACGCGGATGAGGGCGTTGCGGCCGGCCTTGGTGCCGAGCGCGCGCCGCAGCTCGGCCCGGTCGAAGGTCACGGCATCCGCGGGCTCCCCGCCCCCGTAGATGACGGCGGGGATGCGACCCTCGGCGCGGGCTCGGCGAGCCGGGCCCTTGCCGCTGCTGCGGCCGGTCTCGGCGGTGAGGGTGACCTCGGACATGACGACTCCTGGGGGCGGACGTGTGGGGGCACCGGGCGCACGCGGGACGCTCGCAGGCCGACGGGAGAGTGTAACGGCGGCGCCGCGACGGGTGCCAGACGCTCGCGCGCCGGCTCAGGTCTGGTTCTGGCCGTCGAAGATCTCCGACACCGACGAGTCCTCGAACACCGCGTCGATCGCGTCGGCGATGATGCCGGCAGCGGAGAGCACCTCGATCTTGTCGATCCGCTTCTCGGGCGGCAGCGGCAGCGTGTTGGTCACGACCACGCGCGTGAGCACCGAGTTCTTGAGCCGGTCGATCGCGGGCCCGGAGAACACGCCGTGGGTCGCGGCGCAGCACACCGACGACGCGCCGCGCTCGACGAGCTGTTCGGCGGCGGCGACGATCGTGCCGGCGGTGTCGATCATGTCGTCGATGAGCACGCAGGTGCGGCCCTCGACGTCACCGACGACCTCCTTCGCGACCACCGCGTTCTTCGCGCCGCGCACGCGCCGCTTGTGCACGATGGCGAGGTCGGCGTGCAGCTGGTTGGCGTAGCGCTCCGCGACCTTCACCCGCCCGGCGTCGGGCGACACGACCACCAGGTCCTCGGGCAGGTTCCGCGCCATCCAGTCGACCAGGACGGGCATGGCGGTCAGGTGGTCGACGGGGCCGTCGAAGAAGCCCTGGATCTGGCCCGAGTGCAGGTCGACGCTGACGATCCGCTTCGCCCCCGCGACCTCGAACATGTTGGCGAGCAGCTTCGCGGTGATCGGCTCGCGGCCCTCCGCCTTGCGGTCCTGGCGCCCGTAGCCGTAGAAGGGCGCGACGACGGTGATGCGCTTGGCCGAGGCCCGCTTCGCGGCGTCGACCATGATGAGGTGCTCCATCAGCGCGTCGTTGACCGACAGGTCCGCCGTGGAGCAGTGGCTCTGGAAGATGAACAGGTCGGCGCCGCGGATCGATTCGCCGTACTTGCAGTGCAGCTCGCCGTTGGCGAACTCCGCGAGCTGGACGGGACCGAGCTCCTGCCCCAGCCGCTGGGCGACCTCCTCGGCGAGCTCGTGGTTGACCCTGCCTGCGACGATCGTCAGTCGCTTCTTGGTGACCAGCTCCACGACGTGCCTCCCGGATCCGCCCGCCTCCGACACCGTCGCGTCGCTCACCGCCGGGCCTCCGCAGTGTAGAACGGCCCGGTCGTCGAGTTCGAAGGGACCTCGGAGCCCGGCCCGAGCGCCGCGTACGGACCGACCCTGCAGCCGTCGCCGATCCGCGCCTCGCGCGCGGTGGTCTGGTCGATCGTGCAGTCGGAGCCGACGACCGTGTCGACGAGGCGGCTGTTGGGGCCGACCTCGGTGCGGTCGCCGACGACCGTCGCACCCTGGAGCATCACCCCGGGGAAGAGGGTGACGTCGCGGCCGACCCTCACGGTGGTGTCGACGTGCACCGCGGCCGGGTCGACGATCGTGACCCCCGACCGCAGGAGCTCCTCGTTCGTGCGCCGCCGCAGCTCGGCCTCGGCGTTGGCGAGCTGCAGGCGGTCGTTGATGCCCTGGGTCTCGGCGGCGTCGGGGGCGACCATCGCCTCGACGGGGTGGCCGGCCGCGGCGAGCACCTCGACGACGTCGGTGAGGTAGTACTCGCCCTGGTCGTTGTCGGGCTCGATGCGGCGCAGCGCGGGCGCCAGCAGGTTGCGGCGGAAGCAGTAGATCGAGGTGTTCACCTCGTCGATCTCGAGCTCCTCGGGGCTCGCGTCGCGGTGCTCGGTCACCCTCACCACGCGCCCCTCGCGGCCCCGCACGACCCTCCCGTAGCCGGTGGGGTCGTCCATGACCGCGGTGAGCAGCGTCGCCGCCGCACCCGTCGAGCGGTGGTGCTCGACGAGCGCCGCGATGGTCGACGCCCGCAGCAGCGGCGCGTCGCCCGGCATGACGAGGACGTCGCTGTCGTCCTCGTCCTCGGGAATGCCGACGAGTCCGACCAGCGTCGCGTCACCGGTGCCGCGCTGGACCTGCTGCTCGACGAACTCGAGCTCGATGTCGTGGACGTGCTCCTGGACCTTCTTGGTGACCCAGTCGCCCTTGTGACCGACGACGATCACCGCACGGCGGGCGTCCACCGCCGCCAGCGAGTCCAGCACGTACATGAGCATCGGCCGGCCGCACAGGCGGTGCAGCGGCTTCGGACGCTCCGAGCGCATGCGGCTGCCCTCCCCCGCGGCGAGGATGACCGCGGAGAGCGCCGGTGGGATCGACGAGTGGGTGTTGGTCATGCTGCCGGGGCAGGACTCGAACCTGCACTCTCCTGATCCAAAGTCAGGCGTTCTGCCAATTGAACTACCCGGCACCGCTGCGGGCCTGCTGCTCCTGCCACGGTAGCGGCGCCTCAGCTGGCTGCGAGGTCCGGGCGGGCACCCCCGCGCCGGCGCAGCTGGGAGATCGCTTCGCGCCAGAACCCGATGCCCCAACCGGTGTGCAGCGCGACGAACGCAGGGGCCACCCAGACCCGCTCGCCCGCGCGGTCGAGCCTGCCGACGGTGGTCGCGGTGCCGACCGCGACGAGGCCCGCGTAGGGGGCGATGAGCGCCAGCCCCCACTTGCGCGTGCGTCGCGGGAGCAGCAGCACCACGGCGAGCGCGAGCACCGCCACCATGCCCGGCGCGGCGAGGTGGCGCGCCGCCGCGGACTCGGGGTGCCGCACCAAGGTCTGCACCTTGCCGGCGCCGTAGCGCCGGTACTGGCGGAACAGCGCCGGCACGCTCTGGCGGCAGTCCCACTCGATCCGGACCTCCGGGTCGAACAGGAGCTCCCGCCCCGTGGCGCGCAGGCGGTGGTCGAACTCGAAGTCCTCGTTCACGAGCTGGGTCTCGTTCCAGCCACCGAGCTCCCGGACCACCTCCAGCGGGTACGCGCCGAACGGCACGTGGTCCACGGTCCGCATCTCGTCGCCGTAGTGGTACACGGAGTTGCCCTGCGCGAACGGGGAGGCCATCACCGCCGCGATCGCCCGGCCCGCCGGGGTCCACCCGCGACCGTCCTTGCGTCCGCCGACACCTCCCCAACGGCCGGTGCGGAGGTGGCCGACGACCCGCTCGACGTAGTCCGACGGGATGCGCGAGTGCGCGTCCACGCGGACCAGCCAGCGGCCCGCCGCACGGTCCACGGCGAGGTTGAGCGCCATGGGGATGACCCGGTCGGGGTTCCGCACCAGCTCCACCCGCCCGTCGCGTGCCGCGACCGCCTCGACGATCCGTGCCGTGGCGTCGGTCGAAGCGCCGTCGACGACCAGCACCTGGAGGTTCCGGTGCGTCTGGGACAGCACGCTGTCGAGCACCCCCGCGATGGTGCGCTCCTCGTTCCGCGCGGGGATGACGACCGTGACCAGGTCCTCGGCAGGGTCGTCCTCGACGGCGGGCGCCTCCGCGGGGAGGGCGCTCACCGGCGCTTGCCGAAGAGGGTGGGGATCGTGCGCAGCCCGATCACCAGGTCACGCCACAGCGACCAGTTCTCGATGTAGCGGTTGTCGAGCCGCACCCGGGTCTCGATGCTGGTGTCGCCCCAGTAGCCGTGCACCTGGGCCCAGCCCGTGATCCCGACCGGCACGCGGTGCCGGAAGTGGTAGCCGTCGATCTCGGAGGCGAACTGCTCCACGAAGTGGGGCCGCTCCGGCCGGGGGCCGACGAGCGACATCTCGCCCTTGAGCACGTTGAACAGCTGGGGCAGCTCGTCCAGGTGCGAGGGGCGGAGGATGCGCCCGACCCGGGTCACCCGGTCGTCGTCGTTGACGCACCACTGGGTGGCGGAGTCGTCGTTCACCCGCATCGTGCGGAACTTGAGGATCTCGAACGGCCGCCCGCCGATGCCGATCCGGACCTGGCTGAAGAAGATCGGCCCGGGGCTGCTGAGCTTCACCGCGATCGCGCACAGCAGCATCACGGGCGCCGAGAGCACGAGCAGCACGAGCGACATCACGATGTCGAACGCACGCTTCGCACGCCACCTGCTGGCCGACAGGCCGGGGCGCCGCACGGGGACGAGCGGCAGGCCGGCGACCTCGTGGCCGACGTCCTCGGCGGAGACGCCCAGCTCGAACAGCCGCGGCACCGCGTAGAACTGGACGTCGAGGTCGGCGCAGGAGCGGATGATCCCGACCAGCTCCTCCTCGCCGGCCGCGCCGAACGCCAGGATGACGTGCCGGGTGCCGGTGATCTCGAGGATCTCGCGCAGCCGCTCCGGGCGGCCGACGGTCGGCAGCGGCATCTCGTCGTCGAAGCGGTCGACGAACCCGGTGGGCACGAGCCCGTACTCGGGGTTGTCCTGCAGCGCCTTCGAGATCTCGACGCCGACGGGGCCGGTGCCGACGATCAGCGTGTCCTCGAGGTCGTAGCCACGCGACCGGGCGAGCCCCACGAGCCGGTAGGTGATGAGCCGGCCGAGCAGGATCACCGGGATCGTCGCCGCGACGATCTGCACGATCGCGAACACGTCGATCGACCGCCACGAGCTCTCGAGCCCTCGCCGGCCCACGATCGAGAAGAGGATCAGGGTGACCACCGGCGCCAGGCCGACGCGGCCGACGATCGACAGGAGCCCCTCGCTGGGCACGACGACGAGCCGCCCGCGGCGAGCGGTCGGCCACAGCAGCAGCGTGCCCACGATCGAGAACAGGGCGATGACCTTGAGCGGGATGGGCTCGTTGATGACGACGCCCGACAGCACCAGGGGGCTCGCGAGCGCCGCGGCGTCGAGGAGGTGGCCCAGGACCCGCAGCGTCCGGCCGACCGCGCGGCGCTCGTCGCGGGACACCGCGCTGACCGGCTCCGCGAGGAGCGCCGGTTCCTGCGTGCTGACCCTCAGGTCGATCACGGGCTCGTCGGGAGCTGCACGGCCGGAGTCGTCGCCCACCCGCATGGACGCGACCCGGCCACCGGCCGAAACGTCGTCAGCCTCCGAGTACCGCACCATCATGCCCCGTTCACTCCCAACCGACCGAAGCCGCATGCCCTGCCGTGGAACCACGGTCCCTGCACACGAGTCCTCTTGGCCGCCCGTGTTGCCCCGCCGTCCGCCTGCCCAACTACCTGCACCAGTAAACGTGTGACCACCGCCACCGTCAAGGGTCGTCCGACCCATCCGGCTGGCGGGGCTCCCGGCGTTCAGCCACACTCCCCCGATGCCTCGGGCCGGCCACGTCGAGTTGCGGGTGCAGCGCACCTTCGACGGGCCCGCCCGCGACTGGGACGACCTCGCCGCCTCCCAGCCCCTGCCCAGCCCGTTCCTGAGGAGCTGGTGGCTGCAGCACGCGCCGGCCGGCGAGCTCGTGCTGCTGTGCTGCGTCGCGGACGGACGCCTCGTCGGCGGCCTGGCCCTCGAGCGCGACGAGCTGCGCGCCGGCCCGGTCCGGTTGGAGCGGCTGCGCAGCCCCGGCCAGGGGCCGCTCGCCCCCGACCACCTGGACCTGGTCGCGACCGACGAGCACCGCGACGTGGTCACCGGGGAGGTGCTCGCCTGGCTGCGCAGGCCCGGGTCGCGGGTCGTGGACCTCGACGGCCTCGCCGCCGAGGGGTCGCTCGCCGCCGCGCTGGCCGACCGGGTCGTCGAGCGCCACGGCGCACCCTTCGCGGCGCTGCCCCCCGACGCCGCGGCCTACCTCGCCGCCCGCCCCGGCCGGCTGCGCAGCACGATCCAGCGCACCGCCAAGCGCCTCGCCCGCTCGGGGGCGACGCACCGCCGGGTGCCGCCGGAGGACGGCGAGCGGGCGCTCGCCGATCTGGCCCGCCTGCACGAGGGACGCTGGGCCGACGAGTCGTCGTTCCTCGCGGGCTGGGAGCGGTTCCGGCGCGCGGCGCTCGCCGGCATGCAGGCCGGTGAGGTCACGATCGACGAGATCGTCGACGCGGACGGATCCGTCGTCGCGACCGAGCTCGACCTCCTCGTCGGCGGTCGGACGGCCTTCTACCAGGCGGGTCGCCGCACGGAGCGCGAGTGGCGCGGGGCCGGGTCGGTGCTGCGGTGGGAGATCGTGCAGCGCGCCGTCGCGGACGGGCGCTGCGAGTACGACCTCCTGCGCGGCGACGAGCCGTACAAGGCCGACTGGGCGGAGGGGCGCCGTGAGCTGGTCCGGTGCCGCTTCGGCGTCGGGCCGCTCGGCACCGCGGCGATGGCGGCGCGACGCTGGCGCCAGGCCGCGCACGAGCTCAGCCGCGCAGCTTCGCGACGACGTCGAGCACCTCGGCCCGAGCCGACCGGCTGACGCCCAGCCCGACGACCCCGCCCACGACGCCCGCGGCGACGATCGCGACCATCGAGCCGAAGCCCGGCTCGGACAGCAGCCGCACCGGCAGCGCGAAGGCGAGGATGCAGGCGGCGATGGTGACGGCGGGCCCGAGCGCCCCGAGCACGGCCCGGCTGTCGGCCTCGACGATCCGGTTCACGAGCAGCTGCCGGATCCCGGTGAACACGATCGCCACCACGAGGTGCACGGTCGCGACCCAGACGATGCCGTCGTCCGCGACGAACCACATCAGCGCCAGCATCGTCGGCACCATCACCGCGTTGATCCGGACCATCAGGCCGGGACGGCCGATCGCGTAGAGCAGGTCGCCGGTCGCGTACCCGAGCCCCACGACGCAGCCGGTGACCGAGAGGATCTCCATCGTGCGCACGGCGACCGGCGAGTCGATCCCGTACATCAGCGCGATCGAGTCGCGGGCGACCAGCGCGAGGCCGAGGCCCACCGGGATCGAGAACAGCGCGACGATGCGCAGCGCGCGGTACAGGGCGTCGCGCATCGCCATCCGCCCCTCGGAGCGGATGCGCGCGTACATCGGGAACAGCACCGCCGAGAGCGCGTTGAGCTGGGCACCCATCACGAACTCCGGCAACCGGAACGCCTGGTAGTAGCGCGGGTACTGGTCGGGGCGGCGGTTGCCGACGATCACGTAGTCCCCGTTGAGCGACAGCACGCCGAGCAGGCGGGTGCCGGCCATCCGCCAGGCGTACGCGAACAGCTCCTTCGCGACCGGGGTGTCCCAGTGCAGGCGGGGGCGGAAGCGCATGAAGGCCCAGGTCAGCACCAGCCACACGCCGTAGGCGCTGATCAGGCCGGTCATCACCGCCCAGGCGCCGAAGCCCGCCCACGCGAGGCCGATCGTGACCCCGAACCTCGTGAGGTCGCGGGCGACCTCCACCACCGCCCGGGTGCGGAAGTCCATGCCGCGCATGAACAGCGACCACGGGATGACCGTCAGTCCCGACAGCACGACGACCACCGCGAGGCAGCGGAACAGGTTCGTGTACCCGGGCAGGTCGAAGTACTTCGCGATGAGCGGCGAGCCGAACAGCGCCACCGTGGCGAGCACGACGGTGAGGCCGACGTTCGCGGTGAACGCGACCCGCACCCGGTCGGTCACGCCCTTCTCCTGCTCGTACACGAGCGCCGCGCCCATGCCGAGGTCGAGGGCGTTGTCGAAGTAGTAGGTGACCACCATCAGGGTCACCATCACGGCGTAGTCGGTGTCGTCGAGCACCCGCGCGAGCACCGCGGCGAGCACCAGCGCCGACATGTACCGGGTGAACACGCCGACGTTGGCCCACATGAACCCCCGGGACGCGGTCGTGCCGATCGAGGGCCCTGCCTCCCCCTCCCCCGCGCCGTCGCCGGCGGGCTCGGCCGCCCGACCTGATGCGTCCGTGTCAGCCACGGAGCACGATCACCCCGGATGCCCCGGCGCTGAACGAGCGCAGCGCATCGCCCGCGGAGCGGGCGTCGGTGAGGCTGGTGCGACCCTCGGCGACGACCATGAGCGTCGCGTCGGCGAGCGACAGCAGCTGCGACGACGGCACCGGGCCCGGAAGTCGGGGCCCGTTGACGATCACCACGTACCGGCCGGCGAGGTCCTCGAGCACGCGGTGGAAGGTGGAGCGCATCCGCAGGATGTTGCGGCTCGTGTCGACGCCGACGCCCAGGAAGCGGACCATGCCCTCGGGCGCCCCGTAGCCGTCGAGGGAGGACGGCAGGCGGTCCTCGGTGACCGGCACGAGGGCCGTCTCGGCGTCCATCTGCCCGGCCAGGCACTCGGCGAGGCCGGCGACGTCGGTGGTCTGCAGGAGGTCGGTGAGCACACCGCCGTCGAGGTCGGCGTCGATCAGCGCCACCGGCTGGCCGAAGCTGCGGGCGATCATGCACGACAGCCCGAGCGCCAGCTCGGCGCGCTGCTCCCCCTCGTCCGCGCCGACCAGCACGAGCCGGTGCACGGGCTCGTTGAGGCTGAGCCGCTCGACCGCGGCGACGATGCCGGAGACGGAGTCCTGCACGCTGCCGTTGCGCGAGCCGAGCGCCGGCACCCTGGCGAGGATCGGCAGGTCGATCGCGTCGGTGATGTCCTGGGCCGACTCGACCACGGGCCGGCGCAGGTTCCGCACGACGAAGAACACGAACGGCACCAGGCCGCCGAGGAGCAGCCCGAACAGCACGGCGAACCACAGCGGGAACCGCGTGGTGCTCTGCAGCGGCCTCGAGAACACCTCCTGGAACAGCGTGCCCTTGATGCGGCTCTCGACCGGGATGTCGGCCTGGGCGGTCTCGAACACGCCGTTGAGCGCGGGGATGATCTGCGCGCTGACCGCCTCGGAGAGCTCCTTGTCGGGGCTCGAGGCCACGACGTCCATGTAGGCGGCCTCGGGTGAGCGGCGCGCCGAGATGATCGCCGAGATCTGGTCGATCGACTGCGGCAGGTCGCCGCGGCGCTTCACCTCGGCCGCGAGGCCCTTGGACTCGATGATCGTCTCGAGCGCCCGGGTGATGACCTCGTTGTCGTTCGGGTTCGCGCCCGAGAGCACGATCACGGAGCGCTGCGTCTCGTAGATCGGCGGGCTCACGGCCGCGAGCGCGCCGGCGACGGCCGCCGTCACCACCATGGAGGCGACCACGATCAGCACCTGGGTACCGCTGAGGCGGGCGGACCGCCGGACCTCGCCGGGATCGGGCTGCTGCTCGTAGGGCACGAGCGATGTGGTCATCTGTCCCTCGAGATCATCCGCCCGATCGTCTCCTCGGGCCGCGGCCGGGTCCCCCGCGCCCGGAACGGCGCGACGCGGCAGTGTACCGAGTGGAGCGGGCACATCGAAACGTCGACCTGTGCGTCGCACTGGTCGACCGATGGGCGGTGTTTTGAGCCCCGCGCCGATCCGGGAGTAGTGTGC
>CBFGTJ010000092.1:0-12328 GCA_965651815.1 uncultured Microthrixaceae bacterium | reverse complement strand
AGCGGTGCGCCGAGATCATGGAGCGCATGGGGCCGTCGTCGATGGAGACGACCGACGAGCTCGAGCCGTACACGGTGGCGCCCTACCAGAGCACCCACAACACGGGCGGGGCCATCATGGGCACCGACCCGGGCAGCTCGGTCACCGACAGCTACGGGCGGGTGTGGGACACGCCGAACGTCTACGTGACCGGCGCGACGCTCTACCCGCAGAACCCGGGGATGAACCCGACCGGCACCCTGTGCGCACTCGCGTACCGGACCGCCGAGCACCTGAACTCCGTCGACCTCGGCTCCCTGGCCGACGGCCATGGCTGAGCCCTCCGGCGCCGGCGAGCGCCGCCGGGTGGCGCGCCGTCGGTGGTTGCCCCTCTCGTCCCTCACGTCGACGCTGCTCGCCGGTTGCGGTGGAGCGCTGGCTCCGACCGGCCGCGAGGCCGGTGCGGTCGCGACGATCTGGTGGATCATGTTCGCGATCGCCGCGGTGGTGTTCCTGGCGGTCGTCGCAATCCTGGTCGTGGCGGTGCGGAGCCGGCGCGACGAACGCGCCGGGCCACGGACCGAGGGTCGCTCCCGGTCGGAGGAACCGGCAGGACCCGTCGGAACGGGCGGTGCGGTCGAGGCGAAGGGCCCGCGCGCAGCCGGTGTGCCGATGGTGCTGGTCGGCGGCATCGTCCTGCCCTCGGTGGTGCTGGCGTTCCTCCTCGGCGTGACCATCTGGTCGGGTGACGACATGCGGCGAGAGGGCATCGACGGCGCGCTGCCCATCGAGGTCGTCGGCAAGCAGTACTGGTGGGACGTGCGCTACCCGGACCACGACGTGCGCACCGCGAACGAGATCCATCTCCCCGTCGGGCGCGAGGTGGTGCTCGAGCTGCGCTCCGACGACGTGATCCACAGCATCTGGATCCCAGAGCTCGCCGGGAAGCTCGACCTGGTGCCGGGCACGGTCAACCGCATGACCCTCCGAGCTGACGAGGTCGGCACCTATCGCGGCCGCTGCGCCGAGTTCTGCGGGCTCCAGCACGCCAGGATGCGCTTGGACGTGGTGGTCCACGAGCCGGCGGACTTCGACGCGTGGGCGGAGGAGGCGTCCGCGCCCCGCGGGACGCCGACCGACGAGGCGCTCTTCCGCGGCTGGGAGACGTTCATGAGCTCGTCGTGCGTGTACTGCCACGCGATCGAGGGGACACCGGCGTCGAGCGAGTTCGGACCGGACCTGACGAACCTCGCCGACCGGGCGCGCCTGGCCGCGGGTGTCGTACCGAACAACCGGGGCCACCTCGCCGGTTGGATCCTGGACCCGCAGCGCATCAAGCCGGGCAACCACATGCCGGCCACCTGGATGGAGCCGCAGCGGCTCAACGAGCTGCTGGACTACCTGGAGACGCTCGGCACATGACCACCGAGGCCGTCGAGACCGCCGACCTCCCTCCCGAGGATCGACATGACCCGGTCGAGCGACGGGCAGCGCTGCACGGTTGGGACCCGGAGCTGACACGCGTCTGGAGCGCGCCGCCCGGACTCGTCGGGTGGCTCTCGGCGGTCAACCACAAGGACATCGGACGGCGCTTCATCTGGACCTCGCTCGCGTTCCTGTTCCTCGGTGGGCTCCAGGCACTGGTGATCCGCACCCAGCTGGCGGTCCCGGAGAACGACCTCGTCAGCGCGGAGCTGTACAACCAGCTGTTCACCATGCACGGCACGACGATGATGTTCCTCTTCGTCGTGCCGTGCCTCGAGGGCCTGGCGATGTTCTTCGCACCGCTCATGATCGGTGCACGTGACATGCCCTTCCCGAGGCTGAACGCGTTCGGCTACTGGGCATTCCTCGCGGGTGGGCTGTTCGTCTACGCGAGCTTCTTCACCGGAGAGGTGCCCGACGGCGGCTGGTTCGCGTACGTACCGCTCACCGACACCGAGTTCTCACCCGGACGGAACATGGACTTCTGGCTGCTCGGCGTGACCCTGGTCGAGGTGGCGGGCATCGTCGGCGCCCTCGAGATCGTCGTGCTGGTGCTCAAGCACAAGGTGCCCGGGATGGCGCTGCACCGCATGCCGCTGTTCGTCTGGAGCGTGCTGGTCATGGCAGCGATGATGCTCGTCGCCTTCCCGGTGCTGCTCACCGCCAGCCTCCTGCTCGAGCTCCAGCGGAAGCTGAACCTTCCGTTCTACGACCCCTCGGCCGGCGGCGACCCGCTGCTGTGGCAGCACCTGTTCTGGATCTTCGGGCACCCCGAGGTCTACATCCAGTTCATCCCCGCTGCGGGCATCGTCTCGACGGTCATCCCGGCGTTCGCCCGCCGACCGATCGTCGGCTACCGGCTGGTGGTCGCGGCGCTCGTCGCCACCGGGGTCGCCTCCTTCGGCCTGTGGGTGCACCACATGTTCGCGACCGGGATCCCGTTCCTCGCCCTCACCTTCTTCACCGCCGCGAGCCTGCTCATCGCGATCCCGAGTGGGATCCAGGTCTTCGCGTGGTTGGCGACCCTGTGGCAGGGCGTGGTGCGGTGGTCGACCGCACTCTGGTTCGTCATCGGGTTCGTGATCATCTTCGTGCTCGGAGGGATCACCGGGGTGATGGTCGCCGTCGTGCCCTTCAACTGGCAGGTCCACGACTCGTTCTTCGTCGTGGCGCACTTCCACTACGTGCTCGTCGGTGGCGTCGTGTTCCCGATCTTCGCCGGGCTGCACTACTGGATGCCGAAGCTGAACGGCCACCTGCTGGACGAGCGCATCGGCCGCACCACCTTCTGGCTGATGTTCGTCGGGTTCAACGTCGGCTTCTTCCCACAGCACGTGCTCGGGTTCGAGGGCATGCCTCGGCGCGTCTACACCTACACCGAGGGAGACGGCTGGGACCTGTGGAACATGGTGTCCAGCGTCGGCGCGTTCGTGCTCGGGCTCGGCTTCGCGCTGTTCCTCGTCAACGTGTGGGTGTCGCGCCGCCGGGGTGAGCTGGCGGGTGACGATCCCTGGGACGCGCCCACGCTCGAGTGGTCGACGACCTCACCGCCGGCGCCGTACAACTTCAGGGTGCAGCCGCAGGTGCGCGACGTGTCACCGCGCTGGCACCCTGCGGACCCTGAGGAGGACCCCGAGCTGGCGGCGGTGCTCGAGGAGCTCGCCGAGCCGCACGAGGGTCGTCGCGAGACGGTCGGTACCACGACGCTCGACGGCCAGCCGAACGAGGTGGTCCTCATCGCGACCTCGTCGATCTGGCCGTTCGTCGTGGCGATCGCGCTCGTGGTCGCCCTCGCCGCGGCGCTCTACGACCTGGTGGTGCTCGGGCTCGTCGGCCTGGCCGTCATCGTGGTCGGGGTCGTCGCGTGGCTCTGGCCCGGACCGGCGCGGACGGAGGTCCCCTGATGAGCGTGTGGCCCGAGGAGCTGGGACGGTCCGCACCTTCCCACTTGCGCGGGGCCCGCTCCGGTGGGCTGTACGGCATGGCGATCGCGCTCGGAGTCGCCAGCGTCATCGGCGGCACCCTGCTCTACGCGCACGTGCACCTGGCGGTGAACGCGCAGGAATGGCCTCCACAGGGGCTCGAGGGACCCGCGGCCTCGACCCTGGCGATCGCCGCGCTGGTCGCCGCCCTCGCTGCCGCGGCGACCATGGCCGCGTACCGGTTCGTGCACGCGGACGAGCGCGACCGGGCACACGTGTTCGCCTCGCTGCTGGCTGCCGCCCTGCTGGGTGCCATCGCGCTCGGACTGCTCGTCGTGTCGATGGCGCCGCTGCGCGGCGAAGCGGATCAGCACGCGTACGCCGCGTCGATGGTGGTCCTCGGCGGGTTCGTCGCGCTGCTGCTCGCGCTGGGTGTGATGGGCGCGCTCGTCGTGGCTGCGTGGGTGGTGGTCGGCCACGAGGGCTCGCCGCCGTCGGACTCGTCGCGGAACCTCCGGGCCCTGCAGACCTACACCGCGGTGGCGACGCTCGCGCTGCTCGCCGTGACGGCGTTCGGAGGCGGGTCGTGAGCACGACCGGAAGCCCCGCGTCCGTCGAGGTGGGTGAGGACCGACCGCTGTCGAACTGGTACCTCGTGGCTTCCGCGAGCCTCGGTTCGCTGGCCTGGTTGGCGCACATCGCGGCGATGCCGGCGCTCGTCCCGCTCGCCTGCGAGACCGGCCGGAGCTGGCCGCTGCACCTGGCGACCGTCCTCACCGCGCTGGTCGCGGTGGTCGGGCTGATCGCCAGCTACCGGGCCCGGGCGCGTGTGGCGGAGCGGAGGGGGGCGCGCTCAGCCGACGACGGCGCACAGCGACCGCGCCGGTCGATCGGCCGGGACCTGCTGGAGCGCGGGGCCCACTGGTCGACCTACGGGGTGGTGCTCAACTGGCTGTTCCTCGTGCTGATCCTCGCCGAGCACGTGCCCGTCCTCGTGGTGGACGCGTGTCCGCCATGAGGTTGCATCCCGCCCCCCTCGCCCACGTGCCGCCCGAGCGGTTCGGACTCGTCGTCGCAGCGGTCGCGCTCCTCGCGCTGCTCGCGACGGCCGGTTCGACCGCGGGTGCGCGCCGCCCGCGGAGCGTCGGCCCGAGCGTCCACGCGCTCATGACGCCGGTCGGCGTCGTGCTCGGCAGCCTGGCGACCCTGGTGGCGGTGTCACCTCCGCTGGAGCGGGCGACCGCGACGTCGCTCGGCGCCCACATGACCCAGCACCTCCTGCTCGTCTCCGTGGCGGCGCCGCTGCTCGCCGCGGTGCGCCTGCACCACCTCGTCGCGGTCGGTGCGGCCCTGCGACGCTCGCCGCGCTGGCGTGCCGCCTCCGCCGTCGTCCGCGAGACGTTCGCCCTGCACCGGCACCCGGTGGCGCACGTCGCCGCAGCGACCTTCCTGTCGGTGGCGGTGCTGCTGGCGTGGCACGTACCCGCGCTGTGGGAGGCCGCGGCGCGGAGCCCATGGGTACACGGGCTCGAGCACGCCGCCATGTTGGGGACCGCCTACTGGTTCTGGGTGGTGGCGCTCCATCGCCGGAGCCCGGCCGCAGCGGCGCTGCTCGCCATCGTCGTGAGTGCGATCGCCCACGGGCTGTTGGGAGCCGTCCTCACCTTCTCGCCGCGGCCGCTCTACCCGTCGTACGCCGCGTCGACTGCCGGCGCCTCGGACCTCGCCGACCAGCAGCTCGCAGGGTTGCTCATGTGGGTTCCGGGAGGGGCCGTGCACCTGGTCGCCGCAGCAGCGGTCACGGTGGCGGCCATCGGGCGAGCGGAACGCAGGATGGAGCTGCGTGAGCAGCGCGGGAGGCCCGGACGCGACGAGGCGGTGGCGTCGACATGAGGCGGCTCGCGTGCGTCGCCGCGCTGACGGCCGTGCTCGCCGGGTGTGGCTCCGAGGTGCCGACCTCCGGCGACGTCGAGGGCGGCAACCCGCGGCTCGGCGCAGAGCTGATCGCCTCAACCGGGTGCGGCGCGTGTCACCACGTGCCGGGGGTGGACGGCGCGGACGGGCGAGTCGCACCGCCACTCGACGACCTCGGCGCACGCCCCTTCATCGCCGGCGAGCTCGAGCACACTCCTGAGAACCTGGTGCGCTGGATCATGGAGCCACAGGCGGTCAAGCCCGGCAGCGGCATGCCCGACCTCGGCGTCGACGAGCAGGCCGCACGCCACATGGCGGCGTACCTGCGCACGCTGGGCACCGACTCGGGGTGAACCTCGGCCTGCGCCGTGGTGACGTCAGGCCGGCGTGCCGAGCCAGGAGGTGAAGGCGCGGACCATCAGCTCGACGTCCCGCACGGCCATCACCTCGCGGGCGGAGTGCATGGAGAGCTGCGGCATGCCCACGTCGACGACCTCCATCCCCAGGCGCGCCGCGGTGAGCGGGCCGATGGTCGAGCCGCAGGGGAGGTCGCCGCGGTGGGAGTAGTCCTGCACGGGGACCCCGGCCGCCTCGCACGCGAGCCGGAACCGGGCGGCACCCACCGAGGTGGTCGCGTACCGCTGGTTCACGTTGTGCTTGACCACCGGGCCCGCTCCGGCCCGGATGTGGTGGCCGGGCTCGTGGCGCTCGGGGTAGTTCGGGTGGGTGGCATGCGCCATGTCGGCCGACACCAGCACGGAGCCGGCGAACTGGGCGAGCGTCGTGGAGCGATCGGCTCCGAGCGCCGCGGCCCGCTGCTCGAGCACGGCGCCCACCCACGCCGAGTCGGCGCCGGTCGCCGAGGTGGAGCCCACCTCCTCGTGGTCGAGGAGCACGACCGCGACCGGTCCGTGGCCCGACCAGCGCGCCGCGATCAGGGCCTCGAGGGCACCGAAGCAGCAGCACAGGTCGTCCAGGCGTGCGGCGGCGAGCAACTCGCCCTCCGCGCCCAGCACGGCGGCGGGCTGGTGGTCGAAGCAGGACAGGTCCCACCCCAACACGTCCTCGGCGGCGGCACCCACCTGCGTGGCGAGCCAGGCACGGAAGTCGCCGGGCTCCGGGTCGCCGAGGCCCCAGACGGGGGTGAGGTGCTGCTGGCGGTTGAGCCGCAGCCCGCTCTGGTCGATCTCCCGGTCGAGGTGGATCGCCAGCTGCGGCACGCGCAGCACCGGCTGCTCGCTGCGGAACAGCCGGGCCTCGAAGCCCCCGCCGTCGCGGACGACGACCCGGCCGGCGAGGCCGAGGTCGCGGTCCAGCCACGAGTTCACCAGCGCCCCGCCGTAGACCTCGACCGCGAGCTGCCGGAACCCGGCGGTGCCGGTGTCGGGGCGTGGACGCACCCGCAGGTTGGGCGAGTCGGTGTGCGCGCCGATCATCCGCAGCGGCTGGTGCGGCGCGTCGCCGTCGACCCAGGCGACCAGCGCGCCGTCGCGCACGACGAAGCGGGCGCCCGGCTCACCGGCACCGGAGGGGTCGAACTGCTCGAAGCCGGCGTCGACGAGGCGGGCCGCCGCGTTGTGCACCGCGTGGAACGGGGTGGGGGAGGCGTCGATGAAGCTCGCCAGGTCCTGCACGGGTTCCATCAGGTCGTCCCCTCCCCAGCCGCGGTGGCGCGGAGACCCGCGCACTCGCGCAATCCGTCCATCGCGGCCAGCTCCGCCTCGGCCTCCGTGCCCTGCAGCGGCACCGGGACCAGGTCGCGGATGACGGCGGGCGCCCACTCGAACCCGTCGATGCGGCGCCCGGTCGCGGTGATGGTCAGGACCCCGCTGCGCCGCCCCTCGGCGCTGGGGGAGCGGAACACGAAGTTGGACAGGCCGTAGGCCACGAACCGGTCGCCCAGGTAGCCGAGGCCCTGGAGCCGGTGGGCGTGGGAGCCGACGACGATGTCGGCGCCGGCGTCGACCAGCACCCCCACCAGCTCTCGCTGGCGGTCGTGCGGGCAGGTGTCGCGCTCGGTGCCGAAGTGCAGGTACACCGCGAGCGTGTCGACCCGGTCCCGCAGGTCGCGGACCGCGGCGACGAGGCGCTCCTGGTGGGGGACCTTCGCACTCGCGATGCCGGGCTGGTCGTCGGTGGCGGTCCACGACGCCACGAGGTTCGAGTCGAACACGTCGTTCGCGGCGATCACGCCGATGCGCTGGCCCCGCACCTCGGTGACGTAGGGCGAGTACGCGTCCTGCGCGTCGCGCCCGACACCGATGACCGCGACCGCGGCCGAGTCGCGGATCTCGAGGGTCTCCTCGAGCCCCGCCCGCCCGTAGTCCATGCCGTGGTTGTTGGCGAGCGTCACCGCGTCCACACCCGCCGCAGCGAGGGCGTCGAGCGCGGCGGGCGGCACCCGGAACGTGAAGGTCTTGGGCTCGGGCGTGCCGCCGGCGGTGAGCGCCGCCTCGAGGTTGACCACCGTCACGTCCGCGGCGCCGAGCACCGGTGCGATCTCGGAGAGGAGCGTGCCGGGCCGCTGGGCGAGGGCCGCCTCGAGCCCCTCGAAGCTCGCGTCGCCCGCGAACGCGAGGGTCACCGGGGATCCGCTGCCGAGGGGCCCGCGCCCGGCCGTGGTGCTCGGCGCCGCGGTCGTCGGTCCGGTCATGGGCGTCGAGGTCGCCGGTGTGGAGCTCACCGCCCCGGCGTCGTCCGTGGCCCGCGCCTGCAGCTGCCGGTCGTCGGTCCCGACGCACGCGACGGCCGCCAGCGCGAACACGAGCACGGCGGCCGCGACGGCGCCGCCACGGGGGGTCGTGGCACGGGCGAGCACCCGGCGATCGTAGGTCAAGCACCGAACGTGCTTTGGGATGCGCCGGCGAGCAGCTATCGTGATCCGGCCGAGGTCGCGCACCCTGCCGCTGGGAAGGTGCCGATCCGCTGACAGCAGTGTCGCTGTCCGCCGGTAGCAACGACGCTCCCGGTGCCGGAGGCAACGTCGCCCCGGACCTGTCGGTCGTGCAGCCGAGGACGCCTGCGCCGGGATCCCCGAGACCCGACCCGACCGCCCGCCCGACTCGACCACCGAGGGGCCCCTTCGGGCTCCCCGTCCAGAAGTGAGCGAGATGTCTCCTGAACCACCGGGCCCCCGTGGCCTGTACCGACCCGACGCCGAGCACGACGCCTGCGGCGTGTCCTTCGTCGTCGACCTGCACGGTCGGCGCTCCCACGACCTGGTCCGCAAGGGCCTCACCTCGCTGCGCAACCTGGACCACCGAGGCGCCACGGGCGCCGAGCCGACCACCGGCGACGGTGCCGGCATCCTGATCCAGGTGCCCGACCGCTTCCTGCGGGCGGTGCTCGACGTGGCGCTGCCGCCGGAAGGCGCGTACGCGACCGGTCTGGTCTTCCTCCCCGTCGACGGGAAGGCGGCCGCGGCCGCGTGCGAGTCGATCGAGAAGATCTGCGCCGAGGAGGGCCTGACCGTCCTCGCGTGGCGCGACGTGCCCGTGGAGCCGGAGGGGATCGGCGCCACCGCGCTCGCCGCGATGCCGTCGTTCCGCCAGATCGTCGTGTCCTCCGCCGAGGGCGACGAGCGGGGCATCGTCCTCGACCGGCGCGCGTTCCTGGCCCGGAAGCGGATCGAGCACGAGGTCCTCGGCCGCGACGGCACGCCGTGCGCGTACCTGCCGTCACTGTCGTCGCGCACGTTCGTCTACAAGGGGATGCTCACCACGCCGCAGCTCGGCGAGTTCTTCCCCGACCTGTCCGACGAGCGCCTCGAGACCGCCCTCGCGCTCGTGCACTCGCGGTTCTCGACCAACACCTTCCCGTCGTGGCCGCTCGCGCACCCGTACCGCTACGTCGCCCACAACGGTGAGATCAACACCGTCCAGGGCAACCAGAACTGGATGCGCGCCCGCGAGGCGCTGCTGTCCTCGGACCTGTTCCCCGGTGGGCGCGAGGCGCTCGAGCGGGTGTTCCCGATCTGCACCCCCGGCGCCTCCGACACGGCGCGCCTCGACGAGGTGCTCGAGCTGTTGCACCTCGGCGGCTACTCGCTGCCACACGCGATGCTGATGATGATCCCGGAGGCCTGGGAGAACCACCAGCACATGGACCCGGCGGTGCGGGACTTCTACCGGTTCCACTCGTGCCTGATGGAGCCCTGGGACGGCCCCGCGTCGGTCACCTTCACCGACGGCACGGTCGTGGGTGCGGTGCTCGACCGCAACGGCCTGCGCCCGTCCCGGTACTGGGTGTGCGACGACGGCCTGGTCGTGATGGCCTCCGAGGTCGGCACGCTCGACATCGACCCCGCCCGCGTCGTGCGCAAGGGGCGGCTCCAGCCGGGGCGCATGTTCCTGATCGACACGTCGCAGGGCCGGATCATCGATGACGAGGAGATCAAGGCGGAGCTGGCCTCCGCGCACCCCTACCGCGAGTGGCTCGAGTCGGGGGTCAAGCACCTCGACGACCTGCCCGAGGTGTTCCACGTCACCGAGTCCGAGCGGGACGTGCTGCGCGAGCAGCAGACGTTCGGCTACACCCACGAGGAGATCAAGCTCCTCATCGAGCCGATGGCGAGCACGGGCGCGGAGGCGATCGGGTCGATGGGCACCGACACGCCCATCGCGGTGCTCTCCGAGCGGCCCCGGCTGCTCTACGACTACTTCACGCAGCTGTTCGCGCAGGTGACGAACCCGCCGCTCGACGCGATCCGCGAGGAGCTCGTCACCTCGGTGCGCCGGGTCATCGGCCCCGAGGCGAACGTGCTCGACCCCGGACCGGACTCCTGCCAGGTGCTGGAGCTGCCCCACCCGATCCTGTCGAACGTCGAGCTCGACAAGATCCTCCACATCGAGGAGGCCGACCCCCGGTTCAAGGCGCGCCGGATCCGCGCCCTGTTCCCGGCGTTCTCCGGGGGCGACGGGCTGCGACGCGCGCTGGAGCGCATCCGCCGCGAGACCTCCGAGGCCATCGAGGAGGGCGTCAACATCATCGTCCTCTCGGACTGGCACTCGAACGAGGACCTCGCGCCGATCCCGATGCTGCTCGCGACCTCGGCGGTGCACCACCACCTGATCCGCGAGAAGACCCGCACGCAGGTGGGCCTCATCGTCGAGACCGGCGAGGCGCGCGAGGTGCACCACTTCGCGATGCTGCTCGGCTACGGCGCCGCCGCGATCAACCCGTACCTGGCGTTCGACACGATCGAGCAGCTCGTGCGCGACGGCCGCACCTCCGCGCCGGACTTCG
This sequence comes from uncultured Microthrixaceae bacterium, assembly GCA_965651815.1. Lineage (GTDB taxonomy): Bacteria > Actinomycetota > Acidimicrobiia > Acidimicrobiales > Microtrichaceae > CBFGTJ01. Next base: position 1,784 of record CBFGTJ010000092.1, on the reverse strand, counting down.
AGACGGCGGTCGCGAACTACCGCAAGGCGGCCGGCAAGGGCGTGCTGAAGGTGATGTCGAAGATGGGCATCTCGACGGTCGCCTCCTACACGGGCGCCCAGATCTTCGAGGCGATCGGGCTCGGCGACGAGCTCGTCGAGGAGTACTTCACCGGCACCGTCAGCCGGCTGGGGGGCATCGGTCTCGACGAGGTCGCCGAGGAGGCACGGCGCCGGCACGCCCGCGCCTACCCGATGCGGCCCACGTCGAGGGCGCACCGGACCCTCGAGTTCGGCGGCGAGTACCAGTGGCGCCGCGAGGGCGAGTACCACCTGTTCAACCCCGAGACGGTGTACAAGCTGCAGCACTCGACCCGCAGCGGCCAGTACGAGGTGTTCAAGGAGTACACGCGCCTGGTGGACGACCAGTCGCGCCGCCTGGCGACCCTGCGCGGGCTGTTCCGGTTCGCCTCCGACCGCCCGCCGGTGCCGCTGGAGGAGGTGGAGCCCGCCTCGGAGATCGTGAAGCGCTTCTCCACCGGGGCGATGAGCTACGGGTCGATCTCGGCGGAGTCGCACGAGACCCTCGCGATCGCGATGAACCGGCTGGGCGGGAAGTCCAACACCGGGGAGGGCGGCGAGGACCCGGTGCGGTTCGTGCCGATGGAGAACGGCGACTCGAAGCGCTCGGCGATCAAGCAGGTCGCCTCGGGCCGCTTCGGGGTGACCGCGGAGTACCTCACGAACTCCGACGACCTCCAGATCAAGATGGCCCAGGGCGCGAAGCCCGGTGAGGGCGGCCAGCTCCCGGGGCACAAGGTGTACCCGTGGATCGCCGCGACCCGGCACTCCACGCCCGGGGTCGGGCTGATCTCGCCGCCACCGCACCACGACATCTACTCGATCGAGGACCTCGCCCAGCTCATCCACGACCTGAAGAACTCGAACCCCGAGGCGCGGGTGCACGTGAAGCTCGTGGCCGAGGTCGGGGTCGGCACGGTCGCGGCCGGCGTGGCGAAGGCCAAGTCCGACGTGGTGCTCATCTCGGGCCACGACGGCGGCACCGGCGCGAGCCCCCTGACCTCGCTGAAGCACGCGGGGGCACCGTGGGAGCTCGGCCTCGCGGAGACACAGCAGACGCTGCTGCTCAACGGCCTCCGGGACCGGATCGTGGTGCAGGCGGACGGCCAGATGAAGACGGGCCGCGACGTGGTCATCGCCGCGCTCCTCGGGGCGGAGGAGTTCGGCTTCGCCACGGCGCCGCTGGTCGTGTCGGGCTGCATCATGATGCGCGTCTGCCACCTCGACACGTGCCCGGTCGGCGTCGCGACGCAGAACCCCGAGCTGCGCGCCCGGTTCACGGGCAAGCCGGAGTTCGTCGAGAACTTCATGCTCTTCGTCGCCGAGGAGGTGCGCGAGCTGCTCGCGGAGCTGGGCTTCCGGACCATCGAGGAGGCCGTCGGCCACGTCGAGTACCTCGACACGCGCAAGGCGATCGACCACTGGAAGGCCCAGGGCCTCGACCTCGGGCCCGTGCTCGAGCGGCCCGTGCCGGTCGAGGGTGCGTCGCTGCGCAACACCACGACGCAGGACCACGGCCTCGACAAGGCGCTCGACAACCAGCTCGTCGCGCTGGCCGAGGACGCGCTCGAGCGTCGCGAGCCGGTGCGGATCTCGCTGTCGGTGCGCAACGTGAACCGGACCGTGGGCACGATGCTCGGCCACGAGGTGACCAAGCGGTTCCGCGGCGAGGGCCTGCCCGACGACACGATCGACGTGACCCTCACCGGGTCCGCCGGCCAGTCG
>CBFGTJ010000091.1:0-12344 GCA_965651815.1 uncultured Microthrixaceae bacterium | reverse complement strand
CCAGGTCCGCCTTCCCACTCAGGACGAGCCCGAGCCCGCGCCGCAGGGACACCACTCGCAGCGGCTCGAAGCTGGCGTTGAGCAGCAGCACCGACATGCGGCCTCCCGGAGATCCGGACCGGCCCATCGTGCACCATCTTCGATCGGGATGTCAGCCGGGATCGCCCTGACGGGGCGCCCGTGCGCCGGCCCGGGCGTGCCCACCGCCGGGTCCCGAGCGGCCCCGTGCGGTCAGATCGGACGGTCCGGATCGACCTTGCCGGGCTGCTCGGCCGGGTCGACGTGCACGACGCTGTCCTCACGGCAGTGGAAGCCGTCGACGTCGTCGTCCTCGCTGCCGATCTCGGGGTGCAGCCGCTCGAAGGCGCCGTCGCGGACCACGACCAGCATCATGCAGGGGCTCACCTGGGCATCCGCCGCGCCGGCCGGGTCCTGCGGCGCGTGCAGCCCCCCGCCGGTCCATTCGTCGATCGCGGCGGCCTCCTCCAGAATGCAGGTGCGGGTCAGCTCCCCGTCGTCGCGGGCCGCGCAGGCGTTCGCCGCGGTGACGAACAGCAGCCACGCGGAGGTGCTCTGCATGCCGAGCGCACCGACGTCCCCGCCGGGCACGTACCGCTCGTTGATCTCGAGGTACTGCTGCACCGCCGGCCAGCGGTCCGCCTCCTCCAGGGGGTGGAACGTCATCCGGACCACCGCGCCCTCCGCGGCCGGACCCGCTGCGAGGAGCTTCTCGTCGTACATGTTGACCTCGAGCAGGTAGCCGCCCTCGTAGCCCTGCTGCTGCAGCGCGGTCATGATCCCGGCGAGGTTCTCGGGCTCGCCGACGTAGCCGAGCGTGTCCGCGCCGCGCTCGACGACCTGGAGGGCGTAGGGGGTCCAGTCGGTCACCCCCGCCGGCGGGTGGGACGAGTTGCCGACGTCCTCGACCCCGTCGAGGGTCGAGATCGCCTCGATGTACCAGTCCCGGATCGTGGTCAGGGACGGAAGCTCGGTCCAGAGCAGGTACCAGCTGTCCCGGTCGGGGTGGAGCTCGAAGTAGTCCTGGAACCACGTGGTCGACGTGCTCGTGCCGGGGTTCGGCACCGGTTGCACCTGGCCGTTCGCCCCGGCCTTCTCCGGCGACGCGGAGAAGCCCGGGATGTCGATCATCCCGCACTCGTGGAAGTCGCTCCCCGCCCGGCCCGAGAACAGCAGCGAATCCTGCGCGAGCCCGCCGCCGACCATGGCGAACGCGTCCCGGCAGGCGGTCGACATCGCTGCCTCGACCTCGAACAGCTTGGCGTCCATGTCGATGATCTCGATCGGCAGCCCACCGACGCCGCCCTGCTCGTTGCACCACTCGGCGAACGCCACCGAGGCGTCGTAGAGGACCTTGTTGAGGCCCGGGCGGATCTGGGCGCCCCGGTCGTTCGCGACCGCGATGTGCAGCGCGTCGGTGCTCCGTCCCGCCTCGTCCGCCGCGATCGTGTAGTCCCCGTCGCCGCACAGCCCCTCGAGGTCGCCGAACGATCCCTCCGCCCGCTCCTCGGCGGGTGGCTCGGTGGACCCGTTCCCCTCCGGTTCGGCGGTCCCCTCCGAGGCGCCGCACGCCGCGGCCAGCAGCGCCACGGTGAGTGCACAGCCCACGATCAGCGTCGAACGCCGCATCGTCCAGTCCCCCTTCGCTCCGACCCCCCGGAGCCGCCGGCAGTCTACGCAGGCGGCCCGCCGGCGCACCGGACCCGCCGGGCGGCCCGCCCGCTGCGATGCGCCCCCGCCGACCGGTGGCTCGTGGCGTCGTGAAGAATGTCGCCCATGAGGAGCTCGACCGCACCCGTCGGCACCCGTCGGCTCGCACTCGTCGCCGTCACGTTCGCGCTGGTCACGGCGCTGGTCGCGGCCTGTTCCGGGGCCGCGTCGGTGGAGACGGCCTCGATGCGCAGCCAGGAGCGGCCGGGCGGCGGGACCAGCACGAGCGACCGACCCGCGGAGCCGACCGATCGGGGCGACAGCTCCGGGCCCGGCGGGAGCTCCGGGCCCGGTGGCGGCGACGAGCGGGGCGGCGGCTCGGAGGGGCGCGGCCCGGGCGGCGGTGGCCCCGACGAGTTCTGCGCCACCCTGCGCGAGGTCTCCGAGCAGACCGACGTCCAGGACGTCCAGCAGGTGGTCGGGATGCTCCGGGAGCTGCGCGACCAGGCGCCCGGTGAGCTCACCCGCCACTTCGACGTGATGATCGGCATGATCGAGCGGCTCGAGAACATCGACGAGGAGGATCCCGAGGCGCTCGGCGAGCTGTTCGAGGCGCTGATGGACCCGGCGGTGAAGGAGGCGGGCGACGCGGTCGGCCGCTACGCCGCGGACCACTGCGGGCTCGACCTGAACGGCGGGATCGACCTCCAGCCGGGGGTCGTGCCGGGCGGCTGAGGTCCGCGGTCCCCGCTCAGCGGGGCTCGCGCCACATCGCCCACATCGGCGGGGCGCCCGGTCCGAGATCGAGGTCCTCGGTGACCTCGAAGCCGAACCTGCCGTAGAAGGCCAGGTTCTCCTCCTTCGAGCTCTCCAGGTACGCGGGCATCCCCTCCGCGTCGCAGCGCTCCAGCATCGGCTGCATCAACGCCGTGCCCACGCCCTTGCCGCGCATCGCCGGGTCCGAGCCGATGACCTCCAGGTACCAGTGCGGCGTCGCCGGGTGGCGCTTCTCCAGCCGTGCGAGCGCGCCGAGCCGCTCGCCCACGCCCCGCAGCCCCGTGGCCCGCAGCATCGGCAGCGCCATGCGCGCGGCGTGCACCGGCCGGGTCCGCCAGCGGTTCGGCGCAGCCCACACGGCCGCGCCGTCGGCGCCCTCCACCGTCCACGCCCAACCGCAGCGCACCCGGTCGCGGATGACGTGCGCGAACGCGTTGCCGAGGTGGCGGCGGCGACGGACCGGGTCGGGGCACACCCAGGTCCACACCGGGTCGTCGTCGAACGCCTCCCCGAGCACGCGACCGAGCTCCCTCCACTCCCGCGGCAGCGCGGGGCGGGCGACGATGGGTCCGGGCGGCATCACCCGTCGAACGGTCGGCAGGAGCCGGCCTTCGCGGCGATCGACGCGATGCGCTTCGCCTCGCGGATGAAGTTCTGGTCGAGGCCGGAGGTCACGAACCCGAACGACACACCCGTGGCGGGGTCGCCCCACGCGATCTGGCCGCCCGCGCCGTTGTGGCCGAACGCGCGCGGCGACACGGTGGGGCCCATGCCGCGGAAGGAGGCGAGGCCGTCGTCCCCGGCGACGATGAGCCCCAGGGTGCGGTTCGACGCGACGCCGGTGTCCGGGTTGGGCAGCCGGCAGCGGATGTTGCCGGTGCCGTCCGCGAGGATCTCCGGGTCCCACAGGCCGAGCGGGTCGTGCAGGAGGGCCTGGTAGAGGAGGGCGAGGTCGGCCGCGGTGGCGACGCCGCCCCCGCCGGGGATGCCGACGCGCCGCACCGCCGGGTCGTTCAGGCCGAGCAGCAGCGCGGGGGTGACCTCGCCGATGTCGTGGTCGGCCGTGCCGAACACCTCGGCGATCTCCTCGGGGGAGGGCGGCTCCCCCACGATGCGCAGCGGGGCGATGTCGTCGTCGCGCTCGTGCTCGCCGAGCCCGAAGCCCCGCAGCCCCAGCGGCTCGATGATCCGCTCGCGCACGACCTGCCGGAAGTCGCGCCCCTCGACCGCCTCGATCATCGCGGCGACCACCCAGTGCGCGGCGGTCGGGTGGTACTCGAAGTAGGTGCCGGGCTCGTACGGCGCGTGCCAGCGGGCGAGCGCCTTCAACCTGCCCTCGCTGGTCTCCCAATCGGGTGGGCCGAGCGGCGCCGCGGGGAACCCGGCGGTGTGGGTCAGCAGGTGCTCGAGGGTCACCGCGGCCATGCGCTCCGGGGTGGAGCCCTCGGTGCCCAGGACCGGCACCAGCTCGATCGCCCGGGTCTCCGGCGACAGGTGCCCCTCGGCCATGAGCTGCCACACCACGCCGGCGATGAGCGCCTTCGTGCAGGAGAAGACGTGGAAGCGAGTGGCGGTGTCGGCGTCGCCGAAGGCCTCGAGCACGGCGAGCTCCCCGTCGACGGCGAACGCCATCTGCGCTGCGGGCATGAGCCCGGCCTCGACCTCGCGGCGGATGCGCTCCCGCAGCGTGTCGAGCGCCACCGGATCCAGGCCGGCGGCCGCGGGGTCGATCGTCGGGCGATACGGTTCGTGCACGGGGGAACGGTACCGCCCCCCACGCTCCGACGTGCCGAAGGGAGTTCCGATGAAGGTTGTCGTCAACTACGACCTGTGCGAGAGCAACGCCGTCTGCATGGGCATCGCGCCGGAGGTGTTCGAGGTCAGGGACGACGACTACCTCTACGTGCTCCAGGAGGAGCCGCCGGAGGAGCTGCGGGACAAGGTGGAGGAGGCAGCCCGCCGCTGCCCCAAGCAGGCGATCAGCATCGAGGACTGAGCCCGACCCGGCCACACCCCCCGAACCTGCGAGCGACATGAGCGAAGTGCTGGTCGCCGGCGCGTCCCTCGCCGGCCTCACTGCCGCGGAGACCCTCCGCAGGGAGGGCTTCGACGGGCGCGTCACGGTCGTCGACCCGAGCCCCGGGCTGCCCCCCGACCGCCCGCCGCTGTCCAAGCAGGTGCTGTCCGGTGAGTGGGAGCCCGAGCAGGCCGCCCAGGGCGTCGCCGCCCGGCTCGACGAGCTCGACCTCGACCTCCGCCTCGGCACGGCGGCGGTCGCGCTCGACGCGGCCACCCGCGAGGTCGCCCTGTCGGACGGCTCCCGCCGTGCCTACGACGGGATCGTCATCGCCACCGGCGCGTCGCCGAGGGAGCTGCCCGGCCCGAGGCCGGCGGGCGTGCACGTGCTGCGCACCATGGAGGACTGCCTGGCGCTGCGTGCGGAGCTCGACGCCGGGCCCGACCGCGTCGTCGTGATCGGCGCCGGGTTCATCGGTGCCGAGGTCGCCGCGACCTGCCGGGGGCGGGGGCACGCGGTCACGCTGGTCGAGGCGGGCCCCGCGCCCCTCGGCCGTGTGCTGCCCGGCGCCGTCGGGTCCTTCGTGACCGAGCTGCACGTGGACCACGGCGTGGACGTGCGGGTCGGGGTGGGCGTCGCCGGGCTCGACGCCGAGGGCGGCCGGGTGCGCGGGGTGCGCCTCGCGGATGGGCACGAGATCCCCGCCGAGCTCGTCGTGGTCGGCATCGGCGTCGCCCCGGTCACCGGGTGGCTCGAGGGTTCGGGCCTGGTGCTCGACGACGGCGTCGTGTGCGACGAGACCTGCCTGGCCGCTGCCGGCATCGTCGCCGCGGGTGACGTCGCCCGCTGGCCCAACTCCCGCTTCGGGGTCACGATGCGCGTCGAGCAGTGGGAGAACGCGGTCGAGCAGGGCGAGCACGCCGCCCGCCGCCTGCTGGCCGAGCTCGGTGCGCCGGGCGGTTCGGAGGAGCCGTACGCCCCGCTCCCGTGGTTCTGGTCCGACCAGTACGACCGCAAGATCCAGATGGCCGGGCACCCCTCCGCCTCCGACGAGGTCGAGCTCGTCGAGGGCTCCTTCGCGGAGCGCCGCTTCGTCACGCTGTTCCGCGACGGCGATCGCTGCACCGGGGTGTTCGGCGTGAACCGCCCACGGCACGTGATGCAGGCGCGCATGCAGCTGGCCGAGTCGCTCGAGTGGGGTCCGGTGCGCGGGTTGTTCGGATGACGCGGGCGCACGCCCGCGACGAGGGAGGTGGAGGGGGATGAACGGGCTCGCCGCGGGGCTGCTCGTCGCCACCTTGGTGGTGGCCGCAGCGGACTGGTGGGCGGTGCACACCGACCGGCGACCGGTCGAGTACGTGCTGAAGCCGCTGACGATGGTGGTGCTCATCGGGGTCGCGCTCGCGCTCGACCCGTCCTCCGAGGGCGCCAGGTGGTTCATGGTGGCCGGGCTCGTCTGCTCGCTCGCCGGCGACGTGTTCCTGATGCTCGACGAGCGGTTCTTCCTCGGAGGGCTCGTGTCGTTCCTGCTCGGCCACGTCATGTACGTGATCGGGCTCGTGCAGCTCGACATCGAGCCGCTCGTGCTGGCCGTCGGCGTCGTGCTCGTGGTCGTCGCCGGCGGCGCGGTCGGGATGCGCATCGTGCGGCGCTCCGCCGACACCGACCGGCGCCTGCCCGGACCCGTCGCGGCCTACATGGCGGTGATCTCCGCGATGGTCGTGTGCGCGGTCGGCACGCTCGTCCCCGCGGCGATCGTCGGCGCGCTGCTGTTCTTCGCCTCCGACGCCGTGCTGGGATGGAACCGGTTCGTGCAACCGATCCCGAACGCACGCATCATCATCATGACCACCTACCACCTCGGGCAGATCGGCCTGGTGCTCGCACTGCTCGACTGACGGGGGTTCCGGCCCCGGGCGGAGACGACATGGAACTGCTGGAGGACGACCTGCTGGAGGCAGCCCGCGAGCTGCTGCCGGGCGTGGTCGAACTGCGCCGCGACCTGCACCGCCACCCCGAGCTCGGGCTGGAGCTCCCGCGCACCCAGGCGGCCGTGCTCGACGCGCTCGACGGGTTGGGGCTCGAGGTCACCACCGGGGACGCGCTCGGCTCCGTGGTCGCCGACCTCGAGGGCGGCCGTCCCGGTCCCCGCATCCTGCTGCGTGGCGACATGGACGCCCTGCCCATGCCCGAGGACACGGGGCTCGAGTTCGCGAGCGAGGTCGAGGGTGCGATGCACGCCTGCGGGCACGACGCGCACACCGCGATGCTCGTCGGCGCGGCGCGCCTGCTCGCGGCACGCCGCGAGGAGCTGCCCGGCAGCGTGCGGTTCATGTTCCAGCCGGGGGAGGAGGGCGACGGGGGCGCCGAGCTGATGATCGCCGAGGGCGTCCTCGAGGACGTCGACGGCGCGTTCGCGATCCACATCGCGCCGAACGTGCCGCCCGGCATCGTCGCCTGGAAGCCCGGGCCGGCGATGGCGTCCGCGGACGTCATCTCGATCGAGGTGGTCGGCCGTGGCGGCCACGCCTCGACGCCGCACTGGGCGACCGATCCGGTGCCCGTCGCGTGCGAGATGGTGCTCGCGCTCCAGTCGATGATCACCCGCACCGTCGACGCGTTCGACCCCGCGGTGCTCACGATCGGCAAGATCCGCGCGGGGACCACCGACAACGTCATCCCCGAGCGGGCGGTGCTGACCGGCACGCTGCGCGCCGTGTCGGAGACGACCCGCGCCGCGGTGCAGGAGCGGGTCCGCCGCGTCGCCGAGGGGATCGCCGCCGCCCACGACTGCACCGCCGAGGTGACCGTGTTCCCGGGGTATCCGGTGACCGTGAACGACCGCGACTTCGCGGCGTTCGTCGCCCGTGTCGCCGACGAGCGCCTCGGCGCGGGCCGCACCTTCGAGATGTCGGCGCCGGTGATGGGCGCCGAGGACTTCTCCTACGTGCTCCAGCAGGTGCCGGGGGCGATGGTGTTCCTCGGGGTGTGCCCGCCCGACAACCCCGACCCGTTCTCGGCCCCCGCGTGCCACTCGAACCGGATGGTGCTCCACGAGGACGTGATGGCCGACGGCATCGCCCTGCACGCCGCGGTCGCCACCACCTTCCTGGCCAACGGCGGCAAGTACACCTGACGGCGAGGCGACGGGCGTTCGGGACCCGGCGCCCATCGCCCCGCGGTGCCTGATGCCGCTCGGTGCCTGATGCCGCTGGGTGCCTGATGCCGCTGGGTGCCTGATGCCGCTGGGTGCCTACTGCCGTTCGGTGCGGAGCGCCGCCCGCAGGCGTTCCGCGGCCGCGACCGACACCCACATGCGCTCCACGTGCTGGTCGACCTGCAGCTCGCCGGTCGGCACTCGGTGCTCGGCGAGGAACGCGGTCGCGCGCGCCGCGGTCCGGCGCTCGCAGATGCTGCGGATCCCCTCCAGCATGCGGGGGAGGCTGCTCGTGGGGAAGCGTGCCACCAGCTCGTCCCACCGCGCTTCGACGACCTCCCACGCGCGTGCGTCGAGCCGGGGGTGCGTGAGCGCCCGGCGGATCACGTACGGCGCGTTCTGGGTGCGCACCTCGGTCGCCGCGAGCTCGAGCGCGCGGTCGAACGCGGCGGCCTGCGGGGTGTCGACCAGCGCGTGCAGGTGGCGCAGCTCGTCCTGGGGCGTCGAGGCCTCGCGCCAGCGCCGCTCCAGCTCGCGGTGCTCCTCGTCGGTCGCGCAGGCCGCGACGACCTCCACGACCGCGGCGCGCATCGCCGCGTCGAGCGCCGCGGCGGCAGCCTCGTCGGCGAAGTACCCGCGGGCACGGTCGCGCACCTCCGGGTCCTCGCCGGGTCCGCCCAGCAGCGAGAACAGCACCCCCCGCAGCTCGAGGGTGCGCTCCCGTTCGCCGTCCCCGGACGGTCCGTCACGGAGCAGCTCCTCGACGCGGGTCAGCGCGGGCGCGGCGACCTCGGCGACGAGCGCGGTGGTCGCGACGTGCAGCTCGGGGCCGCCGAGGTGCACGAGCGTGCGCAGCAGGCCGCCGAGCCGCTTCCACACCGAGACGTCCCGCTCGTGCGAGGCGACGGTGCGCACCAGCTCGACGACCTCGTCGAGCTGCAGCCGGCCGGCGAGGAAGGCGGCCCAGGTGTCGTCGACCAGCACGAAGCGCTCGAGCGCGTCCTGCGACGGCTGCGCCGCGAGCGCCCGCCGCAGCTCGGGGCCCGGGTCCACCCGGTAGAAGCCGTTGCCGGCGACGTTCGCCTGCACGCGCTGCGGGCGCCCGCCGAGGTCGACCTCCACCGGTTCCTCGAGCAGGACCTTGCGCTCCAGCTCGCGGTCCCCGACGGTCGCGGTGAGCACGATCGGCACCGGCCACGGCTCCCCGTCCCCGTCGCCGTCGGCTGCGGCTGCGGTGGCGGGGACGGCGTCGTGCTCCGGCAGCAGGTAGCGGAACCGCTGCTGCTCCAGCCGGATCCCGCGCTCGGTCGGCGTCACCACCACCAGCGGGTGCCCGCCGCGGAAGATCCAGTGGTCCATGGTGCGCCGCACCGGTTCGCCGGTGGCCTCCTCGAGCGCGTCCCACAGGTCGGTGGTCTCGGTCGTGCCCAGGGCGTGCCGCCGCAGGTACGCGGCGATGCCGGAACGGAAGGCCTCCGCGCCCAGGTACTGCTCGAGCATCCGGACGATCGACGCCCCCTTCTCGTAGGTGAGGATGTCGAACATCCCCTCGGCGTCGGCGGCCGTGACGACCTCGTACTCGATCGGTCGCGTGGACGCGAGCGCGTCGGTGTCGAACGCGGCGGAGCGGGCGAGCCCGAAGGTCGTCCACACGTCCCAGTCGGGCCGGAACGCGTCGGTCGCGGTGACCTCCATGAACGTGGCGAAGGCCTCGTTGAGCCAGATGCCGTTCCACCAGCGCATCGTCACCAGGTCGCCGAACCACATGTGGGCCAGCTCGTGGTTGATCACGTCCGCGACGCGCTGGAGCTCGGGCTGGGTCGCGCTCGCCGGGTCGATGAGCAGCAGCACCTCGCGGAACGTGACGCACCCGAGGTTCTCCATCGCACCGAACGCGAAGTCCGGCACCGCCACCAGGTCGACCTTGTCGCCCGGGTACGGCAGCCCGTAGTAGCGCTCGTAGAACCGCAGCGCGGCGTCCGCGACGTCGAGCGCGAACTCGCACAGGTGCCCCGCCCCCGGCGGGTGGACCACCCGCAGCGGGATCGGCCGCTCGACGCCCTCGACCATGCGTGGCTCGGTGGCCTCGAGCGGGCCGACGACGAACGCGACCAGGTAGGTCGACATCGGGATCGTGTCCGCGAAGCGCACGCGGTCGAGCCCGTCCTCGGCCGGGGCCCGCTCGAGCTGCGCGCCGTTCGACACGGCGAACAGGTCGCGGCGCACCACCAGCGTCACGCCGAAGGTCGCCTTGAACGCCGGCTCGTCGAAGCACGGGAACGCGCGCCGGGCATGGGTCGACTCGAACTGGGTGACCGCGATCGCGTGCTCGACCTCCTCGCCGGTGGCGTCGTCGGTCGTGGTGAACGTCGAGCGGTAGAACCCGACGAGCTGGTCGTTCAGCACGCCACGGAACCTGGCCCGCAGCTCCGCGGTGCCGACGGGCAGCTCGCCGGGCAGCTCGAGGCGCACCTGCTCGTGCTCGGGCACGGCGACGACGGTGGGCTGCGCGTCGATCCCGTCGGTGTGCCCGGAGGTCGAGGTGACGGTGACCTCGTCGAGCTCCAGGTCGAGCGCGTGCAGCGTCACCGAGCGGGTCGGCTCGGTGACCTCCACCTGGATGCGCACCTCGCCCGAGAACCGTGCGGCGTCCAGGTCGGGGCGGAGCTCGAGCTCGTAGTGCCTCGGCACGACCGTCGTCGGCAGCCGGTGCGCGGGGGAGGGTTCGTCGCCGTGCATGCCGGCGAAGCGTAGAGGGGAGCGGTCGGTTACCGTCGCTCGCGTGTACGAGTGCTTCGACGTCTCCATCGCCGGCAAGGTCGCCCACCTGCAGCTGAAGCGGCCCGACGAGCTCAACACGATGATCCCGGCGTTCTGGTCCGAGCTGCCGCGGATCGTGGAGGACCTCGACGCCCGGGCCGCCGCCCGGGCGATCGTGATCTCGTCCACGGGGCGGCACTTCTCCGCAGGGATGGACCTGTCGGTGTTCACCGGCGAGTCGCCGCTGGCCTCGAGCGGCGGGGTGAGCGAGACCGGCCGCCAGCGGGCACGGCTGTGGATGATGGTCCAGCACCTCCAGGACTCGTTCACGGCGCTGGAGCGGGCACGGATGCCGGTGCTCGCCGCGATCCAGGGCGGTTGCATCGGCGGCGCGGTCGACATGGTCTGCGCGGCCGACATGCGCTACTGCAGCGCGGACGCGTTCTTCTGCATCCAGGAGATCAACATCGGGATGACCGCGGACGTCGGCACGCTGCAGCGGCTGCCGAAGCTCATCCCCGAGGGCATCGCCCGCGAGCTGGCCTACACCGGTGACCGGATGCCGGCCGAGCGGGCGCTGGAGGTCGGGCTGGTCAACCGGGTCTTCGACGACCACGACTCGCTCGTCGAGGGCGTGCTCGAGATCGCCGGGCGGATCGCACGGCGCTCGCCGCTCGCGATCTGGGGGACGAAGGAGTCGATCAACTACGCACGCGACCACAGCGTCGCGGACAGCCTCCGCCACATCGCCGGGTGGCAGTCCGGCATGTTCCAGCCTGCCGACATGATGGAGGAGTTCGCGGCGAAGGGGGAGCAGCGGGACCCGGAGTTCGAGGAGCTCCCTGCCCGCCCCAGCCTGGACTGACGCCCGCCCGCCCCTCCCTCCCCGTTCTGTGACGCGAGATCGGGGTGGGGACCCGGACCTCGCGTCGCAGAACGGTGAGGGGAAGGGGAGCGCGGCCCGTGGTCGGTGTCGGGGCGCTGCGCGAGGCTGGCGCCCGTGACCGACACCCCCCGCACCGGACGGCGCCACGCGGACGAGGACAAGCGCCTCGCCACCATCCGCAGCCTGCTCGCGAAGGCCGAGGCCACCGACTACCCCGAGGAGGCCGAGGCGTTCTTCGCCAAGGCGTCCGAGCTGATCAGCCGCTGGGCGATCGACGAGGCGATGATCTGGGCGGGGGAGGACCGCAGCGGCCGGGAGCAGCCCGACGAGCTGCAGCTCGTCGTGCACGCCCCCTACCTGGCGCAGAAGGCGGTGCTGATCGGTTCGGTCGCCACCGCACACGGGTGCCGCGCCGTGCGGCTGCTCAGCGGGCCGGGGCGGCGCACCGAGGTGGTTTCGGTGGTCGGGTTCCCCTCCGAGCTGCGCTGGGTCGAGACGCTGGTGACCAGCCTGTTGGTGCAGCTCACCTCCGCGATGCTCGCCCGCTGCCCACGGGGGCTGTCCGCGTCGGAGTCGGCGTCGTGGCGGCGCAGCTTCATCATCGGGTTCGCCGAGGAGGTCGCGACGCGGCTCGAGCGCGACCGCCGCGACGCGGCCACTGAGCGCGACCGTGGCGCCGGGTCCACGGCGAACGGCGCCTCCGACGGCACGGCGCCGTCCGCGGCGCTGGTCCTCGCGTCACGCGCCGAGGAGGTCGAGCGCGACTTCCGGCGGCGGCACCCCAGGGTGCGGTCCTCGTGGGCGTCGAGCGGTCGTTCGGCCACGGGGCGGCGTGCGGGCCGCCAGGCGGGGCGCGAGGCGTCGCTCGCCCGCCACGGCCTCGGCGGGCGGCGGGCCCTGGGGCGGGGCGGCTGAGGCAGGGCGGCGACGTGTCCGCTCGCGGCCCCGCCCCCGATCCGGATCCGTACCGGGACGCGGTCTACCGCGCCGAGCACGAGGCGCTGCCCGACGGCGGGCGGCGGTTCCGGCGCTTCGCCGAGCTCGAGGCCTGGGTCGAGGGGGTCGTGCTGGGGCCGATG
>CBFGTJ010000090.1:0-12652 GCA_965651815.1 uncultured Microthrixaceae bacterium | reverse complement strand
GTCGTCAACGAGATGTCGTGCGTGAAGATCGAGGACGACATCCCCCTCGAGCTCGCCTGCCTCGTCGGCTGCGGCGTCACGACCGGCTGGGGCTCGTCGGTGTACGCGGCCGACATCAAGCCCGGTGAGAACGTGGCGGTGATCGGCATCGGTGGCATCGGTGCCGCCGCGGTGCAGGGCGCCCGGCTCGCCGGGGCGCGGCACATCGTCGCCATCGACCCCGTCGAGTTCAAGCGGGAGCAGGCGATGGGCTTCGGGGCGACGCACACCGCGCCGAGCATCGGTGAGGCGTACGACCTCATCAACGAGATCACCTGGGGCCGCATGTGCGACAAGGTGATCTGCTGCGTCGGCACCGGCGAGGGCTCGCAGATCGCGCCGATCATGTCGCTCACCGCGAAGCGGGGCCGGGTCGTGGTCACCAACATCCACCCGGCGTCCGAGCAGTCGATCGACATCTCGCTGTGCGACCTCACGCTGATGGAGAAGCAGCTGGTCGGCACGATCTTCGGGTCCGCGAACCCGCGCTCGGACATCCCCCGCCTCATGCACCTGTACCGCAGCGGCCAGCTCGACCTGGCGGGCATGGTGACCCGCGAGTACGCGCTCGAGGAGATCAACCAGGGCTTCGAGGACATGCACGCGGGCCGCAACATCCGCGGCGTGATCCGCTACAAGTGAGCCCGCCCGTGACCGCCGCTGCGCTCGTCGACGACTGGGAACGGTCGGGCACCCACCTCGACACGCCCGCGGGCCGCGTCTTCGTGCGCGACGTGCCCGCGGTCGAGCCCGACGGCTCACCACCGCTGCTGGTGCTCCACGGGTTCCCGACCTGCTCGTTCGACTTCCGCCTCGTGCTCGACGAACTCGCCCGGCGTCGCCGCGTCGTCCTGTTCGACCAGCTCGGCTTCGGCCTCTCCGACAAGCCCGACCGCCGCTACGGCATCCACCTCCAGGCGGACACGACCCAGCACGTCGCCACGGCGCTGGGCCTCGGCACCGTCGACCTGCTCACCCACGACATGGGCGACAGCGTCGGCGGCGAGCTGCTGGCACGAGACCTCGCCGGCCACCTCGGGTTCCAGGTGCGGCGCCGGGTGCTGACCAACGGGTCGATCTACCTCGACCTCGCGCAGCTGACGACCGGCCAGCAGCTGCTGCTGTCCCTGCCCGACGAGGCGGCGGACCTGGTCCAGGAAGAGGGCTACGTGACCAGCCTCGCGAACACGCTCGCGTCGCCGGACGCCGCGCCCCGCGAGGAGCTGGCCGCGCAGTGGGAGCTGCTGCGCCGCAACGACGGCCAGCGGCTCCTCGCCCGCACCATCCGCTACCTGGAGGACCGCCGCGCCGAGGAACGCCGCTACACCGGCGCCATCGAGGACCACCCCACCCCGCTCGGGGTGGTGTGGGGCGCCGAGGACCCGATCGCGGTGGCGGCGATGCCCGAGCGCCTCGCGGAGCGGGTCCCGCACCTGCGCGTCGACCTGCTCGAGGGCGTCGGTCACTACCCGATGCTCGAGGCACCCGAGCAGTTCGCCGCGGCCGTCCTGTCGCACCTCTGACCTGTCGCACCGCTGACGCCGGTACGCTGCCGGCGATGGCGCAGAAGAAGAAGAAGTGGTCCGACCTGTCCACGCCGGCCAAGGTCGCCGTGGTCGTCGGCTCCCTGGTCGAGCTCGCCCTCACCGCGGTGGCGATGCGGGACCTGTCCAAGCGGTCGGCCGACGAGGTCCGCGGACCGAAGTGGATCTGGCGCCTCGTCTCGCTGGTCCAGCCGGTGGGCCCGATCCTCTACCTGGTCCTCGGCCGGCGCTCCACCTGACGCACGCCCGGGGATCAGCGGGACGTCGAGGAGAACTTCCGGAAGGCGAGCAGCGAGAACACGGCGGTGATCGCGACCGCCCAGAACACCGACCACCACAGGTCGGCCCCGGGGTCGTGCCCGTTGTAGAGCGCCCTCGTCGCGTTGGTCACGATCGAGAACGGGTTGAGCTCGGCGGCCCGCTGCAGCCAGTCCGGCATCGTCTCGGGGCTCACGAAGCCCGACGACACGAACGTCATCGGGAACATCCAGATGAACCCGGCGCTGTTCGCGGCCTCGACCGAGCGCACCGACAGGCCGATCAGCGCCTGGATCCAGCTGAACGCGAACGCGAACGCGAGCAGCAGCAGCGTCGCGATCACCGCGTCGACGATGCCGCCCTCGAGCCGGAAGCCCACCAGCAGCCCGACCGCCAGCATGATCACGAAGGTGAACACGTTGCGGACCAGGTCCGACACGGTGCGCCCGACCAGCACCGCGGACTGGTGCATCGGCAGCGACCGCAGGCGGTCGATGAAGCCCTTGCTCATGTCCTCGGCGATCCCGATGCCGGTGAACGCGGAGCCGAACAGGACCGTCTGGGCGAAGATGCCCGGCAGCACGAACTGCTCGTAGCTGGCGAAGCCCGGCACCTGGATCGCGCCGCCGAACACGTAGACGAACAGCACGACGAACATCACCGGCTGGATCGCGGCGAACACGAGCAGGTCGGGGTTGCGGATGGTCGCGATGAGGTGGCGGCTCGCCTCGGCCCAGGTGTCGCGCAGGAACCACACGGGCCCGGTCGGCACCTCGTGCGCACCCGGCCGGGTGGGCGCCCCGGCAGCGACGCTCGCGGTCATCGTGGAGTCCCTCCCGTCGCGTCGGTGTCGGAGTCGGCGTCCTCGCCGTCCTGCTCCTCGGCCCGGTGGCCGGTCAGCTCGAGGAACACGTCGTCGAGGGTGGGGCGGCGCACGACCACGTCGAGCACCTCGATCCCCGCGAGGTCCAGGGAGCGGACGACCGCCGGCACGATCCCGTCGCTGCCCCGGACGGGGACGGTCACCATCGACGCCGCCGGGTCGATCGTCTCGGACACCTGGTCGAGCCGGTAGTCGCCGAGCAGCTCGGGGACCCGGCCCAGCTGGTTCGGGTCCTTCAGCGTGACCTCGACCCGGACGCCGCCGCTGCGCGCCTTGAGCTCCGACGCGGTGCCCCGCGCGATCACCGTGCCCCGGTCGATCACCGCGATGTCGTCCGCGAGGCGCTCCGCCTCGTCGAGGTACTGGGTGGTCAGCAGCGTGGTCGTGCCGTCCTCGACCAGCCGGTCGATGACCTCCCACATCTCGAGCCGGCTCCGCGGGTCGAGCCCGGTGGTCGGCTCGTCGAGGAACAGCACGGACGGCTCGGCGATGAGGCTCATCGCGATGTCGAGGCGGCGGCGCATGCCGCCCGAGTAGCCCTTGACCACCCGGTCGCCGGCGTCGGTGAGCGAGAACCGGTCGAGCAGCTCACGTGCGCGCCGGCGCGCCTCGCGGGCGTGCAGGTGGAACATGCGGCCCACGAGCTGCAGGTTCTCGAACCCGCTCAGCCGCTCGTCGACCGCGGCGTACTGGCCGGTCAGGCCGATCCGCGCCCGGGCGCGACGGGGGTCGGCGACGACGTCGATCCCGTCGACGAACGCGCGCCCCTCGTCCGGCTTGAGCAGCGTGGTGAGGATCCGCACGGTCGTGGTCTTGCCCGCGCCGTTCGGCCCCAGCACGCCGAGGATCGTGGCGCGCTCGATCTCGAGGTCCACCCCCCGCAGGGCGACGGTGTCCCCGAACCGCTTGGCGAGTCCTTCCGCGACGACAGCTGGCACGGGTTCAGAGCGTACGGGCCGACGGGGTCACGGACGCAACAGCTTTCCCGGACCCCGCCGGCCGGGGCACGAGCCGCTCGGTGACCGCCCGGATCGTCGGCCGGTGACGCTTCCAGCCGGAGTGGTCGACGCACTCGTCGGTCAGGTCGTGGTTGACCGCACCCGCGAGGAAGGCCGACTCCCGCGGCACGATCACGAGCTCGCACACCGACACCCACGTCTCCCAGCGCACCCCTTCGGGTGCCTCGTCGGTGTTCAGCTGCTCGAGCATCGCGGACCCCGGTGCCAGGTCGGGGCACGACCGGGACCAGAACAGCAGCCCGCACGCCTCGGCCCAGACGGTGCCGTGGTTCGCGCCGGCGAGGGTGACCACCTCGGCGACCTTCCCGGCGCAGGTCCCGAAGCGGATGCACCACCGGGTGGAGATGGCGCCCATCGAGTGCGCCACCACGTTGACGCGGTCGGCGCCGGTGCGGGCGAGCAGGTCGTCGACGGTCCGGCCCAGGAACGCGGCGGTGGTCCGGTTCGGCTGGCAGGTGTCGTAGAAGGCGACCACGACGTGGTCCCTGGGGAGGCCCCGCTCGACGAACGCGTCCCGCCAACGGTCCCAGTCCGTGCGCTCGGACACGCAGAGCAGCTCGAACCCCGGCACGATCACGACGGGTCGCGGCCGGTCCGCCTCGGCGTGACGCTGCCCCGGCGGTGACGCGCCCGGCGCCGGCGTGCACCCGGCGACCGCCGCCACCGCGGCCAGCAGCAACCAGGCTGCCCGCCGCGACGGCCGGCCGCCCGCGCGGCGTCGCACCCCTCGCCATCGTCCCGGCCCCCTGCGCTGCCCCGCCCGCATGGCGAGCATGGTGCCGGATCCACCCGGGTCGTTGCCAGCGCAGCGATCCCCGGGGTCGGGCCGGACCGGTCAGCAGGCCGGACGGGTCAGCGCCGCTTCCGGGTGTCGCGCAGCAGCACCTCCTGCGCGATCGTCGCGAGGTGGGTGCCGTCCCGGGAGAAGACGTGCCCGAGGGACAGGCCGCGCCCGCCGACGAACGAGTGGCACGAGAAGTCGTGCAGCTGCCACTCGTCGGCCCGGAACGGGCGGTGGAACCAGATCGTGTGGTCGAGGCTCGCGGTGAACAGCACCTTGTGCAGCACCTCGGTGCTCTCCGACCGCACCGGGTGCGCCCGCACCACCGCGTCGGTGGGCAGGTCGTCGGAGAGGTAGGCGAGGCCCCCGGCGTGCTCGATGGCGTCGTCGGTGAGGTCCTGCGAGACCCGCATCCACGCCACCGCCCGCCCGGTGCCCTCGCGACCGGACGCGGGCGTGTACTCGGGCGGGATGAAGGCCCGCTGGAACACCGGGCTCCACGAGTCGCTGACCAGCTCCTCCGGGTCGGGCAGGTCGGCCGGGGGAGCGATCGGCCGCACGTCCTCGGACTCCTCGGGCCGCTGGAAGCTCGCCTCGAGGTTCAGGATCGCGCCCACCTCCTGGAGGGCGACGACCCGTCGGGTGCAGAACGACCGCCCGTCCCGGATCCGGTCCACCTCGTAGCGGACCGGTTCGTCGTGGTCGCCCCGGCGGATGAAGTACGCCCGCAGCGAGTGCACGTACAGCTCGCTGTCGACCGTGAGCGCCGCGGCGCGCAGCGCCTGGGCGACGATCTGTCCGCCGTAGAGGCCGCCCCAGGGGTAGCGGGGACCGACGCCGACGAACGCGTCGACGTCCTCAGCGCGCAGGTCGAGGATGCTCCGTAGATCCACTCGTTGCTCCGGGATTCGCTCGGGGGTGCCCGCATCATGTCAGGCCCCGCCGCCCACGCGAGACTCGGTGCATGACCGACGTGGATCACGCGCTGATGGAACAGGCGGTCGGCTTCGCCCGTGCCGCGGGTGAGCTGACCCTCGGGTGGTTCAACCACGCCGAGCTGACCGTGGACTCCAAGGGCGACGGCACGCCGGTCACCCACGCCGACCGGGCGGCCGAGCGGCTGCTGCGCGAGATGATCGCCGAGGCGTACCCCGACGACTCGATCGTCGGCGAGGAGGAGGACGACGTCGTCGGCACCTCGACCCGCCGGTGGGTGATCGACCCGATCGACGGCACCAAGGCGTTCACCCACGGTGTGGGCACCTACTCGAACCTGCTGTACGTCGAGGACGAGCACGGCCCGGCCGTGGGGGTGATCAACCTGCCGGCGCTGGGCGAGACCGTCTACGCCGGCCGGGGACTGGGCTGCTACCTCGACGGCACCCGGGTCTCGGTGTCGGACCGGGGCGACCTCGCCGGCGCCTACCTGTGCTGCACCGGGTTCCACGAGTGGACCACTGCCATGTTCGATCGGGTCCAGTCCGCGGGCCTCGAGCTGCGCACCTGGGGCGACGCCTACGGCTACGCGCTCGTCGCGTCCGGGCGTGCCGAGGCGATGTTCGACCCGGTGCTCGCCTGGTGGGACATCGCGGCGCTCACGGTGATCGTGCCCGAGGCGGGCGGCACGCTCACCGCCCGCGACGGCTCCGAGCGGCTCGGCGCCGATGGCGTGTACAGCGCGATCGCGTCGAACGGCCGGTTCCACCGACGGCTCGTGGAGCTGCTGGCCCCCTGAGCACCGCCGGTCAGCGGGATCCCCGACCGCTCCCCCGCCGCTCGTGCTCCTGGTGGGGGTGCGGCCCGTGGTGGTGGGGCTCGTCGAGGACGGCGAGCCCCGCGACGTCGACGAGGCGCCCCCGGTAGGCGTCGACCAGGTGCTCCTCGGAGAGGGCCCGCGACGGCGGGCCCGCGGCGACGAGTCGCCCCGCGAGCAGCAGCACCAGGTCCGCGCGTGCGGCCTCCTCCAGGTCGTGGGTGCTGTACACCACGGTCCTGCCGCGGTCGCGCTCCTCGTCGACCAGCTCGAGGACCCGCTGCATCGACGGCAGGTCCAACCCGGTCATGGGCTCGTCGAGCAGCAGCAGCTCCGCGTCGGAGGCGAGGCCCTGCGCGATGAGGACCCGCTGGCGCTGGCCGCCGGAGAGGTCCTGCAGCTGGCGGTCCTCCTGGTCGAGCATGCCCACCCGCTCGAGCGCGGCGTCGACCGCCTCCCTGCCGCTGCGGCCGAGCCGGCCCACCAGCCCGGTGCTGCGGTAGCGCCCCATCGTCACGACCTCACGCACGGTGAGCGGCAGGTGGGGCGGCACGTCGGTGCGCTGCAGCACGTAGGCGACCTCGGCCCGGCCGGGCGGCGCGCCGAACACCTCGAGGACGCCCGCGGCGGGAGCGAGCAGCCCCGACACGGCGTCCAGCAGGCTGGACTTGCCGCTGCCGTTGGGCCCGATCACCGCCACGGAGCAGGCGCGTGGCACCTCGACGGTGACGTCGCGCAGCGCGACGTGCGGACCGTGCGCGAGCAGGAGTCCCTCGGCGCGGATGGCCGGCGCCCGATCCGACATGAGAACGAGTCTCACAGGTGCGGGGCGGCGACCGCCAGCCCCGCACCTCCGGGACTCAGACGGTCGGCAGCAGGGCAGCGCCGCCGTCGGCGGGAGCGGAGATCCGCTGCGCCCACTCGGACGCCCCCGCGATCGACGCGGCGTACTTCGCGCGGCGGCGTGCGACCAGGCTGTCGTCGGTCTGCCGCTCCTCCGGCGGCACGAACTGCGCCTCGATGCCGTCCCGCAGCATGGCGATCGCCTCGCTGCGCATCTGGGACACCCGGGACTCGGTGACACCGAGGAACCGGGCGAGCTCCTGGGAGGTGCGCTCCTCCAGGAAGTAGCCGACCACCACGAGGCGGTGCCGTTCGGGCAGCAGGGCGACCGCGTCGCGCAGGTACGCGTGCAGCTCCCGCTGCTCGAGCTCCTCGGACGGCTCGAGCACGCTCTCGTCGGTGAGCACGTCGATGAGCGTGAGCTCCTCGTCGTCGGAGTCACCGGCGAGCGAGTCGAACGCGAGGATCACCGAGCGGAAGAGCCGGTCGCGCATGCGCTCGAGCTCCGCCCGGGACACGCCGAGCTCCTGCGCGGTCTCCGACAGCGACGGCACGCGGCCCAGCCGGGTCGCGAGCGACTGCTCGACCGCGTCGAGACGCCGCGCGAGCGCCCGCACCGACCGGGGGGCCCAGTCGGCCGCGCGCACGCCGTCGATGATGGCGCCGCGGATGCGCTGGGCGGCGAACCGGTTGAAGGGCACGCCGCGCGCCTCGTCGTAGCGGCGAGCCGCCTCCACGAGGCCGAGCGCGCCCGCACGGGCGAGCTCGTCGCGGTCGACGTGCCGCGGGAAGTGCACCGCCACCTGGAACACCACGTGGTTCACGAGGGGCAGGTGCTCCTCGATCAGGCGGGTGATCTCCTCCTGCGACAGGGGCCCCTCGGGAAGGGGTGACGTCGCGTCGGTGTCGGCGGGGTGACCGGTCGCCATCCGGTCGTCGCCCAGTTCGGTCGTGGTCACAGCACCCATGACGTTGTTCTCCTCCTGGCCAGTCGGCCAGGAGGGTCATCGGCGCGCGGGCGCGACGAACTTGAGCGAATTTCCGAAAAATCTCGGAAAAGTTCGCTCCGGTCCCGCCATGGTCCGCCACCCAGCGGCGGATTTTCACTCTGCGTGAGATTCTTCGGCAGGTGGGCCGCCGAACTGAACACTTTCCGTTGTATTTTCTCGGGTCAGTTCAGGAGGGGCTGCGGGAGGCCGCGACACCGCTGCCCTCCGCGCCCTCGAACCGGGCCGCGCGGACCCCGCGCCGGGCGAGCTCCCGCAGCAGCGGCAACGGATCGCCGATCGAGGCGAGGCCGTACGCACCGGGCCGCGGGCGGCCCGTGAGCAGCTCGAGGGCCGTGACCGCGGCGACGCCGGACGCGGCGACCGCGGGCCGGTCGAGGGCGCCGAGCACCACGCTCGAGCGGGCGCCGTCGAGCTCGCCGCGCAGCTCGACGCGGATCGCGCCGAGGCCACCTTCGGTGGGCGGCGGCACCAGGACCGGGAAGGGGGCGAGGGCGCGGTCCCGCCGGCTCGCCGCCAGGCGCGCGGTGACCCGCCGCACCCCCGGGAACGCCGGCACGAGCAGCAGCGGCTCCGCGAGCGCCCCCCGGTAGCAGTCCTTCGCGCTGACCGGGTCGGGGAACCAGCACAGCTCCCGACCGGAGAACCCCGGACGCCGCACCCACTCGCCGTCGCGCCAGTCCGCACCCGAGCCACGCAGCGCCTTCAGACGCTGGCGGGCGCACGCGGGGCCGGCGGCGCCGTGGCGCGCGACGTGCACCTCGTCGACCCGGTCGAGCTCCGCCGCGCCGTGCCGGGCGAGCAGGCACGACAGGCCCGGCGACATCGCGGCACCGACCACCACGGTGCGGTCGCGCGAGCGCGCTTCGGCATCCAGCGACAGCAGGTCCGACACGACCTCCGGGTCGTCCGCGGTCGCCACGACGTGGCGGCCCTCACGGAGGTGGCGACGAACCTCGTCGGGCTGGTCGTCGGAGGCGAGGGCGACGACCACCACCGAGGTGTCGGCGGGGAGCCGCTCCCCCTCGAGCGCCACGCGGACCGAGTCGCCGAACGACGCGGCGAGCTGCGCACGGCGCTGCTGCCGCCGCGTCAGCAGCACCACGCCCCCGGGCGGCGCGACCTCGCCGGCGACCGTGGTCGCGAGCTCCCGGGAGATGCGCACGCCGAGGATGCCCGCGCCGACGACGGCGATCCGGCCCCGTGCCGGGGTGCCCGCGGGGTTGCTCACCGGAGGTCCGGCCCCTGCAGCTCCCGCCACCCGCCGCGCTGGGGCGGCGTCTCGGCGGTGCCGATGATGCGCAGGACCGCACCGACCAACCCGCCCAGTAGCACCGCGACCGCCGCTCGACGCAGACCTCGCATGACGTCCTTCCCGTTCCGGGGCCGCGTCCGGGCCCCGTTCCTGGCCACCGTGCGGCAGGCTGCTGTGGGGCTAGCTGGAGTCGAACCAGCGACCTCACCCTTATCAGGGGTGCGCTCTAACCAACTGAGCTATAGCCCCGCTCACCGGCCCGATCCGGGCCGACAGCGACGAGTCAGCCTACCCGAGCTGCTCGCCGGGTTTCGACTCGGGCACCGGCCTGGCGGTCTCCTCCTCGATGACCGAGATCCACACGCCGCCGATGATGTCGCTGATCAGGTTGAACACGAGCGACGCGACGACCGTCGCCGCGGCGAAGCCCAGGGCGAGCAGCAGGGTCACGAGCCCGAACTGGCGGAAGATGAACTCGCCGTCGAGCTTCCAGTCCTGCAGCGAGAGCGACGAGTTCACGAACCGCTCGACGTCCGCGATCGTCCCCGCGTTGCGCGCCACGGTCCACAGCACCACCGCGGCGATGAGGACGGTCAGCCACATGCTGAGCGACAGCAGCACCGACAGCTTGAGCATCGACCACGGGTCGACGTGCCGGACCAGCCGCCGCACCTTGCGCGCCTCGAAGCGCTGCCGCCGGTAGCCCAGCACCCGGCGCACGGTGCCGTTGCTGGACCCGGTGGACTCCTCGTCCGTCCCGGCCGAGGGCTCGGTGCCCGTGACCTCGTCGTCGGGCGGGTCGACCGGCTCGGCCGTGTCGGGGGTCGTGGTCACCCGTTCGATCCTAACGGTCGGGGCCCGGGGCCTTGGCGCAGCGGTGGGCGGTGGTCAGCGGCGCGACGGCTGGGCGACCGCGTCGGCGGCCGCGACCGCGCGGACCCCGTCGAGCTCGACGACGACCTCGACCGCCGCGCCCCCGAGGCTCGCGTGGTCGACCAGGGTCGCGCCGGACCTGGCGGCCACCCGCTCCGCCGTGGCCCGGCCAGAGCTGACCGCCGCGAGCGCGGTGAGGTCCGCGACGGCACCCGCGCGTGCGGTGCGCACCGCCGCGCCGCCGGCCCGGGCGACCCCGGCGGCGAGCAGGCAGGCGAGCAGCACCGCGGCCACGACCACCGGTGCCACCGAGCCCCGGTCGCCGCGCCGTGCGCGTCGGGTCTCAGGCGTCGTCCGAGCCGTCGGCACCCTCGCCGCCCTCGGACCCGGTCCCCTCCGCGGAGGCACCGTCCGCTGCAGCGGCCCCGCCGTCGTCGGCGCCGTCCCCGTCGTCATCGTCATCGTCATCGTCGGGCAGCACCCGCGCGACGGCGACCACCTTCGACTCCTCGTCGAGGTTCATCACCCGCACACCGGTCGCCGAGCGGCCCTGCACCGAGATGCTGTCGACGGCGGTGCGGATGACGACGCCCGCGTCGTTGATGAGGATGACGTCGTCGCCGTCGTCGACGAGCAGGCCGGTGACGACCCGACCGCGATCCGCGTGGAGCTTGTGGGCGCGCACGCCCTGCCCGCCGCGGCCCTGCCGCGAGAACTCCTCCACCGGGGTGCGCTTGCCGTACCCGGCGTCGGTGACGGTGAGCAGGTAGGTGCCCTCGCTCACGGCACCCGCGCCGACCACGCGGTCGCCCTCGCGCAGCTTCATGCCGCGCACGCCGGCGGCGTTGCGGCCCATCGGCCGCACGTCGGTCTCCGCGAAGCGGATGCCCTGGCCGGACTCCGACACGAGCAGCATCTCGTCCTCGCCGGAGGTCGGGATCACCCGCACGAGCTCGTCGCCCTCCCGCAGGTGGAGGGCGATCAGCCCGTCCTGGCGGGAGTTGTCGTAGGCGTTGAACATCGTCTTCTTCACGACCCCGTTGCGGGTCACGAAGAACAGGTAGCGGTGCGTCTCGTAGTCCCGCGTGTCGATGATCGTCTGGATGCGCTCGTCGGGTTGGAGCCGCAGCAGGTTGACCAGCGCGAGGCCCTGCGCGGTCCGCTCCCGCATCGGGATCCGGTGCGCCTTGAGCCGGTAGACCTTGCCGCGGTTGGAGAAGAACAGCAGGTAGGCGTGCGCCGAGGTGTGCACCATGTGGGTGACGAAGTCCTCGTCCTTCAGCTTGGTGCCCGTGATGCCCCGGCCGCCGCGGGCCTGGGAGCGGAACGCGTCCGCCGCGACGGTCTTGATGTAGCCGCGCTCGGTCAGCACGACGACGATCTCCTCGTCGTCGATGAGGTCCTCGATCTCGAAGTCGCCGTCGTCGTGCTCGATGGTCGTGCGCCGCGGCGTCGCGAACTCGTCGCGGATCTCGGCCAGCTCGTCCTTGATGACCCCGCGCAGGCGGGCGTCGTCGGAGAGGATCGCCTCCAGCTCGGCGATCGTGGCTCGGAGCTGCTCCATCTCCTCCTCGAGGCGCTCCCGCCCGAGGCGGGTGAGCGTCGAGAGGCGCATGTCGACGATCTCGGTCGCCTGGATCTCGGAGAACTCGAACGGCGCGGCCTGCAGCGTGGTGATCGCCGAGGACCGGTCCTCCGAGGCGCGGATCGCGGCGATGATCTGGTCGATCAGGTCGAGCGCCTTGAGGAAGCCCTCCACGATGTGGGCGCGGCGCTGGGCCTTGTCGAGGCGGAACCGTGAACGCCGGGTGATGACGTCGACCTGGTGCGCGACGTAGTGCTCCAGCGCTTCGCGCAGGTTGAGCGTCCGCGGCACCCCGTCGACCAGCGCGACGAAGTTCACCGCGAACGTCGTCTGCATCGGCGTGTGCTTGTAGAGGTTGTTGAGCAGGACGTTGGCGGGGGTGTCGCGCTTGAGCTCGATCACGAGCCGCGTCTCGCCCCGGGAGCGCTCGTTGCGCAGCTCGCGCACGCCGTCGATCACCCGGGCGTTGGCGAGCTCGGCGATCTTCTCCTCGATCTGCTCGACGGAGGTCTGGTACGGGATCTCCGTCACGACGATCCGCTCGCCGCCGCGGGGGTTCTCCTCGATCTCCGCGCGGGCGCGCAGCTTGATCGAGCCTCGCCCGGTCCGGAACGCCGAGGTGAGCCCCGCCCGGCCCATGATCTGCGCGCCCGTCGGGAAGTCCGGGGCCTTCACGAACTCCATGAGGTCGTCCGGGGTGGCGTCGGGGTGGTCGAGCAGGTGGATCGTCGCGTCGATCACCTCTCCGAGGTTGTGGGGCGGGATGTTCGTCGCCATGCCCACCGCGATGCCCTGGCTGCCGTTGACGAGCA
>CBFGTJ010000089.1:0-12669 GCA_965651815.1 uncultured Microthrixaceae bacterium | reverse complement strand
CCGGAACTTCGGGTGGCCGTGCAACGAGGGCCCCGGGAAGCTGTCCGGCTACCGGTACCTCGACATGTGCATGGAGCTCTACGACGACGTGGTGGACCCGGCGACCCCACCGTGGTTCGCGTACGACCACGACGAGCTGTTGGGCGCCGCCGACACGTGCACCTCGATCGCCGAGGGCTCCTCGGTGTCGGGCGTCGAGTTCTACGAGGGCGGCGGCTACCCGGCGAGCTACGACGGCGCGATGTTCGTCGCCGACAACTCCCGCAACTGCATCTGGGTGATGCGGGCCGGGACCGACGGCCTGCCCGATCCCTCGACGGCGCGCACCTTCGTCGACGACTCGGCGAACCCCTACCCGGTGGACCTCGAGGTCGACCCGACCACGGGCGACCTGTTCTGGGTCAACATCGCGTTCGGCACGGTGCACCGCGTCTCGTACGCCGGCACGAACCGCGCCCCCGTGGCCACCGCGTCCGCCAGCCCGACCTCGGGCAACGCCCCGCTGGCCGTCCGGCTCGACGCGTCCGGGTCCCACGATCCCGACGGCGACGGGCTCACGTACTCCTGGGACGTCGACGACAACGGCACGTTCGGCGACGCGACCGGCGTCTCGCCCACGGTGCCCTACACCGTCGGCGGCACCCACCTCGCCCGCGTCATGGTCAGCGACGGCGAGCTGTCGACCACGAGCAGCGGCGTGGCGATCACGGTGACCGTCGCGGGTGCGCCGACGAACACCTCACCGCCGACCGTGTCGGGGGTCCCCGAGGTCGGCCGCCCGCTCACCGCGAACCTCGGCGCGTGGAGCGGCGCGTCGTCGCACGCCCGGCAGTGGCAGCGGTGCGGGACCGGCGCGGGCGCGACCTGCCGCGACATCGCGGGCGCCACCGGCGCCACGTACACGCCGCAGCTGGCCGACGAGGGGATGCGACTCAGGCTCCGGGTCACCGCCTCCAACGCCAGCGGGTCGCACAAGGTCGACTCGGCGATGGTGGGTCCGGTGGTCGAGGGCGCGCCCAACACTCCGCCCGTCCCGGTGATCGACACGCCGGTGGCGTCGGCGAGGTGGAAGGCCGGCGACCTGATCAGCTTCTCGGGGCACGCCACCGATGCCGAGGACGGGGTGCTGCCGGCCTCACGGCTGTCGTGGGAGGTCGTGATCGCCCACTGCCCGAGCGCCTGCCACGAGCACCCGCTGGTCAACCCGTCGGGCGTGGCGGGCGGCACCGTCGCGGCGCTCGACCACGAGGCACCGTCGTACCTCGAGTTCCGCCTCACCGCGACCGACGCCGCGGGTGCGAGCACCCGGGTCGTCCGCCGGATCGACCCGATCGAGGTGGGCCTGACCTTCCGCACCGACCCTCCGGGCCTCTCGGTGGTGAGCGGCCTCGAGGAGCGTCCCACGCCGTTCACCCACAGGTGGGTGGCCAACTCCGAGGTCCAGATGGAGGCGCCGTTCGAGCAGCGGGTCGGGGGCACCACCCACTACTTCACGGGTTGGGCGCACGGGGGTGGCCGCATCCAGGTGGTGCACGCGCCCGTGACCGACACGACCTACACCGCGAAGTACACCGCGGGACCCGCGCCCTTCGGCGTGTTCGAGTCGCTGACGAGCCCGGCTCCCGGCCGGATCCGCGCCCGTGGCTGGACGGCGGACCCGGACGCGCCGACGGCACCGACCGCGGTGCACCTGTGGGTCGGCGGCAGGGCCGGGGCGGCCGGCGCGCAGCGCCACGTGCTGACCGCGAGCGGCTCCCGTCCCGACATCGCGGCGAACTACCCCACCCTGGGCGGCGACCACGGTTTCGACGCCACGCTCGACGTCCCCCGCCACGGCAGCCAGGAGGTCTGCGCGTACGCGGTGAACCTCGGGGCCCCGCACTCCGACACGCTGCTCGGTTGCCGCACCGTGGCCGTCGCGAGCCCGGACCCGTTCGGGCGCTACGAGTGGGTGCGCTCACCGCGCCGCGGGGTGATCCGGGTCCACGGGTGGGCGTTGGATCCCAGCGCCCCGACGACCCCGGTGACCACGTACGTGGTGATCGGGGGCCGCCGCGGTGAGCCGGGCACCGAGGTCAGGTCCATCGCCGCGAACCGCCGCCGTGACGACGTCGCGTGGGGCTACCCGCACGCGGGCCCGAACCACGGGTTCAACTCCGAGGTCACGACCTCGAAAACCGGCCGGCAGACGGTCTGCGTCTACGCGAAGAACGTCGGTGCCGGCCAGGACACCGAGCTGGGGTGCCGCACGGTCGACATCGTGAAGTGACCGGCGACGTACTGAAGTGACCGGGACGGCGCGTCGCGTGGTGGCGCGGGGTCAGCGCTCGACGGACGCCGCCAGCACGCCCGAGGTGGGCAGGGCGCACTCGTCGCAGAGCACCTCCGCGGTGCAGCCGCACAGCAGCAGCGGTTCGCACGCCCGGCGCCGTGCGGCGCGGCGCCATCGACCTCGTCGGTCAGGGTGGTGGGTTGGGGTCACCATGCGAGCTCCGATCTGCTCGAGGTCCCGCTCCTTCCCGGGTGCTCACCGTAGCAAACCTTCGCTTGCCAACGCGAGCACGGGAGGCGTCGCTAGCCCTCCAGCGGGACCACCAGCACCGGCACCGGCGAGTGCTGGATGATGTTCGCCGCACCGGCGCCGAGCAGCACCCGCTCGAGCCCCGAGCGGGCGTGCGTGGTCACCGCGACGAGGTCGGCGGGGTTGCCCTCGAGGTGCGCCTCGAGGCCACGACCGGGGCCGATCGGGTCGTACACCGCCGTGGCGGTCAGGTCCGGCGCGACGGGCTTCCAGCGCTCCCGCAGCTCCTCGATGTAGTGATCGGCGTCGCGGTCGGGGCCGTGGTGCCGGTGCCACGGCTTGTCCTCCCGCATCGGCGGCGGGATCGGCTCGGCGACGGTGATGACCGAGAGGCGCAGGCCCAGCGCGGACGCCCAGCCCGCGGCGTGGGGCAGGACCTGCTCGGAGTCGGGCCCGCCGTCCACGCAGGCCACCAGGCGACCGGTGCCGAACAGGCGGACGTCCCCGTCGACGAACCGCTCCTGCACGCCGTGGCCGACCGCCACGACCGGAGCGCCCGTCGTCTCGAGGATCTCCCGGGCGATCGACCCGATCACCGCGCCGCCGACACGTCCCCTGCCGTGGCTCGACAGGCAGAGCAGCGTGTCGCCGAGCTCGTCCGCCAGGGTGGCGATGGCCGGCGCGACCTCGTGCCCCTCCACGACGCGCAGCCGCTCCTTCCACGCGTCGTCCAGGCGGGCCGATGCGAGCTCGCGGGTCTCCTCGACGTACAGCGGCGCGGCGACCGACACGGCCACCAGCTCGGCCCCGAAGCGCGCTGCCAGCGCCTCGGCGACCGGGAGCGCCGCCTCCGACAACCGCGACCCGTCCAGGGGGACGAGCACGTGGCGGTAGGAGGGCGGCTCGACGGATCGGACGGTCGGTCTGGTCTCCATGCGCACAGTCTCTCCCACGGCGCGCACGTGTGCTGGTCCGCCGCCGGCCGGGCACCAGGTGTCAGGTGTGAGGTGCGGCACCGGGGGGAATGAGGCGCGCCCCACAGGGAACCGAGCGAGGAGGCGGCATGCCAGCGCAGGTGGGTCGCGCCGATCGGCACGTGGTGCTGCGGTTGCAGCGGCCCGTCGGCCGGTGGTCGGTCCGGCGCCTGGCGGCTGCGATCGCCAGGGCGCGGCGGGAGCCCCCGGAGGTGGTCGTCGTCGACCTCAGCGACATGGGCGACCTCGACGAGCGCGTCGCGTTCCGCATGGCCGTCGCATGGGACGCACCGGAGGACGTCGTGCTGGTCTCGCCCGAGGTGGACCGGACCCGGGCGATCCTCCACGAGGCCCGCCCCGATCTGGAGGTGCCGCCGGTGTTCCCGACCGTGGACGCAGCGCTGACCGCCCTCGACCGGGAGGACGACCCGTCCGGGCCGAAGGGGTTCCGGCACGAGGCGTTCGCCCACCGTGGCGGCGCGGAGTACGTCGAGGGGGTGGCGCAGTTCCTCGCGGACGGGCTCGACGCCGACGAGGTGGTGATCGCCGCCCTCCCCCGCGAGCGGTTCGAGCCGATCCGCCACCGGCTCGGGCGGGACGCCCGCCGGGTGCACCTCATCGGGCCGAGCTCGACCAGGAACCCCGCGATGGCGATCCCGTGGTACCACGAGCTCATCGCGGCACGCCTGGGGTCGGGACAGCCGCTGCGGGTCGTGGCCGAGCCGACCTGGGAAGGGGCCCGTCCCGTCGAGCTGCTCGAGCGCCAGCACCAGGAGCTCCTCGTCGACCGGGCGTTCGGTGACGCCGACGGCGTGTGGCTCCTGTGCGCCTACGATCTCGACGCGCTCCCCCGGCAGGTGCTCCAGCACGGCTGCCGCAGCCACCCGTACCTGCGCAGCGGCGGGCGACGTCGCCGCAACGACCGCGCGCTGGCATCGCAGGGCACCATCCTGCAGGCGCCGCTGCCCCCGCCCGGGACGACCCCGGAGGTGCTCGCGTTCGGGCCCAGCACGGTGCACGACGTCGCCCGCACGGTCGCGCGGCGCGGCGCCGAGGCCGGCCTGTGGGCCGACGAGCTGCGCGGCCTCGCCCTCGCCGCGATGGAGGTCGCGGACGAGAGCGCCCTGGTGGGCGGCGGCCGAGCCGTGCTGCGGGTGTGGAGCGAGGACGGCGACACCCTGGTGTGCGAGATCTCCGACGACGGGCGGGTGCTCGACCCGCTGACCGGGCTCGTGCCACCGGAGGAGCACGGGGCGCAGCGCCGAGGCCCGTGGGCGGCGACGCAGCGGTGCGACCTCGTGCAGGTGCGGTCCGACGAGCACGGCACGGTGGTCCGCCTCCACCAGCGCGGCACCCGGCTGCGGGCCGGCCCGGACGGCTGGCTCGAGTCCTGAGCGCTGCTGCCGCGGTCAGCGGCGCCAGTGGTCGAGCCGTCGGCCCGTCAGCTCCTCGACGAGCCCGATGGACTCCTCGAAGCGGCACGCCAGCTCCTTGCGGAACACCTCGCCGAGCGGTGGCGCCGCGCCCCGCGGCCGGTACCTGGCCCTCAGGGTGCGCGGCCGTCGAGCCCGTGCACCGACAGCCCCCACCGCTCCAGCAGGTCGAGGCTGACGAGGTCCCGACCGGTGACCTCCTCGGGGCACGCGCAGAGGGCGGTGACCGCCTCGACCACCTCCTCCACCCGCTCGACCTTGGCGGGGTCGAGCCGGTCGCCCATGAGCTCGGCAGCGCCCTCGGTCAGCACCGCGGCGCGCGGTCGCAGGGCGTTCACCCGGATGCCGGTGCCGTGCAGCTCGGCGCCGAGCCCGTTGGTGAGCCGGACCAGGGCCGCCTTCGACGCGCCGTAGAAGGCGGTCGCGGTGCCCTTGGCGCCCTGCTCGAAGGGCGGGCCCGGCCGGAGCGCCGCGGCCCCGCTGACGAGGTTGACGATCCAGCCCTCCCCCGCCGCACGCATCCCGGGCACCGCCGCCGCGGCGAGCTCCAGCGGCGCGTGCACGTTCACCTCGAGCATCAGCGCGCGCCGCTTGTGCGACAGCTCGAGCAGCGGTCGGAAGATCGCGGCCGCGGCGTTGTTGACGAGGATCTCGACGTGCCCGCCGAGCCGCTCCTCGGCCGCCGGCACGACGCTGGCCCGGTCCTCGGGGTCCGCCAGGTCCGCGGCGACGACCCCCACGCGCCCGCCGTGCGCCGCGAGGCGGGCCGCGGTCTCCTCGAGGCTGCCGGGGAGCGACCCCGAGCGCTCCAGGGTGCGGGCGGTGAGCACGACGTGCGCGCCCTCGGCGGCGAGGCGCTCGGCGATGGCCGCGCCGATCCCGCGGCTCGCGCCGGTGACCAGCGCGCGCCGGCCCTCGAACCGCCGCAGCCTCACACCCGTGCCTCGTGCAGGTGCGGGGGCCTCAGGTCCAACTCCTGCCCGGGGCGGCCCGTGACCAGTCGGGCTTGCGCTTCTCCATGAACGCCGCGGCGGCCTCGGCGATCTCGCCGCCGGTCGACGCGAGGATCTGCGTGCGGTTCTCGAGGTGGATCGCCTGCTCGAGGCTGGCGGCATCGAGGTTCGCCCACATCACCTCCTTCGTCATCACCACGCCGAACGGGCTGTGGTCGCAGATGAGGTCCGCGAGCTCCAGCGCACGCGCCCGCGCGTCGGGCACGACCTCGGACACGAGCCCGATGCGCTCGGCCTCCTCCGCCTGGACCGGGCGCGCCGTGAGCAGCAGCTCGAAGGCCCGGGAGGCACCGATGAGCTTGGGCAGCGTGTAGCTGATCCCGATGTCGCACCCGCCGATGCCGACCTTGATGAACTGCGTGCAAAAGCGCGCCGACTCCGACGCCACGCGGATGTCGCACGCGAGCGACAGCGCCATGCCGCCGCCGTAGGCGACGCCGCTCACCGCGGCGATGACCGGCTGCTGGAGGCGGCGCAGCTTGATCGGCAGCTCGGCGATCCGCTCCTGGGAGAGCATGCCGGCGCGCGGGCCCCGGGTCCCCGCCGCGGTCGACGCCGCGCCCGTGTCGGTCAGGTCGAGGCCGGAGCAGAAGCCGCGACCCGCGCCGGTGAGCACGACGACGCGGCAGGCGTTGTCGAGCTGCAGCTCGTCGAGCGCGTCGTGCAGCGCGTCGACGAGGCGCCACGACAACGCGTTGAGCACCTCCGGCCGGTTGAGGGTCAGGACCGCGACCTCGGGCCGGGGACGTTCGAGCAGCACCAGGTCCTCGGATGCGGTGTCCGTCGCTTCCCCCACGTCGCCCCCGTTCGCTAGCGTCGACTTACTTGACGGAGTCAATCTACTCGCCGGCCGGCCGCTACGCTCCCGGCCGCACGGGGCGCCGGCGCACAGGGGGTCACGGGGTGGACGCAACCAAGCTGCAGTCGCTGTTCGACATGACCGGTCGGGTGGTCGTGGTCACCGGCGGCACCAGGGGGATCGGGCGGTCGCTCGCGGAGGGCTACTGCGCGGCCGGCGCCAAGGTGGTCGTCGCGAGCCGCCGCCCCGAGGCCTGCGAGGAGACCGAGCGGCACCTGCGCGACATGGGCGGCGAGGCCATCGGGGTGCCGACGCACATGGGCGACCTCGACGCGCTCGCCGCGCTCGTCGACCGCGCGGTCGAGGAGTTCGGCGGCATCGACGTGGTGGTCAACAACGCGGCCAACGCGCTCGCCCAGCCGATCGGCGAGTACACGCCCGAGGCGTGGGAGAAGTCGCTCGGGGTCAACCTCCGTGGCCCCGTGTTCCTCGTGCAGGAGGCGCTGCCGCACCTGAAGCGCAGCGAGCACGCGGCGGTGCTCAACGTGATCTCCGGCGCGGCGTTCATGTTCTCGTCGTGGGTGTCCATGTACGGGATCGGCAAGGCCGGGCTGCTCTCCTACACCCGCGCCGCCGCAGCCGAGCTCGCGCCGCACGGCATCCGCGTGAACGCGATGGCGCCGGGGACCGTCGACACCGACATGGTGCGGGCGAACACGCCGGAGATGCAGCAGGTCATGACCGAGGTGATGCTGCTCAAGCGCATGGCGCACCCCGACGAGATGGTGGGCCCCGCGCTGCTGCTGACCTCCGACGCGGGCAGCTTCATCACCGGCCAGGTGCTGCTCGTGGACGGTGGCATGGTCCCGCACTGAACCTACGATCGCCGCCATGGCCGACCAACCGACCACGCGTGAGCGCCTCCTCGAGCTGGCCTCGAAGGTCTTCGCCGAGGAGGGCTACGCGGCCGCGTCGGTGCGCGACCTCGCGGCACGCTCGCAGCTGACGAGCGGGGCGATCTACGGCAACTTCCGTTCGAAGGCCGACCTGCTGCTGGCCGCCATCGACACGCACATCTACGAGGACCTCGTCGCCGGGATGGTGGAGGACCCGCCCGAGGGGGTCAGCGAGGTCGCCGACGTGCTCGGGCACATCTTCGGGGGGTACGAGGAGCGGCGGCAGCTCCGCGCGCTGCTCGTCGAGGGCGCGGTCGCGGGGCGCGGTGACGCCGAGGTGCGCGAGCGCCTGCTGGAGGACCAGTCCGGGAAGCTCGACGAGTGGAGCGAGATCTACCGGGTGTGGCAGGAGCGGGCGGAGATCGACCCGACCCTCGACATCCGCGCGGTGGTCACGCTGCTGTGGGCGATGGAGCTGGGCCTCGGCGTGCTCGAGGTGATCGGGCTCGAGCTGCCCGCCGGCGAGGACGTCGGCGAGGTCGTGGCCCGCTTGGTGCGCGGCCTCGCACCACCGGCCGCGTCCGGGTAGTCAGGCGGCGGGGTCCAGGACCTCGGCGAGCGCGCTGCACACGAAGTCGAGGTCGGCCTCGGAGAGCCCGTGGTTGCACGGCAGCAGCAGGCCGTGCTCCATCACCCGGTCCGCGTTCGGGTAGCCGGCGGGATCGGCGCGGTGGGCGACGCCGCGCATCATCGGCTGGCGCAGCACGTTGCCCGTCCACACCATCCGGGTGTCGATGCCCCGCGCCTCCAGCTGCTGCTGCACCTCGCCGCGGGTCAGGCCGCCGCCGGGCTCGACGACGAAGGGGAACGCGAGCCACGCCGTGTCGAGCCCCTCGAGCTGCACCGGTGGCGTGACGATGCCGGGGTACCCGGACAGCAGCTCGTGCAGCCGGGCGAAGTTGCGCTGGCGGACCTCGTGGTTGTGCGGCAGCTTCTTCAGCTGCTCGAGGCCGAAGGCCGCGCCGAGCTCCGAGGGCTCGAAGTTCCAGCCGAGCTCCTCGAACACGAAGAGGCTGTCGTACTCCATGCCGTCCACCTGGGCGAGGAAGCGCTGGTCGCCCTTGCGGGTGCCGTAGAACTGCACCTCGCTGCTGCGCCCCCACCGCCGCAGCAGCAGCCCGCGGTCGCGCAGGGCCTCGTCGTCGAGCAGCACCATGCCGCCGTTGCCGGCCGCGGTGATGATGTGCGAGGCGGCGAAGCTGGTGACGCTGAGGTCGGAGCGCGTGCCGGTGGGCGTGCCGCGCAGCCGTGCGCCGAGCGCGTCACAGGAGTCCTCGATGACCAGCAGGTCGTGGCGGTCGGCGACCGCGCGCAGGCGGTCCCAGTCGGGCGCGTTGCCGACGAGGTTCGGCACCAGCATCGCCCTGGTGTCGGGCCCGACCAGGCGCTCCAGCGCGTCGACGTCGACGTTGTAGGTGTCGGGCTCGACGTCGACGAACACGGGCACGAGCCCGGCGCGCACCAGCGCGGCGACGTCGGTGGAGAACGTCAGCACCGAGGTGAGCACCTCGGAGCCCGGCGGCAGGTCGAGCAGCTCCACCGCCAGGTACAGCGCGGAGGAGCCGGAGTTGACGGCGATGCCGTCCGCCTTGCCGAACAGCTCGGCGACCTGACGTTCGAAGGCCCGCACCCGCCGGCCGATGCGGAACGCCGTCGGACCGGAGCGCAGCACCTCGAGGCACGCCTCGATCTCGGCGTCGTCGTGCACGCTGCCGGCGTAGAGGATCCGCTTGGACATGGAGGCTCCTTGGGTCGGTCGGGTCGGCGGGACCGACGCTCACTCCGGCGTCGGCACCTCGGTCTGCTGCAGGTCATCGACCAGACGGGACATGAGTCGGGCCAGGTGGCGGGTGTCGGCCGCGGACCAGTCACGCAGCGAGTCGCGCAGGTGCTGCACGCCCACCTCCCGGATGCGCTCGGCGAGGCGGCGCCCCGCGGGGGTGAGCGAGACCAGGGCCACGCGGCCGTCGTCGGCCGCGGTGCCACGCCGGACCAGGCCCGCGTCCTCGAGCGGGTGCAGCTGCCGGCTCACCGCCGAGATGTCCATCTGTGCGGCAGCGGCCAGGCCGGCGACGGGCTGTTCGCCGTGCCGGAGCAGGACCCGCAGGATCTGCACCCCCTGCTGGCCGACCCGCGCACCCGCCGCCTCGGCGAGGCGTGAGGACACCTGCCGGCTGCCCATGAGCCGCCCGAGCCGCTGGATCGCGAGCAGCAGCTCGTCGTGCGGGTCGCTCACCGGACCGCGCCCCCCACGCACCACCGGCGTCCCACGAACCGTCGCCCGCGCATGGGAGCAACCTAGTGGACCGAGTCAACCTTCTCCTCGGAACGCGGCTCCACACGCCGGGACCCTCGGGCTCAGGCCCGGTCCTTGAACGGCGCCGAGGTCGTCATGTCCAGCACGAGCTCCAGTCGGGACAGGCGGAGCCCACCGCCCTCGCGCCGGACCGTGCCCTCGACCACCGCGCTGGACACGCCGACCGGCAGCACCGACTCGACCTGCGTCACGAAGATGTAGGAGCGGAACCCGACCTCGTCCGTGCCCCGGTCGGTCAGGTGGAAGTTCGTGCCGTGGTGCCGCAGCGGGTACGGGCTCTCGGAGCGGTGCTGCACCTGCCACGCCATCACCTCGTCACGACCGGACAGGTCGGCGCGCACGAACTCCTCGTACTCGGAGGCGCCCGAATCGCTGCGGCACCGGAACACGGCGTCGTCGGTGAACAGCGCGGCGAGCTCGTCGAACCTGCCCTCGTCGTACAGGAACCACCAGCGCGAGAGCAGCTCCTGGGCCTCCGCGACGGTGATCGCCGCCTGCTGGCCGGAGTCGTCCATCGTGTCCCCCCTGGTCACCGGCCGGCTCGACGCAGCGTCGCACGCGCCACCGCCGAGCCGTGTAACGTCGTTATCCACGACGATAACATCGTTACAGCGATCCGGGGGGACGATGCGACGAGTGGGGACGGTGCTCGCGGCGCTGCTGGTGGCCGCGTTGCTGGCGACGGCGTGCGGTGCCAGCGGGGAGGGTTCGACGGGGTCCGAGGACGGCACCTCGACCACGGGCGCGGAGTCCGCCGCACCCGCGGACGATGCCGACTTCGGCGACCTCGAGGCGCCGTGCGGCCCCGGCGAGCTGACGGTCGAGGCGTCCGAGGCGGGGCGCGGCACCGACAAGCTCCACATCGGCGTCGGCAACGACCGGACCTCGTCGCTGCGACCGGGGCTGCAGAAGACGATCTGGGACGCGTCGGTCGCCTTCGTCGAGTGGTGCAACGAGCAGGGCGGCGTCGGCGGCCTCGAGATCGAGATCGTCGACCTCCCCGCCGCGCTGTTCGACGTCGAGGCGGCGATGGCCACGGCGTGCACCGACGTGTTCGCGATGGTCGGCGGCGGCATGGCCCAGGACAACCTGCAGTTCTCCGGCAACGAGGGGACCGACTTCCACCGCTGCGGGCTCATCGACATCCCCGCCTACGCGGTGTCCACCGAGAAGGCCGAGTCCAACGGTCAGGTGCAGCCGATCCCGAACCCGTCGTCGACGACCGGCAACGTCTGGTTCCGGGACTTCAAGGAGCTGTTCCCCGAGGCCGCCGAGCGCTGGGCCGTCGCGTGGGGCGACATCCCCGCCCTCGAGATCCCGAAGCTGAAGTACGAGGCGATCGCCGAGGACGTCGGCGGCATGGAGGAGGTCGCGGCGGTGTCCTACCCCGTGGTGGGCACGACCGACTGGACGCCGCTCGCGCTCAGCCTGCTGGAGGAGGACCCGACCTCGCTCACCTGGGTCGGCGACTCCGGCGACCTTGCCACCGTGCTCGCCGTGATGCGGCAGAACGGTTGGGTCGGCGTGCCGCTGCTCGAGGCCACCGCCTACGACCCGCTCCTGTTCAAGGCGGGCGAGGACGTGGTCGAGGGCGCGGTGATCCGCATGTACCAGCACCCCTTCGAGGAGGCCGACCGTTGGCCGGCCACCCGGAAGTACCTCGACCTGATGGACCGCTACGTGCCCGACGGCGAGAAGGCGCTGCTCGGCATGGACTCGATGTCGGCGTGGCTGCTCTTCGTCACCGCGGCGAACGCGTGCGGCGAGCGCAACGACGGCGTCCTCACGCGCAGCTGCATCCTCGAGGAGGCGGCCGCGGTCGAGGAGTGGACCGGCGGCGGGCTGCACTCCCCCACCGACCCCGAGGACGGGCCCGACGCGGTGGCGAGCCCGTGCACGATGCTGCTCACGGTGGAGGACGGCAAGTTCACCCGCCTGTTCCCCGAGATCGGCAGCGAGGACGACGACGGGCTCGGCTTCCACTGCGGCGGCGACGACGCGGTGACCGAGGTGCGCGCGGACATCGGCGAGGGCGTGGTCGACCCCGACCGCTGACCCGTCCCCCGGACCCCCTCCGTTCTGTGTACCGGAAGTGAGGGTGCACCCTCACTTCCGGGACACAGATCAGGCAGGGAGGAGTCAGGCAGGGGTGAGCTCGAACACGCGGAACTCGCGGTCGGTCACCTCGAGGTAGTCGCGCCAGCCCGGGTACCACTCGAGCAGCTCCTCCCAGCACGCGGCCCGCTCGTCCCCGGTCAACAGCCGCGCGGTCACGGGGAACGTCGAGCCGCGGTACATGACGCGGGCGGACGGGTGCGCGAGCAGGTTGGCCGTCCACGCCGGGTGGGATGCCCGCGCGAAGTTGCTGCCCACCACCAGGAAGCGCCCGTCCGGCCGCGGCACCGCGGCGATCGGGGTCTCGCGCTCCAGGCCGGTGCGGGCACCGGTCGTGTAGAGCATCAGCATCGGCTGGGCGGCGGAGTCGAGCATCGTGCGCCCGCCCGTGACCCGCAGGACGAACCGGTGCGCCGGTGGGATCACCCGCGGCGCCACCGCCCGGAACGGCCGTGAGGCGAGCACGGCACCGGGCACCTTCACGCCCTTCACGCGCTCGACGAGGCCCGGGCGCCGGGCCCGCCCCTCTCTGTGCTCCCCA
>CBFGTJ010000088.1:0-12712 GCA_965651815.1 uncultured Microthrixaceae bacterium | reverse complement strand
GGCCGACATCGACGCGGCCCGGTCGGGTCGGTCGAGCACCCACCGGACCGCCGCGGCGACGGCCTCGGGGCGGCGGGGCGGCACGAGGCGCCCGGTCGTCCCGTCGCGCACGGTCTCGGCGAGCCCGCCCACCGCGCTCGCGACCACCGGCACCCCGCACGCCATCGCCTCGACCGCGACGAGCCCGAACGGCTCGTACCAGGGGGTGCAGCACACGACGTCCGCGGCGCGCAGCAGCGCCGGCACGTCGCGACGCTCCACCGCGCCGAGGAGCTGCACCCGGTCGGCGACCCCGTGGCGCTCCGCCAGCGCGCGCAGGCGCACCGCCTCGGGGTCGTCACCCAACATCGCCGCGGGTGGCCCGCCCGCGACCAGCAGCTCGGCGTCGGGCAGCTCCGCGAGCGCCGTGACGACGTCGGCGATGCCCTTGCGGGGCACGAGCCGGCTGACGCACACCAGGCGCGCCCGACCGGCGGCCGGCGGCCAGGTGGGGCCGTGCGGCCGGAAGTGCTCGAGGTCGACCCCGCACGGCACGACGGTGACCCGCGACGGCGGCGCCCCCATGGCGAGGAGTCGGCGCCGCTCCTGCGCGGTCGTCGCGACCACGTGGTCGACGGCACGGGCGAGCCACTCCTCGGCCTCGAGGCGGCCGGCGGGGCTCGTGTCCGCCGGTCCCTGGTGCGCGAGCTTCTCGATCCCGAGCGCGTGGTAGGTCAGCGCCACCGGGATGCCGAGCCGGTCGGCGGCGGAGGTCGCCGCGAGCCCCGACATCCAGAAGTGGGCGTGCACCACGTCGGGGCGGGAGC
This sequence comes from uncultured Microthrixaceae bacterium, assembly GCA_965651815.1. Lineage (GTDB taxonomy): Bacteria > Actinomycetota > Acidimicrobiia > Acidimicrobiales > Microtrichaceae > CBFGTJ01. The sequence goes on along the minus strand of CBFGTJ010000088.1, from coordinate 11,906 downwards.
GGGACCACTGCCGCACGAGGTCGTCCGCGAACGCGCCCATGTGGGGCGCCAGCGCGTCCTTCGGGATCGGCTCCGGGGGGCCGGCGTCGACGTGGTCCACGACCACCCCCGGCGCGAACGGCACGGTGCGCTCGAGCGCCGGGTCGTCCCGGCGGGTGTGGACCACCACCTCCGCCCCCAGGCGCGCGAGCCCGCAGGCGAGTGCCGCGACGTGCACGTTCTGGCCGCCGGCGTCGACGCCGCCGAGCAGCGCGAGCGGGCTCGCGTGCTCCGAGACGAGGTGGATGCGCAGGCTCACAGGCCCTCCAGCAGACGGTCCCAGTCGGACAGGAAGCGCTCGAGGCCGTAGCGGTCGAGCGCGTGCGCGCGGGCGAGGTCGCCCGTGCGGCGCGCCAGGTCGGCATCCGCGAGCAAGGCTGCCGCCGCCCGGGTGAGCACGCCGAGGTCGTTCGACACCGTGCCCGCCCCGGTGGGCACCGCGGCCGGCACGTCGGTGGTGGCGAGCGCCACGACCGGCATGCCGAGCGCCATCGCCTCGACCAGCGACAGCCCGAGCGAGGTCCAGCGGAACGGGTGGACGTAGCAGCGCCGCCGGGCGAGCTCGCCGTGCAGCTTGTCCTGGGGCAGGTCCTCGTGGACCTCGAGCCAGTCGGGGTGGCCGAGGCGCGCGGGAAGCTGGTCGACACCCATGCCGAACACGTCGACCGGGCCCACGGCGCCGAACGCCCCGAGCAGGTCCGTGCCGGTCACCCGCGCCCGGCGCACCGGTTCGTTGACGACGACGCCCATCGCCGCCACCTCACCGCCGTAGCGGTGCCCCGGATCGACGATCCCGTGCTCGATGACGGCCGAGCGGGTGCTGCCGAGGTCCCAGAACAGGGCGTTGGTGTGGGTCACGTGCACGACCACCAGGTCGTCCCGGTCGGCGGCGGGGTGGCGCATCCCGTTGATGGGGCCCTGCGGCGCGTTGTGCTCCAGCCAGACGGCCGGCAGGTCGCGCCCCGGCACCCGCCCGCCGAGCCAGGCCGCGGCCAGCTCGAGGTCCCGTGGTCGCTGCAGCACGACGACGTCGACCGGCGTGCCGGCCAGCTGCTCGGGGGTGACCTCGACGACCCGCTCCGGCCAGTCCCACGTGCGTGCCCGCCCGCGGCCGTCGGGGCCACGGTCCGGCACCCTCGGGACCAGGTAGGTGTGGCGGCCCTGGACGAACGACGTCGTCCACGAGCCGTGCACGTGCCAGACCAGGATCCTCATGCCGCCACCTCCCCGAGGGCCTCGAGGGTGCCGAGCCGGCCGAGGGCCTCGACCACCGCGGCGGGGGTGAACGGCTCCAGGCAGGGTTGGCCGGGCACGGGGCACTCGCGTGCCCGACAGCCGGCGCAGGGCACGCGGGCGTCGTAGAGCAGCGCGTGCGGCACCCCCCACGGGTGCCAGCGGTGGGGTGCGACGACCGGCGCGAACGCCTCGACGACGGGGGTGCCCACCGACGCGGCCAGGTGCGCCGGGCCGGTGTTGCCGCACACGACCGCGGCCGCCCCCGCGAGGAGGTGCGCGAACCCGGCGAGGTCGCCGCCGGTGCGCACCTCCACCCGCGGCCGTCCGGGTGGCCCCGCGACCGCCGCCACGATCGGTGCCTCCCCGTCGGACCCGGTGACGACCACGTGCGCGCCGCGCCGCGCCAGCTCGTCCACGGTGGCGGCGGCCGCGCCGACCGGCAGGGCGCGGGCGGGCACCGACGCGCCCGGGTGCACGACCACGTACGGCGCCGCCGGCAGCTCGACGGCGGCCGGGGGCAGCTCGACGAGCAGCCGTCCGTCGTCGCCGTCGGGGAGGCGGTGGCCGGCCGCGGCGCACAGCGACAGCGACTGCTCCACCTCGTGGAGCTGCGCGAGGTACGGGTGGCGGACGTCGAGCAGCGAGCCCGGGTGGTCGACGCAGGTCGCGGCGATGCGCGCCACGCCGGCCTGGCGCAGCAGCAGCGCGAGTGGCAGCGGGCTCTGGTGGAAGGAGGTCAGCACGACCGCGTCCTCCACGCGCCGGCCCGCGATCGCGTCGACGAACGCGCCGAGCGCGACCGCGTCCACGGGCGCCGGGTCGAACGGGACCCACGGGGCGTCGAGGACGACCACCTCGTCGACGCCGGGCAGGAGCGCCGCGGCGGCCGCCCCGCGGGGGCCCGCCACGAAGGTGACCGGTCCCCCCGACGCGGCGACGGCGCGCACGGCCGGCCCGGCGAGGAGGACGTCGCCGACGTTGTCGAGCCGCGCGACGAGGTGGCGGGTCACGACCCGACCCCCACCGTCAGCCGGTCGGCCAGGAGCGCGTCGACCGCGGCGTCGAGGTCGACGGCGACCTCGGGGGCGGCCGCGACCTCCTCGGGCCGCGTCACCTCGTCGGGCACGAGGACGGCGCGGGCGCCGGCGGCGAGGGCCGCCTCGACGTCGGAGCCGATGTCGCCGACGACCGCGCACCGCTCGGGGGCCACCCCGAGCTCGGCCGCCGCGGCGAGCACCATGCCGGGGGCGGGCTTGCGGTACGGGCAGCCGTCGCCGGGCCCGTGCGCGCAGACCTGCACGGTCGCGAACGGCCCGAGCAGCTCCTCGACCCGGGCGTTGACCGCGGCCACCTCCTCCAGGCGCAGCAGCCCCCTCGCCACCCCGCTCTGGTTGGTGACCACCCCGACCGCGACGCCGTGGCGGCGCAGGCGGTCCAACGCCTCTCGTGCGCCGGGCACCGGCTCGACGGCCCCCGGGTCGCCGTTGTAGGGCACGTCGCGCACGAGCGTGCCGTCGCGGTCGAACAGGACCAGCTTCGGTGCCCTCGGCGACCAGCGGTCGGCGGGCCCCCTCGGTGCGACGCGCCACGCCCGGACGCGGCCCACGGCCGCCCACCACGTGGCGGCGGGCGGGATCGCGAGAGAAGTCGCCAGCAGCTGCAGCGCCTCCCGCGGGGTGTCGCGTCCCGGGCTGCGTCGCCGCCACCAGAAGCGCAGGGAGCGGCCCGCCCAGAGCGCGCCCGCCGTCGCCCCCAGCCACCGTCGCCCGGCCAGCACGGCCGTGCCGGCCACCGCGGCCGCGGCGGTGGTGCGCACGTGGTCGCGCAGCATCCCGCGCGGCGCGAGCCCCCGCTCCCGCCAGTCCGCGCCGTGCAGGCGGGCCATCAGCGCGTCGTCCGCGTTGCCCCGCTGCGCCGGCACGCTCACCCACCACGGCGCGTCGCGCACGGGGTGCTCGACGCCGCGCCGGCCCACCCCGAGCCGCAGCCCGGCGTCGACCAGCCGGAGCGCGAGCTCGGTGTCCTCCCGGTAGGCGCGGCGGAACCGCTCGTCGAAGCCACCGACGAGCTGCAGCGCGCCGCGCCGCACGGCCATGTCGGCGGTGATCCACGCGGCGTCCGCGAGCCCCGCGACGTCGCGCTCGCGGTCCGAGGGCGGCCGGTCCACCGGCAGCGGCACCCGGACGCGCCCCTGCACCGCGGCGACCCGGCGCCCGGCGGCGTCCAGGTCGGCGATCAGCGCCCGCCGCCAGCCGGGCACCGGCACGACGTCGTCGTCGAGGAACACGACCCACGGCGCGGCGCACCTGCGCCACCCCGCGTTGCGCGCGGCGGCGGGGCCGCGCCCACCGCTGCGCACGACCACCGGTTCGATGGCCCCCAGCGCCGGCAGCTCCAGCGGGTGCTGCGAGCCCGCGGGGCGGTCGTCGACGACCACGACCCGCCCGGGGGCCGGCCCCTCCTCGCGGGCGAGGGAGGCGAGCAGGCGCCCGAGGCACGGACGGCCGACGGTCGGGACGACGACGTCGTAGCGGGGCTCCCGGTGGGGGTTCACCGCGTGCCCTCCGGGGCGAACATCGCGGCGCGTCGCACGAGGAACGGCCCGATCGCGAGCGCGTCGATCGGCGCCGAGCCGAAGCACTCCAGCGCGTCGCGGGGGTGGTCGACCATCGGCCGTCCCGCGGTGTTGAGCGACGTGTTCACCACCGTGGGCAGGCCGGTGCGCCGGCGGAACTCGGTCAGCATGCGGTGCACGAGCGGTTCGGCCACCGGGTCCACGGTCTGCACCCGTGCGGTGCCGTCGACGTGCACCACCGCCGGGATCCGGTCCGCCCAGCCGTCGCGCACGCGGTGGGTGAAGAGCATGTAGGGGCTGGGGATGGGCCCGCCCTCGAACAGGTCCTTCGCCGCCTCGAGGAGCACCATCGGCGCGACCGGCCGGAAGTGCTCGCGCCCCTTCACGTCGTTGAGCCGCTCCAGGTTGTGCTCGTGGCCGGGGTGGGCGAGCAGGCTCCGGTGCCCGAGGGCTCGGGGCCCGAACTCGCTGCGACCCTGGAACCACGCCACGACCCCGTCGGCGGCGAGCACGTCCGCCACCGCGGCCGCGAGGTCGGGCGGCCGCTCGAACGGCACCGCCGCCGCCCGGAGGACCTCCGCCAGCTCGTCGTCGCTCCACTCCGGGCCGAGCGCGGTGGAGCCGGGAGGGACCGGGGTGTCGCCGAGCTGCGCGGCGGTGTGCAGGGCCGCGCCGAGCGCGGTGCCCGCGTCCCCCGCCGCGGGCTGGACCCACACGTCCTCGAACGGCCCGTGCTCGAAGATCCGCGAGTTCGCCACGCAGTTGAGCGCGACCCCGCCCGCCATCGCGAGGCGGCGCTCGCCGGTGCGCTCGTGCAGCCACCCGGCGAGCTCCAGCAGCAGCTCCTCGAGGCGGCACTGCATCGAGCTGGCAAGGTCGACGTGCGGCTCGTCGATCGCACCGTCGCCGAGCCCCGGGGGAGCGAACCGCGACCAGTCCACCTCCTCGGTCACGAACCCCCCGTCGCCGGTCGTCCGCAGCAGGCGGCGCAGCTCGTCGAGGTGGGCGGGCCGGCCGTAGCTGGCCATCGCCATGACCTTGTACTCGTCGCTGCTCCGGCGGTAGCCGAGGTGGGCGGTGAGCTCCTCGTAGCGGAGGCCGAGGCTGTGGGGCAGCTCCTGGTCGACGATCGGCTCGAAGGTGGCCCCCCGGGCCCGGCCCGCCAGGTACGAGCCCCGCTCGCCGCGCCCGTCCAGCACCATCACCGCGCACGTCTCGAACGGAGCGTGCCCCCACGCGGACGCGGCGTGGGCGAGGTGGTGCGGCACGTGCCGGAACGCGGCGACATCGAGGCCCGGCAGCAGCGTCCGCAGGAAGTGGGGCGCCCGCTCGGCGTACAGGGTGCGCAGCCCCTCCCAGCGGTCCTCCACCGGCCGGTCCGAGGGCACGGTCGCGAGCCGGGGGTCGTAGGAGTACGCCACCGCGTCGAGCTCCCCCGGCGCGACGCCGGCCGCCTCGAGGCAGTGCGCGATCGCGTGCTCGGGCAGCTCCCAGGTGGAGAAGGGCACCGGTGACTTGCCGTGCTTGCGACGGCTGAAGCGCTCCTCCTCCGCCGCCGCGACGGTCGTCCCGTCGACGACGATCGCCGCGGCCGGATCGTGGAACACCGCGTTCACCCCGAGTACGACAGCCACCGCTCGCGCCCCTCCTCACCGGTCATCGGTGTCGACGCCCGTCGAGAGAAGCGGCTCCGTCCGGGTCGTTGTTCACTACCCACGCCCGGCGCGGCCGATGCAATGGCGGGCGGCGCTCCCGTCGAAATCGCTCAGGAAGCGCAAGCGATTTACTTCCCGTGGACGCGCCCCGGCCGCCCGAATTGCTCCTCGTCGTGCGACTGGGCACCACGTGGAGGTGGGTAGGGGCGAGCAGATGAGGATCGTCGTCGCAGGTGGGGCGGGCATGATCGGCTCGCACGTGTCGGAGCTGCTGGTGGGGCGTGGCGACGAGGTGGTCGTGGTCGACGACCTCAGCACCGGGCGGCGGTCGAACCTCGACGCGCTCGCCGGACACCCACGCCTTCGGTTCGTCGAGGCCGACGTGACCGTCCGGATCCCCGTGGACGGACCGCTCGATGCAGTGCTCAACCTCGCCTCTCCCGCCTCGCCACCGGACTTCTCCCGGATCCCCTTGCAGATCCTCAGGGCGGGCGCGATCGGCACCCTCAACACCCTCGAGCTCGCACGCCAGCACCGCGCCAGATACCTCCTGGCGTCGACCAGCGAGGTGTACGGCGAGCCGGCGGTGCACCCGCAGCCCGAGTCATATCGGGGCAGCGTCAGCACGACCGGCCCGCGGGCCTGCTACGACGAGTCGAAGCGCTTCGCGGAGGCGGCGACGACGACGTTCGCCCGCAGCTTCGGCGTCGACGCCTGCATCGCACGGATCTTCAACACCTACGGCCCCAGGATCCGCCCCGACGACGGTCGCGTCGTGTCGAACTTCGTCGTCCAGGCCCTCGACGGGCAGCCGATCACGATCTACGGCGACGGCCGCCAGATGCGCGGCGTCTGCTACGTGGAGGACGAGGCCGCGGGGCTCGTCGCGCTGCTCGACTCCGGCGTGCCCGGCCCGATGAACCTCGGCAACCCGGACGAGTCCACGGTCGAGGAGCTCGCCCTGCACGTGATCGAGCTGACCGGCTCCGACTCGACCCTCGTCCGCCGACCGCTGCCCCAGGACGACCCGACCCAGCGCCGGCCCGACATCACGCTCGCCACCGAGGTCCTGGGGTGGTCGCCGCGGGTGCCGCTGAGGGAGGGGCTGCGGCGCACCATCGAGCACCTCCGCGCCGAGGTCCGCCCCCGGGGAAACCCGATTGCCGGCAGGGTCCGGACGGCGTCAGCATCGGCGGTGTGAGCAGCGCCGCGACCCCACCCTCGGAACGGAGCCGCGTCCGGCGCCGCAGCGAACGTGGCCGGTACGACCGGGAGTCGCTCCACTCGATCCTCGACGAGGGGCTCGTCGCGCACGTCGGCATCGCGGTCGACGGCCAGCCGTTCGTGCTGCCGATGGCCTACGCCCGCGACGGGGACCGCCTCGTCCTCCACGGGTCGGTGGCGAGCCGGCTGCTGCGGACCCTCTCCTCCGGCGTGCCGGCGTGTGCCACCGTGACCCTGCTCGACGGGCTGGTGCTGTCGCGCTCGAGCTTCCACCACTCGATGAACTACCGGTCCGCGGTCGTGCTCGGCACGGCGCGGCGGATCCCGGACCCCGACGAGGCCGCCGCGGCGATGGACGCGCTCGTGGACCACGTCGTCCCGGGGCGGGCCGCCGAGGTCCGCCCGCCCGACGCGGGCGAGCTCCGCCAGACCGCGGTGCTCGAGCTGCCGATCGACGAGGCGTCGGTCAAGGTCCGCACCGGCGGCCCGAACGACGATCCCGGGGACCGGGACCTGCCGGTGTGGGCGGGGGTGCTCCCGCTCGCGCTGCGCGCGGGCGAGCCGGTGCCCGAGCCGGACCTGCCCGAGGGCGTCGGACCCTCCGACGCCGTCAGGTCGTGGCGTCGTCCGTGACCGGTCCGGTCGCCGGCGGGTGCCCCTCGCCCCGGTACATCGACGGGTGGCGGAGGGCGGCCGCGGCCACCGCGGCGCGCTGACGCCGCAGCTGCTGGAGGCGCAGCTGCCGGCGGAGCCGGCGGCGAACGTGCGGGTCGGGCAGCGGCTCCCAGACCGACCACGCGGCGACCGACCAATCGGGACCGCGCCGCGTCCGGTGGTGGGGACGCTGGCGCGCGGCGCCGCGGCCGGGCAGGGTCATGCCCGTCGCCTACCCGGCCGCCGGGCTCACCAGTACTCGAGCACGACCTCGCTGTCGTCCTGGCTCAGCACGAGCAGGTGCCGGGACTGGGAGTCGATCCCGCTGACCGCGTGCACGGCCCGGGACCGGGCCGCCCAGCGCTCGAGGGTGCGCATCGTCTGCCACGGCGGCACGCCGGGCACGTGCGTGAAGGACGCCGCGAACGGCTGTCCGGCGCTCACCTTCGACCCGTCGCTGCGCTCCGCGTCCTCCGCGAGCACGAAGTCGAGGGTGATCGTGCCGCCCTGCTCGTTCGCGAAGAGCAGGAAGATCGGGATGGACACGGCCGCAGCCATCGGAACGCCCTAGGCGGTGCCCGCCGTCCGCTCGAAGGGGGGTCGGAGTGCCATGCGCGGGTCCCTACCCACCGCCGCGGGGTTGAGAAGTCCGGTCCCCGGGTAACGGCGGAGACGACCGCGACTACGCCAGGGGAAGCTTGTGCCGGACAGCGACGTCGACGACCTGTTGCGCGAGTACCGGGCGACCGGCGACCGGAGGCTGCGGAACCGGATCGTGGAGGAGCACCTCCACCTCGCCGAGTACCACGTCAAGCGCTACGCCAGGGGTGGGTTGTGCAGCGCCGAGGACCTGCGACAGACCGCGCTGCTCGCCATCATCAAGGCGGTCGACCGCTTCGACCCCTCCTTCGGGGCGTCGTTCCGGACCTTCGCCTCCCGCACCGTGGAGGGTGAGCTCAAGCGCTACCTGCGCGACCGCACCTGGGCGGTGAAGCCGCCCCGCCGGGCCCAGGAGTTCTACCTGCGGCTGCGGCGCACCAGCGAGGAGCTCGGGCACAGCCTCGGGCGGGCGCCCACGGTCAGGGAGCTCGCGGTCGAGCTCGGCGTCGACGAGGAGCAGGTGATCGAGGGCTTCGAGTCCGGACATGCCCGCATCGCCGACCAGATCGACGGCCCACCCGGCCCCGACGGCACCTCCCGCGGGTTCGAGAACGTGCTCGGCGCGCTCGACCCCACGCTCGCCGAGGTGGAGCTGCAGATCCTGTTGCGCTCGGCCATCGAGTCGCTCGACGAGCGCGCACAGCTGGTCATCCGGCTCCGCTTCTTCGAGGACCGCAGCCAGCCGGAGATCGCCGAGACGATCGGCGTGTCGCAGTCCTACGTCTCGCGCATCCTGCGCGAGACGCTCATCGACCTGCGCTCCCGCATGCGTGGCGCCGCGGCCAGTTGAGGCTCGCCCGACCGACCAGGGGCATCTGAGATGGCCGACACCCGCTTCGAGTTCCGCTTCCACCCGGCCTTCCGCCTGCCCGCCGCGCTCGTCGGCGTCACGCCCGCCAGCGCGTGGGTGGAGCTGGAGGAGGACCGCCTGGTCGCCAGGTTCGGCCCGTGGGTCGTCCGCACGAAGCTGTCCAACGTGGAGTCCGCGTCGGTGACCGGGCCGTACGCGTGGCCGAAGGTGATCGGCCCGGCGCACGTGTCGTTCACGGACCGGGGGCTCACGTTCGCGACGAACCCGGACGAGGGGGTGTGCATCCGGTTCGTGCGACCGGTGCGGGGCATCGACCCCCTGGGCGTGGTCCGCCACCCGGCCCTCACCGTCACCGTCGCCGACGCCGCGGTGCTCGCCGAGCTGCTCGACCGGCCCGCCCACGACCCGACCCGCACGCACGCGGACGACGACGGGGTGGTCACCGCGGACGAGCTGGTCGAGGAGGCCGCCACCGAGCTCCGGTCCATGACCGCGGCGGAGCTGCGCCGGCGGGCCCGCGAGCTCGGGGTGCGCGGCGCGTCGCGGATGACGAAGTCGGAGCTCATCGAGCACCTCTCCTGAGCGCCGCCTCACCGCTGGGTGCGACCTCGGCCCGCGCGGTACTGCGCCCCCGCGGTGTGCGGGTACGGACGCACGGTCCGACCACGAGGAGGCCCCGATGTCGTTCAACCCACTCGAGGAGGCGGGGATGCCCGTCGAGGACCAGCTCAGGTCCTGGTCGCAGCTCGACGTCGAGCCCTACGACAAGCGGGACGTGCACCCCCACACGCGCACCCGCGTCATCCTGATGAACGGCATCGAGGTGGAGTCGATCATCTTCTCCCACCAGTTCCACCGCATGACCGACAACCTCGAGATCATGCAGGCGCTGGCCTTGCAGCGCCGCCTCGACCAGCAGCAGCAGCGTGCGGTGAACGGGCTCAACCCGGGGGACCAGTCACCGTTGGAGACCACGATCGGCTACGAGCAGGTCGCGGTCGACCTCACCGCCTGGCTCGCACGAACCGAGCCGAACCCCGCCGTGAAGCAGGCGCTCGACTTCGGCCTGCTCGAGGACTTCGACCACCTCTACCGCTACGCCAACCTCTACGACCTGCTCGACGGCAAGGCTGCCGCGGAGCTCACCGGGCACCTGACCGAGATCACCCCCGGGCGCCCGACCGTCGTGGAGCACCGGCACCCCTACGACGACCTGAACGGGCACGTCTCCACCCACACGGCCGACCCGCTGACGCGGCTGCACGTGATGACGATCGTCGCGGCCGAGCAGCAGACGATGAACTACTACATGAACCACTCCTCGGAGTTCGTCGAGCCGATCGCGCGGGGCCTCTACGACGAGATCGCGACGATCGAGGAGCAGCACGTCACCCACTACGGCTCGCTCATCGACCCGCTGGACAGCTGGCTCAAGCAGCTGGTCTTCCACAAGTACAACGAGGTGTACATGTACTGGTCCATGTCGACCGACGAGGTCGACGACCGGATCCGCTCGATCTGGGACCTGCACCTCGAGATGGAGCTCGGGCAGCTCCAGGTGGCCGCCGACCTGCTGCGACGCTACGAGGGCGTGGAGGCGGCGGAGATCCTTCCGCCGTCGCTGCCGGACGTACCCGTGCGTTTCGAGACCAACAAGGAGTACGTCCGCTCGGTCCTCGAGTCCCAGATCGACCTCCGCAAGGACGGCTTCGACTACGTGGACGTCGACGACCTGCCCGACGACCACCGCTACTTCGAGTACCAGGCGAAGGTGAACCGCGGTGGGGCGCCGAGCGAGCAGGTGATCGAGCAGCGCGTCGGCGGCAACGGCACCGACGTGCGCGACGAGTCCGAGGGCGAGCACCCGGTGGCGGACCTCCGCCAGCCGGCGGCCGCCGGCTGAGCGCGGTCCGAACCGAACGAACGGAGCACACGATGACGACACTCACGCCCACCCGGGCGACGGGCGCCACCACGAAGGCGTCGCACGCCCTCCTCGCCGAGCCGCCGTACGCGGTCGACGACGAGGCGCTCGGCGCCCCCTTCGAGGGGACCGGCGTCAACGGCGCCTTCGTCGCCGACCTGCTCAGCGCCGCGCTCACCCACGAGCGCTGCGGCACCCACCTGTACCGCTCGGTGGCGGGTCGCACCGCCAACCCGGTGCTGCGGGCGCGCTACGAGGAGTTCGGCCGCGAGACCGAGCGGCACGTCGAGCTGCTCGAGGACGCGATCGCCGCGATCGGCGGGGACCCCCAGTACGTCAGCCCGATCGCGCGGGCGGTGCAGGGCATGGACACGTCCCTGCTCGAGTCCACGTTCCGCCTCGACGGCACCGCGGACGTGATGGTGCGCGAGATGGTGATGCTCGACGCGGTCCTGCTCGCGGAGACCACCGACCACGCCAACTGGGCGAACCTGGCGCAGCTGTGCGAGGACCTGCCCGACGGCGAGGTCCGCGAGGTGCTCAGCAGGGCCGTGCGCGAGGTGGGGCCCCAGGAGGACGAGCACCTCCGCTGGGCGAGCGACACGAAGGCGAAGATGACCCGCCTGCAGGCCAGCAGCCCGACGATGGCGAAGGTCGGGGCGAAGGCCGAGGAGATGGTGGCCACCGTCAAGGAGTGGTTCAGCTGACGGGGTTCGGCTGACCGTGGGTAGGTGACCCCGCATGGGCGACGTCGACGAGGGGATCCTCGAGGCCGACATCCGCAACGGTGAGCCGGGCGCGACCTCGTGGACCGAGGTCGACCCGCCCGCCGAGGAGCCACCCTCCGACGCGGCCGACGAGGCTGACGAGGACGACGAGCCAGCGGGCCCAGCGGGCTGAGCGCGGGGACGGTCCCGGAGCCCAGCACCCCGGGACCGCCCGACCGCTCTACCGGTCAGCCCTGCTGCCGCTTCAGCGCGGGTGACCCGGCGGACTCGTCCTCGAATCGCTCCTCGGCGGCGTCCGTGTCACCGCCCTCCTCCTCGACCAGCTGGTCGACGAGCTCGGCATCCTGGTCGACCGCCTGACCGAACGACTTGTCCTCGTAGCCAGGGCGGTCGTACTTGC
>CBFGTJ010000087.1:0-12747 GCA_965651815.1 uncultured Microthrixaceae bacterium | reverse complement strand
GCCGATGAGCGCGTAGTCCTCGATCCTCACTCGACCCCCTCGTCCTCGACCGGGCGCCCCCTTCGACGACGTCGCACGGCTCGTCCGGTGTCGGCCGGCGCCGACGCCCGGCGAACCCGTCGCTCAGACCGCCGTCGCCTCGGCATGTTCGAGCGGCACGACGCCGACGGGTCGCTGGCTGTGGGGCAGCAGTTCGATGGCCGTCCCACCGAGCAGCAGCCGATGGACGCTGGCGTGGCCTCGGGAGCCCACGACGATCATCGCCGCGTCCGTCTCCTCGGCCAGCTCGAGCAGACCCTCGACGGGGTGCGCGCCACGGAAGCTCACCTCGATGTGCGCGTCCGGCTCGTCGACACCGTCGATGCCGACGACGAGGTGCCCGTGCTCGACGGGGCGGGCCGCATTCGGCACGACCACCACGGGCCGAGGGCTGTGGTGCGCCAGGTGGCCGGCGACGGAGCCGAGGTGCGGACGACCGAGCGTCCAGTGACCGGTGTCGCCGACCACGACGACGTCCGCCCCGGAGTCGACGACCTCGTGGCTGAGGACGTCCCGCGGGTCGCCGGTGAGGACCTTGCACTCGCAGGCCACGCCGCGCTCCCGTGCGACCTCGCCACACCGGTGGTCGAGCTCCGCCGAGAGCGGACCGACGTCCTCCCGCCCCTCGACCACCCCCACCGCGACCACGTCCGCGTGGAGGGCCGCCGCGAGCTCGGTGGCTTCGTCGACGGCCCGTCGGGCGACGACGGTTCCGTCGTCGCCCACGAGCACCTTCCCGAGCTTCGCCATGACGGTCACCTCCGCCCCGCCGTCGTCCAACTGCACCGGCACCCGACACGTACCCCGAACCATGCGGGCGCGAGTCACCGCGCACGCCCGCGGTGCTGGTCGGCCGCGTTCGGCGGTACGTTCGGACCGTGCACCGGATCTTCACGACCGCGTTCTCATCCGTGTACCCCCACTACGTGACGAAGGTCGAGCGCAAGGGGCGCACGAAGGCCGAGCTCGACGAGGTCATCACGTGGCTGACCGGCTACGACCAGGACGAGCTGCAGGCACACCTCGACGCGGACACGACGTTCGAGGACTTCTTCGCCGGTGCGAAGCTCCACCCCAACTCGAAGCTCATCACCGGGGTGGTCTGCGGTGTCCGGGTGGAGGACGTCGAGGACCCGCTGATGCAGCAGATCCGCTACCTCGACAAGCTCGTCGACGAGCTGGCCAAGGGCAAGAAGATGGAGAAGGTCCTGCGCGCCGGCTGAGCCCGTCTGCGCGATGAGCTCGCCGCCCGGCGTACGTCAGAACATGACCGACCCACGATGCGCGGTTCCCGCGCCGAGAGGGGGCGAGCGATGGAGACCATCAACCTCGGAGCCGCCGACGGGTTGCCGCCGGTGGACTGGAACGCCGTCGTCGAGCGGCTGCGTGACGGGTCGCCTCCCGCGCCCGACGCGCACAACGCCCGCACGACGTGGCTCACGACGATCAACGAGGACGGCAGCCCCCACGTCACCGCCGTCGGCGCGGTGTGGCTGGACGGGACGTTCTGGTTCCAGACCGGCGCGCGCACCCGCAAGCACCACAACGTCGAGCGCGACCCACGCTGCTCGGTGGCGATGTCGATCCTCGACGCGGACGTCGTGCTCGAAGGCGAGGCGGTGAAGGTGACCGACCCCGCCGACGTGGCACGCGCGGCCGAGGCGTGGTCGGCGGGAGGGTGGCCGGCCGTGCCCGACCGGAGCGGCACCGGCATCACCGCTCCGTTCAACGCGCCGGCCCAGGGGCCCCCGCCGTGGGACGTGTACCGGATCGAGCCGCGCTCCGCGGTGGTCACGATGGGCGTCGAGCCGGGCGGCCTCACCCGCTTCCGGTTCTGAGCCCGTTGCGACGGCGCCGCGGGGCGCCGCCGGGCGGTCAGCCGCGGGCGGCCATGCGGGCGACGAGCGCCACGAGGTGGTCGTGGAACGCCCGGGCGTCGAGGTCGTGGCTCCAGCCGTGCCCGCAGAACAGCCGGTCGAACGCGAGGCCCGACTCGGCGAACCGGCGGAGCGAGGCGGTCTGGGCCTCCCACGAGTACCAGCACGCGCCACGGAACGCGTGCAGCCGCTCCCGCTTCGGGTCCCACGACAGCGAGTCGCCGGAGAAGAGCAGGTGCCCGTCGACGTGCCACAGCACGCTGCCCCTGGTGTGGCCGGGGACCGGGAACCCGATCACGCCGGGGGTGACCTCGACCGGATCCTCACCCTCCAGCAGGTGGGTGGCGTAGGGCGCCGCGGACCGGTCATCCGCGTGGATCCACACCTGGGCACCGAAGTGCTCGGCGTAGCGGTCCGCGTCCGCGACGTCGTCGCGGTGGGTGAGCAGCACCACGTCGATCCCGCCCAGCGAGCTCACCGGGTCGACCACGTCCCGGGTCCAGCGGGGTGAGTCGACCATGAGGTTCACCCCGTCGCGGACCACCAGGTACGAGTGGGCGCCGAACGAGTCGCGGGAGTTGTGCCCGAGGCGGAACACCCCGTCGCCCAGGTCCTGTGGGAACGCCGGCTTCTCGGGGCGGCGCAGCTCGACGTGCCCGACCGACCTGGTGGGGCACACCTCCACCGCCCGCCAGGCCATCTCCACCTCCTCCGGGGTCGCCGGCTGGCGCACGAAGTACGACACGCCGTCACCCGGGTTCCGCTCGATCAGGCCCGGCGCGACGTGGCGGGCGGCATCGCAGTCGATGCAGCGATCGTCGACGAACCACGGCCCCGGCGCCCCGGCCGGGTGTCGGTCCTGGATCCGAGCCACGCCGCCGAGGCTACGGCCGGTGGGTCAGCCGGCCTCAGCAGGGGCTGCGGCCTGCACGCCGGCGATCCGGTGCACCGACTCGACGAGCCGGGAGGCCTCCGATGTGGGCACCACGGTGCGCTGGGACGACGGTGCCAGCTCGCGGAGCAGCTCGTGGACCTCGGCGACCGCGAGGGGGTCCGCGGCGAGCGCTGCGGCGGCGTCGAGCAGGAAGTCGGACACGTCCCAGATGGGCGTGTACTCGCTCGTCATGCGCGCGGCGAGGCGGTCCGTGGCCTCGGCGATCGCTGCGGTGGCGTCACTTGTCGTCGGGGCGGCAGTGGTGGTGGGCATCGAGCCTCCAATCGGTCCTCGTCGGCATCGCATGAGGTGCTGCCTCGTTGATGTCCCCAACCACTGGTCGAGCCGAAACCATCCCCGAACCACCGATCCGCCGCTGAGCGCCGCCTCACCCCGCCTTGACCCGGTCGGCGGAACCGGGTCCGGAGCCTGGATCCGGCTGCCCGCGCGCCACGGCGGCCGGTACCCGCGGCAAGCTGCGGGAGCGCACGGAACGGAGGTTCCCGATGAGCTACGCAGTGGATTTCGTCGACGTGTCGACCATCGGCCTCGAGTCGTCACCGGTCGCCGAAGCGCTCGCCGGGCTCCGGGCGAACGAGGCCCGCTACTTCAAGAACAAGTACGGCGCAGAGTTCGTCGTCGAGCCGGCCGCGGAGGCCCAGCACCTGGTCGACTGGGTGCACCGCATCCTCGAGGAGGAGCGCGGCATCGTGATCCGCTCGAAGCCCCTGGAGGCCGCCGCCCTCGAGCTGGGCGACGTGTTCTGGGTGCACGTCTTCTACGAGAGCGGGTTGGCGGTCAACGTGCTCGACGACCCGAACAAGCGGGCGGTGGGCTTCAAGCTCTCCGAGGGCATGGAGGTGCCCGAGGAGCTGAGCGGGTTCAAGTTCGCCCGCCAGAAGTCGAAGCTGGCCGGCACCATCCGCGGCTCGTACTTCGTCATCAAGGGCGAGTACGAACGGCCCCGCCCGTCGTAGCGGGCACGCCGGCGGGTGCTCCCGCTGCCGTGGCGCCCGGACCAGGGCGTCAGGACAGGTCGGTCTCGTAGGGGGTGCAGTCGGGGACGGCGGGCCCGCCGTGCTCGGCCATCCACGCCAACCGATCGCACACCGACGGGCCGATGACCTGGTCGTGGCCGAGCCCGGGATAGGTGCGGTAGTCGACGGGTGAGCCGTGCTCGTCGAACGCCTCGACCATCAGGTTCGTGAGCTGCACCGGCACGTCCTGGTCCTCCTCCCCCTGGACCACCAGGACCGGCCCGACGACCGGCTCGTTCTCCGGGTTGCCGTGCCGGGAGATCCGCTCCGACAGCTCCCAGGCCTGGTCGGTGCTCATGGAGAAGATCTGGTCGACCTCGCCGACGTCGAGGCGCGAGTAGGCGTCCAGCAGGCAGCCGTCCTCGAGCAGGACGTCGCGGTGCGAGAGCCCCGCCGGGCCGAGCACGTCGTCGACCTCGAAGTTGTCGTCGACGGTGGAGAGCCCGGCGAGCATGTAGACGCCGTACGCGAGGTCGGCGGGCACGGAGCCGACGGTGATCGCCGGCAGTGCCAGCTCGAGCCCGGAGGCCGGGGCGATCGACACGGCCCCGGCGAGGTCCAGCTCGGGGGCGCGCTCCGCAGCCCGGGTCGCGAACAGGGCGGCCTGGCCGCCTTGTGAGTGGCCCACCGCGAACCACGTCGTCGACAGGTCGGGTTCGACCTGTCGGGCCGCGGTGACCATGTCGACCATGGCGTTGCCCTCGTCGACACCGACCAGGTACGAGTGCATGCCCGGGGTGCCCAGCCCGGGGTAGTCGGTGGCCACGACCGCGTAGCCGGCGTCGAGCATCGTCGACGCCTCCTGCGCGTACTCGTTGTAGAAGAGGTTGTCGGTGAGCGACGGGGCGCACGCATCGGCGACCCCGGTCGTGCCGTGGCCCCACGAGACCACCGGCCAGCCGCCCTCGGGAGGGGTGCCGTCGGGAACGAGCACGACCCCCGAGACGGGGACGGTGCGGCCGTCGCGGTCCTCCGAGGCGTACAGGACGCGGTGGCGTGTGGCGCCGGCCAGCCGGTCGACCGGTGGGAGCTCCTCAGCGGCGAGCACGTCACCCGGCGCGGCGTCGGACAGGTCGTCGGGAACCTCGTAGGTCGACCCGTCGATCACCGGGGCCGGCCATTCCTTGGGGGCAGGCGTCGTCGACGGGTCCGCTGCGTCCTCGGAGGCGGAGTCGCTGCTGCACCCGGCGGCGAGCAGGACGGCGACGGCGACGATCGGGATGAGACGGGTCGTCATCCCCGGAAACCTACGGGCACGGCCGCCGGTGCGTGCGTGTTCGCGGCTCGTCTCGGCGCGGCGCTCCTCGCCAATTCGTCCCGAAAAACGGGACGATCTGACCGCTGACCTGTCACACCGTCCCGAAAAACGGGACGTTCCGTCCGCGTGACCTGCCAGGTCGTCCCGAAAAACGGGACGTTCTGGCAGGTTGCTGGATCTCGAAGCGGAGCGAGGCCCCGGGAGGGAGCCTCCCGGGGCCTCGGTGTGCTGCGACGTCGGTCGTCGGCAGAGACGGGCCGACCGGCCCGTCGACTCACTCGTCGCCGGCGACGTCCTCGTCCGGGTCGCTGGTCTGCAGGACCCCGGCGCAGGAGTCGAGCCCGAGCTGACCGGCCTGCTCGGAGAAGGAGGTCCCGAACTCGAGGATCGCCATCTCGATGTCCTCCTCGGTGGCGGCATCCGCGAGGGAATCCGCAGCGGTCGAGGCGACGGACTGCAGCTCGGCGACGGCGTCCTGCTCCTCCTCGGGGACCTCCAGCCCCTCGAGGCCGGTCGCGAGCTCGGCGAGCTCAGCGGACATGCCGAGCGCGGCGGCGAAGGGGTCGTCGGGGTGCTCCACCCCGACATGCTCCACGTTCTCGGTCATCGTGGTGCACAGGGCGTTCGCCGCGTCCTGCCACGACGACTCCTCCACCGCCTCGGGCTCGTCGCTGGGCGGCTCTGCGGGCTCGTCGTCGCCTCCGCACCCGGAGAGGGCGACGGCGGCAGCGAGGACGGCGAACAGGGTCCGGCTGGTCTTCATGGTGGTCCTTGTCGTTGGAGCGCGCGCGACCGCCCGCCCTGCGAGGCGAGCCTCGACGGCGGTGGGTGCAACGGTGCAGTGCGCGGGGCGGGGTGCATCCGTCCCCGGCATCGTCGGCACGGAGGTGCCGACGATGAGCACGCAAGCGCCTCACCGGTGACGAG
Source organism: uncultured Microthrixaceae bacterium (assembly GCA_965651815.1). GTDB lineage: Bacteria > Actinomycetota > Acidimicrobiia > Acidimicrobiales > Microtrichaceae > CBFGTJ01. Next base: position 6,675 of record CBFGTJ010000087.1, on the reverse strand, counting down.
GTGGTGCGCCGCCAACGCTGGCGGTCCGGGCGGGGACGCTCGTGGTGGACCCGACCGGACTCGAACCGGCGACCTCCTCGTTGCGAACGAGGCGCTCTCGCCAACTGAGCTACGGGCCCTCGACGAGTGGTGGGGCGGGAGGACGGCACCTCGCCGCTCGCCAACGATATTGCCGGAAATCGACGGCACTGTGTGCTCCCCTGGCACACCGGGTCGCAACCCGCGTTCTGAGCCTCAGCGAGCTCAGCCGGACTCGACGGGCGCCCCGGCGATCATCGCCTCCTCGTTCTTCGGGACCTCGCGATCCCGGAACACGAAGGGAAGGCCCGCCGCCACGGCGGGCCGCCGGCGGTCCATCAGCTGGAAGTGCACGTGGGGCTCGCTCGTGTTGCCGGAGTTCCCGCACTCAGCCAGCTGCTGCCCGGCGCGTACGACCTGTCCCTCCGAGACGGTGATCGACCCTCGTCGGAGGTGAGCGAGCGCGGCGTAGGTGCCGTCGCCGAGGTCGAGGATCACGTGGTTGCCGAGCAGCGCGCCCGGGCCCAGGAGCTCCCGGGCGGAACCTTCGACGAAGGCGTAGAGCAGCGCCGGCCAGGAGTTCCGGCTCCAGTGGTCGCGCCAGGAGTTGCTGGTCCTCACGACCCGACCGTCGGCCGGGGCGAGCACCGGTTGCCCGAAGCCGGGGAAGTCCTCCGGACGGCGCATCAGTGGCCAACGGTGCACCGGCGTCCACACGGTCCCCGGGTCCGGCCAGTGCACGAGGTCGATCGCATAGGTCTGTCCCGTGGAGTGCACCCCGTGGCTGGGCACCTTGTCGGCCGGGCTGTTGATCGCGATCCACCGGCCCCGGACGGGGACCTCCACCACGACGGGCTCGCGCCGCCCGGCGAGGCCGCGGACGAAGGTGGACAGGACGCTCGCTGCGACCAGCACCGCCCCTGCCCACGACACCACGGGCTGCCCGTGCAGCGGCGAGGTGACGACGAGGAGCACCCCGCAGATCAGCGTCGGCAGCCGGAGGCGGGCCGCCACGACGGCGAGCTTGGACGTCGGCGACATTCGGAACCACCTACCCAGCCGGTCGCAGCGACCACCCCAGCCGACTGCCATCGGGCCAGGCGCCACTTCCCGACCGGGCTCGGTGCGAGCGAAGCCCGATCCTCGGTCCGTCGCCGACCCGACTCGCGAGTCCTACCGCGACTGCGAGTACCTCGCCGTGCCCAGCTCCGCACCGGCGCCCGGCACGAGCGTCCGTTCCCGGAGCTGCGCCCCGAAGTAGCGGGCGTGCGGGTCGACGGTGACGTCGCGCGGATCGTCCGTCGCGTCGAGGTGGTCGCGTAGCAGCTCGTCCAGGCGGAACTGCTCGGGGCCCGCGATCTCGACCACCCCGCAGGTCGGCGCACCGACGGCGACCTTGACGAGCGCGGCGGCCACGTCATCGCCCGCCATCGGTTGGATGAGCACCGGCGCGACGCGGACCGTGTCGCCGTCGGTGCCGGCCTCCGCGATGCGCCCGATGAACTCGAAGAACTGGGTGGCGTGCACGATGGAGTACGGGATGGCGGAACGCTCGATCAGCTCCTCCTGCGCCGCCTTCGCTCGGAAGTAGCCGCTCTCGGCGGCCAGGCGTTCGGTGCCGACCACCGACAGGGCGACGTGGTGGCGCACCCCGGCGGCGGCTTCCGCGGACAGCAGGTGCCGGGTCGAGGTCTCGAAGAACTCGAGGACCGCAGCGTCCTCGAACGACGGCGAGTTGGCGACGTCCACGACGACGTCGGCGCCCTGGAGGGCCTCGGCGAGGCCGGCGCCGGTGAGCGTGTCGACGCCCGTCTGCGGCGAGGCCGGCACCGCGCTGACACCGCTGGAGCGGAGGCGCTCGACGAGCTTCGACCCGATGAGCCCGGTTCCGCCGATCACGACGATCTTCATGGTGGGTTCCCTTCGTTCGGCTGCGGCGGTTGCCGCAGGCATTCGATTCACGTGCAGATGGGTCCCGCAGGGCCGCCGACTCCGGGGGGGCACAGCGGAGGTCGGCGGCCCGGGACGCGGGTCAGCTCTGCAGGAAGGCGAGCAGCTCGGCGTTCACCTCGTCCTGGTGGGTGGCGGTGATCCCGTGCGGCGCGCCCGGGAAGTAGATGTCCTTGGCGCCGTCGATCAGCCGGGCGGACCTCACCGTGGAGCCCTGCACGGGCACGATCTGGTCGTCCTCGCCGTGCAGCAGCAGGGTCGGCACGTCGAAGCGCGCCAGGTCATCGGTGAAGTCCGTCGCGGAGAACGCCGCGACGCACTCGTAGGAGCTCTTCAGGCCGACCTGCAGGCACCACGCGAGGAACTGCTCGAGCAGGCCGTCGGACACCTGCGCCCCTTCGCGGTTCGCACCGTAGAAGGGGACGGCGAACTCCTTGTAGAACTGGGCGCGGTCCCGGGCCAACGAGTCCCGCAGGCCGTCGAAGACCGTCATCGGGATGCCGTCCGGGTTGGACTCGGTCCGCACCATGATCGGTGGCACCGCGGCGATCAGCACCGCCTTGGCGACCCGGTCGGTGCCGTGCCGGCCGATGTAGCGCGCCACCTCACCCCCGCCGGTCGAGTGCCCGACCATCGTGACGTCCCGCAGGTCGAGCGCCTCGACGAGTACCGACAGGTCGTCGGCGTAGGTGTCCATGTCGTTGCCGTTGGACGGCTGGCCCGACCGGCCGTGTCCACGCCGATCGTGGGCCACGACCCGGTAGCCGTGCTGGGCGAGGAACAGCATCTGCCCCTCCCACGCGTCCGCGTTGAGCGGCCAGCCGTGGGAGAAGGTCACCACCGGCCCCTCGCCCCAGTCCTTGTAGTAGATCTCGGTTCCGTCGCTGACGGTGATCGTGCTCATGGTCGTCTCCTCACGGGTTGGTGGACCTCGTGAACGTCGCGCCGGGCGACCGCCGGTCTCCTCCGTCGGACTCCCCGGTGGGGCCCCCGGGCCGACGCCGAAGTGACCCGGGGGTCGGGATGCCCGCGCCTCCCGTGCGGCGACACTCGGGGGTTCCCCTGACGCGACCGATCACGCGATCGTCGACGGTGAGGTGACCGACCAGCACTGGAGGCTCACCATGTCGATGTACCTGCCGAACCCCGACGTCGGACCCACCGGCGCCGAACCCGTCGAGTTCCTCGAGGTCGACGACCGCGTCACCCCCGTCGCCCCCGACCGGTCCGCCCCGTTCGCCGCTACGGACGACGTCGAGCACCCTGGGCCCGCAGCGCCCCGCGCAGCTCGCGACGAGAGCGGATCCCCAGCTTCGTGAACACCTTGCCCAGGTGGTACTCGACCGTGCGGGGGCTGATGAAGAGCTGACCGCCGATCTCCGGGTTCGTGTGGCCGTCCGCGGCCAGCGAGGCGACCTGCGCCTCCTGCGGGGTGAGCAGGTCCCGGGTGTCGACGCTCCGGGTGCGGGCGGTGCCGCCGGTCGCGACCAGCTCTCGTCGCGCCCGATCCGCGAAGGCGCGGGCGCCGAACCTTTCGAACATGTCGTGTGCGGCGCCGAGGTGCCCTCGGGCATCCGAGCGACGGTCCTCCCGGCGGAGCCACTCCCCGTAGACGAGGTGCGCCCTCGCCAGGTGCACCGCCACCCGGCTCCGCTCCAGCCGTTCGAGGGCCTCGACGTAGCAGCCCTCGGCGGCTGCACCCTCGAGCAGGAGCGCCTGGGAGCGCGCCTCGATGCCGAGCGCCCAGTCGGTCCCGCTCGCCTGCGTCCGCTCGCGGAGCCGACCCATCGCGGTCGCGGCGTCGTCGCGCGCCCCGCTGCGCACCCCCGCCTCGACGAGCTCGGTCAGCGCCCAACCGACCCAGCCGAACTCGCCGGTCGCGCACGCGTCGGTGGCGCCGGCGAGCGCCACGTCGTAGCGGCCGAGGGCGTTGTAGAGCACGGCCTGCGCGTAGCCGGCCACCGCCACCACCGTTCCCTCGCCCCGTTCGACGGCGTCGTCCACCTCGCTCGCGAACCGGTCGGTGGCGGCTGCCTCGTCGCCCTGCCACGCCGCGAGCACCACCGACGCGTACGACACGCGGGCGTAGCCGGTCGACGCGGTGATCGCGTCCGCCTCGTCGGTCAGCGCGCCCGCCGTCGCCAGGTCGCCCGCGTGCAGGCGCGCGCCGGCCAGGTAGGCGAGCGCGACGGGGAGCACCGACAGCGCACCGGTGTCGCGCGCGAGCTGCACCGCGCGGCTCGCGAGGCCGTCCCAGGCCTCGTAGTCCCAGAGCTGGTGGACGAAGGCCTCCTGGGCGATCGGGCTGGAGAGCCACAGCCAGCGCATCGTGTCGTCGCGGCTGCGCAGGACCTCGTGCTGCAGCGGGTGCATCGCCCGGCGCAGCGCTGGCACGCCGGCCGGCCGGCCGTCGGTGACCAGCGTGGCCATCCCGTCCAGCAGCAGGTCCATCGGTCGCGGCGGCCGCGGTGCCGGTGGAGCGCCGAGTGCGGCGTGTGCGACCTCCTCCAGGTCGGTCGCACCGCCGAGGCGACCGGAGAACATCGCGGCGCCGAGCGCCTCGAGGTAGGTCTCACGGGCGAGTGCGTCGTCCAGCGAGTGCAGGCTCCTCGCCGCTGCCAGGAGCAGTGGCGGAGCATCGCTGCCCCGACGCCGGGCGAACGCGATCTGCGCTCGCAGGCGTGCGAGCAGGCCGCGCCGGAGGGCGTCGAGGGGCGCCGCCTCCGCGATCGAGAGGAGGTCGTCCGCTGCATCGACGGCCCCGGCCTCGAACTCCGCGTGCGCCGCGGCGAGCGCACGCCCACCGCGTCGAGCCGGCTCCGGTGTGAGCTCGGTCGCACGCGCCAGGAACGCTGCCGCCGCCGCGACCCCGCCCCGAGCGGTCGCCCGCTCCGCCGAGCGCTCCAGTTCGTCGGCGACCTCCTCGTCGGGCGTGGCCGCCGCATGGGCGAGGTGCCAGGCTCGGCGGTCGGGATCGACCTCCGGGTCGGTGGCCGCCGCGATCGCCGCGTGCGCCTCCCTCCGCTCGGGCGGGGTCGCCGCCCGGTAGGCCGCGGAGCGGACCAGCGGGTGGCGGAACCTCACGCGACGGTCCAGCACCACGAGCTCCGCCCGCTCCGCAGGTTCCGCTGCGGACGGCTCGATCCCGAGCACCTCCGCCGCGCGCCACAGCAGGCCCACGTCCCCCGACGGCTCGGAGGCCGCCGTGAGCAGGAGCCGCCGCGTCGCGTCCGGGAACCCTTCGATGCGCGCCTGGTAGGTCCGCTCGATCCGGCCCGCGATCGGACCGGTCGGCAGCGCGAACCCAGCGGAGCGGGCCTCGACGCGCAGACTGCGCGGCAGCTCCAGCAGCGCGAGCGGGTTCCCGCCCGCCTCGGCGATGATCCGATCGCGGACCGCGACGTCGATCCGCCCGTGGGTGACCTCCTCGAGGAGCGCTCGGGCGTCCGTGATGCCGAGGCCGCCGACGGGCAGCGACGGCAGGCCGCCCATCTCCGGGTCGTCGAACGGCTCCCGGATCGCTGCGACGATGCCCACCGCATCCGCTTGGAGACGTCGGGCGACGAAGGCGAGCGCCTGCGCCGAGGACCGATCCAGCCACTGCGCGTCGTCGACCACGCAGATCAGCGGGCGTCGTTCGCCGGCCGCCGAGAGCAGGCTGAGCACCGCGAGCCCGACGAGGAAGCGGTCGCCGGCGGTTCCCTCCGCGAGACCGAGCGCGGTCTCGAGCGCCGCACGCTGGGGCTCGGGAAGGGTGGCCGACAGGTCGAGCATCGGCGCACAGAGCTGCTGCAGGGCGGCGAACGGGAGCTCCATCTCCGACTCGACGCCGGAGGCCTGCTCGACCCGGAAGTCCGCGGCCCGGGAACGGAGGTGGTCGAGCAGCGCCGACTTGCCGACCCCCGCTTCCCCGCGCAGCACCAGGACGCGTCCACGGCCGGATCCCACGTCGCCGAGGAGCCCGTCGAGCACCTCGCACTCTGCGCGCCGTCCCCGCAGCTCCGGTTGGAGGTGATCGACGCCCATGTCCACCACCCGGGTCGCGGCGGCCGATCCTGCGACGGTACTCCGGGGGTGCCCTCGCCGGTCGAGGAACCCGATCTCCCCTACAGGCCGCGGGCGAGCCGGTGGATCTCCTTGCGGATGCGCTTCTCGCTGACGGGGACCGGCGTCCGCAGGTGCTGGGCGAACGAGCTGACGCGGAGCTCCTCGAGCGTCCACGCCAGCTCGTCGAGGTCCGGGCTCGGCGCGACGGTCCGGACGAGGTCCTGCAGAACTTCACGGGAGTGCTGATCGGTGATTGTTGGTCCGGATTTCAGAAGATCGAGGTGCGCTCGAACGAAAGAATTCAGCATGCCGCGTGCTGGTCGCACGCCCGGCGCAAAGTGCTTGCCGGCAAGTCAGCCCATGCGCTGCAGGCTACTAACCTGTTGGCCATGATCGGCCAGCTGTACGGCATCGAGGCACGTGGCATGACCATGTCACCTGAACAGCGGCTTGCGCTGCGCCAAAGTGAAGCACGGAGCGTACTCGACCGCATGGAGCGCTATCTGGCGAGCGATGCGATCGCCAGGATTCTGCCCAAAAGCAAGCTGGCCGAGGCGATCCGTTATCTGCGAAACAATTGGCAGGCATTGACGCTCTATCTGACCGACGCCAGCATCCCCATCGACAATAACGATGTCGAACAGCTGATGAAGCGCGTGG
>CBFGTJ010000086.1:0-12779 GCA_965651815.1 uncultured Microthrixaceae bacterium | reverse complement strand
GAGGCGGCGATCGCCCTCCGTGCGGTGGAGCACACCGAGCAGCAGGTCCGCCAGCGCAGCGAGGACCGCTTCGCGGCGCTGATCGACAACTCCTCCGACATCGTCGCGATCCTCGACGCCTCCCGGTCGATCTCCTACGTCTCCCCCGTCGTGCAGCGGCTCCTCGGCTACTCCCCCAGCGAGTTCACCGGCCTGCCCGCGATCGACCTCGTCCACCCGGACGACCGCGAGGTCGCCCTCCGGATGCTCGAGGACGTCCGTTACGGGCTGAGCGAGACCAGCGTGGTGCGCCTGCGCCACACCGACGGGAGCTACCGCTGGTTCGAGATGGTCGGCGTCGACCTGACCAGCGACCCGAACATCGGCGGCATCGTGCTGAACGCACGCGAGATCACCGACCGCAAGCGGGCCGAGGAGCGGCTCACCCTGTCCGAGGCCCGGTTCAAGGCGCTCGTCCAGCACTCCACCGACCTCGTGATCGTGTTCGACCGCGACCAGCGGGTGCGCTACGCCAGCCCGTCGGTGTCCACCGTGCTCGGCGCCGCGCCCGACGAGGTCCAGGGCCGCCACGCCTCGGAGGTGTTCCCCGAGAGCGACATCGACTGGCCGACGCTGCTGGAGCACACCGCGACCACCGCGGGCGGGCAGGAGCTGGTGGAGTTCACGTTCCGCAACGCGAGCGACCAGTGGCGCACGGTGGAGACGACGGTCACCGACCTGCTCGGCGAGCCGGCCGTCGAGGGGTTCGTGCTCAACGCCCGCGACATCACGGACCGCAAGAACATGGAGCAGCGCCTGCGGTACCAGGCGACCCACGACGAGCTCACCGGGCTCGCGAACCGGGTGCACGTGCTCGACGACCTCACCGGCATGCTGGACCGCAACAGCGGCAGCACCACGGTCGCCGCGATCCTCATCGGCATCGACGACTTCAAGGAGATCAACGACTCCCTCGGCCACGCCGCGGGCGACGAGCTCCTCATCGCGGTCGCCGGCCGCATCACCGGCATGCTGGGCTTCGGCGACATCGCCGCCCGGCTCGGCGGCGACGAGTTCGTGGTCGTGCTCGAGCGGGGCCACGGCGAGACCCACATCACCGACCTCGCGGAGCAGATCCTCACCGCGATCGCGAACCCCTACGTGGTCGACGGCAGGGAGCTCACGATCACCGCGTCGGCGGGGATCGTCTTCGACCACGACCGCTCGAGCAGCGCCGAGATCATGCTGCGCAACGCGGACATCGCGATGTACCGGGCGAAGACCCAGGGCAAGCGCCAGATCGTGGTGTTCGAGACCCACATGCACACCGACAGCTTCGACCGGCTCCAGCTGCGCGCCGACCTCGCCCGCGCGGTCGACCTCGAGCAGTTCGTCGCCCACTACCAGCCGGTCATCGAGATCGCGACGCGCCGCATCGTCGGTGCCGAGGCGCTGATCCGCTGGCAGCACCCCGAGCGCGGGCTGCTCGGGCCGAACGTGTTCATCCCGCTCGCGGAGGAGACCGGGCTCATCGGCGCGCTCGGCGAGTGGATCCTGGACCGCGCCTGCCGCGACCTGGTCGCCTGGCGCGAGGCGTTCCCCGCCGCCGCCGACTTCACGATGTCGGTCAACCTCTCGGTGCAGCAGCTGCACGACCCCGGCATCGTCAACACGGTCGAGGACACGCTGGTGCGCACCGGGCTGCCCGCGGACCGCCTGGTGCTCGAGGTGACCGAGTCGACCCTCATCACCGACACCGAGCGCATCCGGGCCACGATGGAGGAGCTCCGCCGCCTCGGCGCCCGGCTCGCGGTCGACGACTTCGGCACCGGGTACTCCTCGCTGGGCTACATCCAGCAGTTCGAGTTCGACGTCCTGAAGATCGACAAGAGCTTCGTGGACGCCCTCGAGACCCACACGAACCGCCGGATCATCACCGCGGTGATCGAGCTCGCCCGCCAGCTCGAGGTGCGCACGATCGCCGAGGGCATCGAGAGCGAGCTGCAGGCGAACCTGCTCGAGGACCTGGGCTGCGCCTACGGGCAGGGCTACCTGTTCTCGCGGCCGGTCCCGGCCGAGGCGTTCACGGAGCTGCTCGCCGACGAGCGGACCCGTTCCACCGGCCACGCCCGCATCTGACCTGCCGGGCCGCCGACGCCACACTGTGTCGGTGGCAGAGCACGTCGACGCCGACGACCCGCGCCTGCGCGACTACCGCCACCTCACCGACGCCGCCGCGCGCCGGGCGGTGGAGGGGTCCGAGGGCATCTTCGTGGTCGAGGGCGCACTCGCCCTGCGGCAGCTGCTGCGCAGCCCGCACCGGGTGCGCTCGGTCCTGTCGACCGGCGCGCGGGCCGAGGCCGTCGGGCACGAGCTCGCCGCGGCCGGGGTCGCCGCCGGGGAGGGCACCTTCCCGCACCTGGGCGCGGCCCGGGAAGAGCTCGCCGACAGCACGCGGTTACGCCTGCACAGGTGTAACCTAGCAGCGGCGGACCGCTCTCCCATCCCCTCGGCCGGCGAGGTGCTCGACGGCGCCCGTCGCGTCCTCGTGGTCGTCGGGGTCAACGACCACGAGAACATCGGGTCGCTGTTCCGCAACGCGGCAGCGCTGGGGGCCGACGCGGTGCTGCTCGACGACGCCGCGGCGGACCCGCTGTACCGGCGCAGCATCCGGGTCTCCGCCGGGTGGACGATGCGGCTGCCCTACGCCCGCGGCGGCTCACCGGGCGCCCTGCCCGGGCTGCTCCACGACCACGGCCTGCGCAGCGTCGCGCTCACGCCCGCGCCGTGCGCGGTGCCGGTCGACGAGGCGGCGGCACAGGGGCTGCTCGACGACCCGGTCGCCCTGCTCGTCGGCGCCGAGGGCCCCGGGCTCCCCGAGTCCACCCTCGCCGCGTGCGACGCGCGCGTCCGGATCCCGATGGCGGGCGAGGTCGACTCGCTCAACGTCGCGACGGCGATGGCCGTGGTCGCCGCCTTCGCGGCGGCGCGCCGGGGTTGGTCGTGACCGCCGCGGCGGCCGTCAGCCGCCGCGGATGGCCTCGAGCACGGCGACCATCTCGAGCGCCGTGTCCGCCGCCTCCTCGCCCTTGTTGTCGCCCTCGACGTCGCCGTCGCGGACCGAGCGCACCAGCGCCTGGCGGCGGTTCTCGACGGTGAGCACGCCGAACGCGACCGGCACCCCCGTGTCGAGCTGGACCCGCTGGATCCCGTCCGCGGCCGGCCCGGCGACGTACTCGAAGTGCGCGGTGTCGCCACGGATCACGCAGCCGAGCGCCACGATGGCGTCGTAGCGGCCGGTGGAGGCCATGGCGCTCGCCCCGAGCGGCAGCTCGTAGGCGCCGGGCACCCACGCCACGTCGATGTCGTCCTCGGCCACGCCCCGCTCGGCGAGGGTCTCGGTCGCACCCGCCAGGAGGCGACGGGTGATCGCGTCGTTCCAGCGTGCGCAGACGATGCCGATGCGGCGGCCGTCCCCGCGCGCGGGCTCCGCGCCGTCGCCGTCGGGTGAGCGGAAGTCGACGCCCATCAGTCCAGGCCCTCCAGCAGGTGGCCCATGCGCTCGCGCTTGGTGCGCAGGTAGCCGATGTTCTCGGGGTTCGGCGTGGACTCGAGCGGCACCCGCCCGGTGATCTCCAGGCCGAAGCCCTCGAGGCCGCCGTACTTGGCGGGGTTGTTGGTCATGAGGCGCATGGTCGTGATGCCCAGGTCGTTGAGGATCTGGGCGCCGATGCCGTACTCGCGGCTGTCGATCGGCAGGCCGAGCTCGACGTTCGCGTCGACCGTGTCGTGGCCCTGCTCCTGGAGGCTGTAGGCGCGGATCTTGTGGCCGAGGCCGATGCCACGGCCCTCGTGGCCACGCAGGTACACGAGGACGCCCATCCCCTCCTTGTCGATCTCCGCCATCGCCGCGTCGAGCTGGATGCCGCAGTCGCAGCGCAGCGAGTGGAACACGTCGCCGGTGAGGCACTCCGAGTGCACGCGGACCAGCACGTCGCTCTCGCCCTGCACCGCGCCGCGCACCATCGCGACGTGCTGCTCGCCGTCGAGCAGCGACTCGTAGACGTACGAGGTGAAATCGCCCCAGGGAGTGGGGATGCGCGCCTCGGCGACCCGGCGGATCAGCTTCTCGTTCTGGCGCCGGTACCGGATGAGCTGGGCGATCGTGACCATGAGGAGCCCGTGCTCCTTGCAGAACTCCACCAGGTCGGGCACCCGGGCCATCGTGCCGTCGTCGTTCACGATCTCGCACAGGACACCGGCGGGGTACAGCCCGGCCAGGCGCGCCAGGTCGACCGCCGCCTCGGTGTGGCCGGCCCGCTTGAGGACGCCGCCCTCCGCGTAGCGCAGCGGGAAGATGTGCCCCGGGCGGGCGAGGTCGGCGGGGCGGGTGGCGGGGTCGATCAGCGCCCGGATCGTCGCGGCGCGGTCCGCGGCGGAGATGCCCGTCGAGGTGCCGTGGATGTAGTCCACCGAGTACGTGAACGCCGTGCGGTGCGACTCGGTGTTGTCCCGGACCATCAGTGGGATGTCGAGCTCGTCGAGCCGGTCACCGGTCAGCGGGGCGCAGATCACCCCGGAGGTGTGCCGCACGAAGAACGCGATCTTCTCGGGCGTGGCGGCCTCGGCCGCCATGATCAGGTCGCCCTCGTTCTCGCGGTCCTCGTCGTCGACGACCACGACGATCTCGCCACGGGCGATCGCCGCCACCGCGTCCTCGATCGACGCGAAGACCGAGTCCTCGCTCCCCTGCTCGCTGAGCGGTTCACGTTCACGCCCCATGCTCGGCACCTCCTGGCCCCGCCGTGCCCGCGAGGTGTCCCGCGAGCAGGCGTTCGGCGTACTTCGCCATGACGTCCACCTCGATGTTGACCCGCTCCCCCGGCTGACGGCGGCCGAGGGTGGTGACCTCCGCCGTGTGGGGGATGACCGCGACGGTGAAGCCGTCGTCGAGCACGTCGACGATCGTGAGCGACACGCCGTCGACGGTCACGGAACCCTTCTCGACCATGTAGCGCAGCAGCGGCGAGGGCACCCGGACGCGCAGGTCGGGCACCGGGTCGACGACCTCGCCGACGGCGTCCACGTGCCCCTGCACGAGGTGGCCGCCGAGGCGGTCCGAGAGGCGCACGGGCCGTTCGAGGTTGACCGTCGAGCCCGCGCGGAGGTCGCCCATCGCGGTGCGTGCGAACGTCTCGTCGCTCAGGTCGGCCTCCCACCAGCCCTCGCCGTGCGCGACGACCGTGAGGCAGCAGCCGTTCACCGCGATCGAGGCGCCCAGCTCGACGTCCTCGAGGACCCGGGTGGCGGCGATGCGGAGCCGGCCGCCCTCGAGCGAGACCACCGAGCCCAGCTCCTCGACGATGCCGGTGAACATCAGCCCTCCTCCGTCAGCGGTGCGAGCTCGATGCGGAGGTCCTCACCGATCCGCTCCACGGAGGTGAACCGGCCGCGCCACAGCTCGGAGATGTCCCACGCCCCCGCACCCCCGAACAGGCCGTTGGCGTCGGAGCCGCCGAACACGGCCGGTGCCACGTACACCACGTAGCGGTCCACGAGCCCGCTGCGGTGGAACTCGCCGGCCACCCCGGCGCCGCCCTCGACCAGCAGCTGGACCACGCCCTCGGCGCCGAGCTCGTCGAGGACCTTGCCGAGGTCGCCGCGCATCTCCAGGCACGGCTCGACCTTGGCGCCCTCGGGGACCGAGCCGAGGACGACCCGCATCGGGTCGACCGACCCGGAGGAGGGCATGACCGGCGGCCGGTAGTCCCGCACGGTGAGCGACGGGTCGTCGCGGCGGACGGTGCCCGCCCCGATGAGGATCGCGTCGGACTCGGCGCGGAGTCGGTGCCCGTCCGCGCGGGCGGGCGGCGAGGTGATCCACTTGCTGGTGCCGTTCGGGGCGGCGGTGCCCCCGTCGAGCGTGGCGGCGAGCTTCAGCACCACCCACGGGCGTCCGGTGCGCCGGTGCTTGAGGTACGGCGCGAGCTGGTTGCGGACCTGCTCCTCCTGGACGCCGACCTCGACCTCGATGCCCGCCTCGCGCAGCAGCTCGATGCCCCGGCCCGAGACGCGCTCGTCGGGGTCGACCACTCCGACCACGACGCGGCGCACCCCGGCGTCGATGATCGCGTCGACGCACGGGCCGGTGCGGCCCTGGTGGCTGCAGGGCTCGAGGGTCACGTACAGCGTGCCGCCGCGGGCGGCGTCGCCGGCGGCGTCGAGGGCGACGACCTCGGCGTGCGACTTCCCGGGTTCGAGCGTGGCACCCTCGAACATCGTGCCGTCCTCGGCGCGCAGCACCGCACCGACCCACGGGTTGGGGCTGGTGATGCAGCGCACCTGCGTGGCGGCCGCGATGGCCCGCGTCATGCACTCGCGGTCGACGGCGGCGGTCTCGGTGGGACGGCTCATGCGCCGACCAGCGTACCGAACCGGCCGAGCGCTGGTCGAATCTGGCCCGGCCGTTGCCAAATTCGACCGGTGGGCTCCGGCGGGCGGGTCAGGTGGCGGAGGGCCCGGACCGGGAGGCGAGCTCCTCGAGCGCCGTGGGCACGACGTCGATGATCGCCTCGAGCATCTCGACCGCGCCCTGCGGCGCGCCTGCGACGTTGACGATCAGCGACGCGCCGCGCGTGCCCGCGACCGCCCGGGAGAGCCGCCCGAGCGGGCTCGCGCTCCGCATGGCGTCGCCGAGGCCCGGCGCGACCCGGTCGAGGATGCGCCGGGTGGCCTCCGGCGTGATGTCCCTCGGCTCGAACCCGGTGCCGCCGTTGGTCACGATCAGGCCGTTGAACCCGTAGGCCATGTAGGAGAGGGCGTTCGACACCTCGGAGACGTCGTCGCCGACCGCCCGGCACTCGATGACGTCGAAGCCGCTCTCCCGGAGGCGGTCCGCGAGCGCGGCGCCGGCGCTGTCGGGCTTCTCGCCCGTCTCGACCCCGTCGGAGACGGTGAGCACCTTGGCCTGCAGTCGTCGCTGTTCCGCCACGTCACCTCCAGCGAGTATCCGGTCGGCGGCATCGTACCGCCGCCCCGGGCACCTACCCGCAGGCGGGGCTCAGGGCACCCGGTAGCGGAACAGGCACATCCCGTCGGTCGACGCCGCCTGCGGCAGCAGGATGGCGCCACGCCCGTGGGCCTCCCACGGCCCGCCCGGTGGGTCGAGCGGCTCGAGCTGCGGGTGGGCGGCCTCGACGTGCCGGTCGACCCCGATGCTCTCCGCCTCGGTGAGGGTGCAGACGCTGTAGACGAGCACGCCCCCGGGGCGCACCAGCGGCACCGCAGCGTCGACGAGCTCGCGCTGGAGCGCGGCGAGGCGCTCGACCGCGCCGGCGTCCAGGCGCCAGCGGGCGTCCAACAGCACCGCGTCGGCCACGGCGACCCGCGCCGGTGGGCGCCGGGCGTCCGCGACGACCGGGAAGGCGCCGGCGGCGCCGGTCCGGGCGACGTTGTCGGCGACGAGGCGCACGCGCTGGGGCTGCAGGTCCGCGGCGAGGACGGTGGCCCCCCGGTGAGCGATGGCGGTCGCCTTGCCCCCGGGAGCGGCGCACAGGTCCAGCACCGTGTCGCCCTCGCCCGCGGGGACGAGCTCCGCCACCCACTGCGACGCGAGGTCCTGGACGTAGCCGTCGTCGCGCACGTTCGGGCGTGCCGGCTGGTTCATCGCCTCGAGCGCGCCGAGCGCCCGCTCGCGCCCGAGGTCCTCGACGAGGCGCTCCACGACCCAGTCCGGGTACGACAGCCGGGTCGCGTCGTCGGGGTACTCGACCGGTGCGGTGGCGATGCGCCGGAGCACGGCGTTCACCAGGCCGCGGTAGCGCTTCGGGGTGGCCTCGACCGTCGCGCCGACCGCGGCGTGGTCGGGCACGTCGTCGCGGTGCACGAGCTGGTAGGCGCCGAGCCGCAGGGCGCGCCGGGCCGGGCCGGGTGGCGCGGAGGTGAGGAACCGCTCGGCGAGGTGGTCGAGGCCCCGCTGGTGCCGCAGCGTGCCGTAGACGACGTCGGTGACGAACGCCCGGTCGGCGGTGCCGAGCCCGGACCGGTCGAGCGCGTGGCCCAGCGCCAGGTTGGCGTAGGCGCCGTCGTCCTCGACGCGGGCCAGCACCTCGAGCGCCGTCCGCCGCGCCTCGACGCCCTCGCGGACCTTCGGGGCCCTGCCCGGCGGGCGACCCCGACGACCCGGACGGCTCATGTGCCGAACCGTTCGCCCGCGGGCCGGGCACCGTTGGCCCAGGCCGCTGCGTCCATCGCCGCCCTGCCCTCCGGCTGCACCCGCGTGAGGCGCAGGAACCCGTCGCCGCAGCGGACCACGGTCGGCACCACCAGCGTGCCCGGAGCCGCGCCCCTCGCTGCGTCGGGATCGACGCCGGCCGGGTCGAGCTCCGCGAGCGGCTCCGCGTCGAGCACCTTGAGGCGGCGGCCGCGGAAGGTCGTCCACGCGCCGCCGACGCGCACCACCCGGTCGAGCTGCACCGCGGGGTCCGCCCAGTCCAGTCGCAGGTCCTCCGGCCCGATCTTCTCGGCGTAGGTCACGCCCTCGGCCGACTGCGGGGTCGCCTCGTCGAGCCCGGCCTCCAGGGTCTCGACCAGCAGGCGGGAGCCGACCTCCACGAGCGTGGCCCGCAGCGACGCGGCGGTGTCGCGCGGCCCGATCGGCACCTCGACGCACGACAGCACGTCACCGGTGTCGAGCCCCTCCTCGACGCGCATCACGCACACGCCGGTGCGGTCGTCGCCGGCGAGGATCGCCCGCTCGACCGGCGCCGCGCCGCGCCAGCGCGGCAGCAGCGAGAAGTGGAGGTTGACCATCGGGAGCTGCTCGAGGACCTCGGGCGGGATGATCCGCCCGTACGCGACGACCACGCCGAGCTCGGCACCGACGGTCGTGACGTCGTCGAGGTCGTGGGAGACGGGGAGGCCGAGCTCCGTCGCCGCGGCCTTGACGGGGCTCGGCGAGGTGGCGCCGCCGCGGCCCCGCCGGCGGTCGGGGCGGGTGACGACGAGCGCGACGTCGTGCCCGGCGTCGTGCAGCGCCTGCAGCGGTGGCACGGCCTCCTGCGGCGTGCCGAGGTAGACGAGCCTCACCGGGGGTGTCGGCTCAGCGCAGCCGGAACGGGCGTCGCCCGGCTCCCTCGAGCGGCGCGGGGCCCGGGATCGTCGTGCCCGCCATGGCCCGCTCGCGCAGCGCCCGCTTGGCCTCGCGCCGCTGGTCCTCGTCCAGCCGCTCGAGCAGGAGCACCCCGTCGAGGTGGTCGATCTCGTGCTGGAGCATGCGCGCCATGAACTCGTCGGCCTCGATGTGGACCTCGTTGCCGTCCAGGTCGATGGCGGTGACCGCGACGGTCTTCGGGCGCACGATCTCGAACTGCATGCCGGGCACCGACAGGCAGCCCTCCGGGTACTCCCACTCCCCGTCGGACTCGGTGATGACCGGGTTGATCAGCACGCCGGGGCCGTCACCGATGTCGTAGACGAAGAGCCGCTTCTGCACCCCCACCTGCGGCGCGGCGAGGCCGACGCCCGGGGCGTCGTACATCGTCTCCAACATGTCGTCGCAGAGCTTGACCAGCCGGCCGTCGATGTCGGTGACCTCTTCGGCGCGCTGGCGCAGCACGGGGTCACCCACGATCCGGATGGCGTAGGGAGGTGCCATGGCCACAAGGGTACCGTGGCGGTCGTGGTGGACCCCGGCAGCCCCTCGGAGGCGAGCGTCACCCCCGCCCGGGGCGAGGGCCACTACTTCACCGACGACCCCTCCGCGCGCTCGAGGCCCCGGTCGGTGCGGTTGGTGCTGCCCGACCTCACGATCGACCTCGCGACCGACGCCGGCACCTTCTCCCCCGACCGGGTCGACCCGGGCACCAAGCTGCTGCTCGGCGAGCTCCCCGGGCGGCTGCCGGGACCGGTGCTGGACCTGGGGTGCGGCTACGGGCCGATCGCGTGCACGGTCGCCGCGAGGGACCCCGAGGCCGAGGTGTGGGCGATCGACGTGAACCGCAGGGCGCGGGAGCTGTGCGAGCGCAACGCCGCGGAGCTGGGCCTGCGGGTGCACGTCGCGGCCCCTCAGGACGTGCCCGACGACCTGCGGTTCGGCTGCGTCGTGTCGAACCCGCCGATCCGGATCGGCAAGGCGGCGCTGCACGAGCTGCTCGAGCACTGGCTCGGCCGGCTCACCGACGGCGGCGAGGCGTGGCTGGTGGTCAACCGCCACCTCGGGGCCGACTCGCTCGCCGCCTGGCTGCGCTCACAGGGGCACGAGGTCGAACGGGTCCGCTCCCGGCAGGGCTACCGGATCCTGCGGGTGCGGCCGGCCTGAGCCCGCTCCCCTGCCGTTCCCCCTCGAGCCCGCTGGTCAGCAGTCGAAGACGGACCAGCACAGCTCGTTGCGCCGGCGCTGGTCGTCGAGGACGAGCTCGCGGATGGGCTCCGGGAGCTGTGCTCGCTGCCACTCGCACTCGACCCGGCCGGCCGGCCCCTCGTCGTCCCCTGCCGCAGCGGCGGCGGCGCGCACGGCCTTGATCGCATAGGCCGCGGCGCCGAGCTCGTGCTCGGCGACGTGGGGCACGCAGGCCGCCTGCCCGGCGGCGTAGGCGGCGAACCGGGGAGCGCCACGCAGGTCCCGCGCGGCCCCCATCGCGTGGCCGCCCGCCGCCCGGGACTCCATCATCCGGACCTCGCCACGGGTCCAGGCCCGCACGTGCTCGATCGCCTGCCGCGGCCGGTCGTCCGAGGGCTGCTCCGACTCGAACAGGTGCAGCACGTGCTCGGCGCACGTCGCCGCCCACAGGGCGAGGAGCCGATGGTCGTCGTCGGTGAGCACTCCCCCACGCCGGATCGTCACCAAGCGCGGATCTCGCACCTTCGGCAGGATCACCCGGCGGATCGTACCGAGGCGTCGCCGCCTCAGCGGATGCGCATCGGGTCCACCTGCAGGTGGAGCCGGCCCGGAGGGCGCTGCACGGCGGCGAGCGCGTCCAGCAGCGTGGCCGGGTCGTCGGAGCGCAGGAGCCAGCGCCCGTCGTCGGGGCCCAGCACCTCGACCCCCAGCGGTCGACCCAGCCGCTCCACCAGCTCCGGCGCCGCCTCGCCCCCGACGGTCGCGATCGTCGCGTAGGGCGGGAACCGCAGCATCGAACGGCGCCGGCGCTCCGCGTCGGACACCAGGTCCGGGTCGGCCCGCAGCGCGGCCCGCACGACCTCGTGGTCGGGCAGGCGGGTCTGCAGCAGGAGGCGTCCCCCGCTGGTCCGTCCCCCGACCGCCCGGCTCGCGAGCACCAGCAGCGCCAGCGCCTCCTCGGCGGCGCGGTACCGGGGAGCGAGCAGCTCCTGGTCGAAGTCGACGAACGCCACCAGCCCGACGTCCTCGAAGCGGTGCAGCACCGCCTCGGTGCCGATCACCACCCGCGCCTCGGGCAGGTCGCCACCCGCTCCCGCGGGGCTGGCCCCCGTCACCGCCGCGACCGGTTCGAGGGCGAGCGCCTCCAGCTCCTCCCGGGCCCGGGTCACCCCCGCGCGGTACGCGGAGAGGGCCGTCGAGCCGCACTCGACGCACACTCCCGGTCGCTCGGCACCGCAGCGCCCGCAGTGGCATCGCAGGTCGTCACCCAGGGAGACCGACGACCCGCACACGTCGCACGCGGCGACCGTGCCGCAGCTGCGGCAGATGAGCAGGCGCGCCCGGCCCGTGCGGTTCAGCACGCACAGCACCCGACGATCGCTCCTGGCCGTCTCCCGGACCGCCTCCACGAGGCGGGTGGAGAACAACCCCGTGCGCCCGACGTCCTCGCCGCGGCGGTCCACGACCGTGACCGGCGCCCACCCGGCCCGCTCGTCGCTGCGGGCGGGCCGCGCGACGGGCCGCTCCGCACCGGACGCGACGCCACGGGCCTCGAGGCTCGGCGCAGGGGACACCAGCAGGCACGGCACCCCCGCCCGCGCCGCCCGCTCGATCGCGACCTCGCGGGCGTGCCAGGAGGGGGACGACTCGTTCTGGAGCGACTCGTCGTGCTCGTCCAGCACCACCACCGCCCGCAACGCCGGCGCGGGCGCGAACACCGCGGAGCGTCCACCGACGACGGTCGCCCCCGCCGCTGCAGCGGCCCAGTCCCGCGGCCAGCGGGCCACCGCGGCGCCCGCGGCGCGGAGCCCGGCGGCGACGCGGTCGGCCGTGGCGACCGAGGGCGCGACCACGATCGACTGCCCGGCCGCGGCCGCCGCGAGCGCCGGGCCCAGTGCGTCGTCGGTGGGCGGCACCTGCAGCACGTGCACGCCCGGCCCGGAGGCGAGCAGCTCGGCCGCGAGCGGGTGTCCCTCGCCGCGCACGGCCCGCGGCGACGGCGTCGGCAGGTCCCGCACCACCCGTTCCGGCGACGCGAGGCGCATGATCGTCGCGAGCCGGCCGGCCCACCGCCACGCCACCCAGCGGCACAGGTCGATGACCTCGGGGTCGGGGCCACGGCCGACGACCTTGTTGATCTCGTGCAGCTGCCGGTCACCCGGCGGGTCGGGGTCGTCGCCGAGCACCCACCCCCCGACGCGGCGCCCCGAGAGCGTGATCCGCACCATCGTCCCGACGCGCACCTGGTCCCCGAGGGCGTCGGGGACCAGGTAGTCGAAGGCTCGGTCGATGGCGGGCACGTCGGGCAGGACCCGCACCGCCCTCATCGCGTCGGGGGACGTCGAGGCCGGGCTCAGAGGCCGAGCGCGGACCGGAGGTCCGCCGCACGGTTGGTGTGCTCCCAGGTGAAGCCGTCGCCCTCGCGACCGAAGTGCCCGTACGCGGCGGTCTGGCGGAACAC
>CBFGTJ010000085.1:0-12840 GCA_965651815.1 uncultured Microthrixaceae bacterium | reverse complement strand
CGCCCATCGCGGTGACCATGCCGGGGCAGACGCGGCACAGCTCGATGATCGGGATGATGTTGAACGCGATCGAGTTCTCGTCGCGCCCGCCGGACTCGCGCTCGGGCAGCGGCTCACCCGCGGCGGCGGCCTTCTCGGCAGCGATGCGCTTCTCGAAGCTGGCGCGCTGCATGTCGGCCATGCCGAAGGTCGCGAACATCTTGCGGAGCAGGTCGTAGGGCGGGAGGTCGCCGAACTCGAGCTCCTCGCGGCGGGGCCGGATCTCGGCGTCGACGAAGTCGCGCACCGCCTTGCGGACCATCTCCTGCTCTTCGGACCACTTGTACACGCCACACCTCGGGGGTTACTTGACCGACCGGTCAAGTTTACGCGCCGGAGGTCCGCGGCGTCAGAACGAGCGGCGCTCGGGCACGAACGGGGCGACCTCGCCCCACCAGCCCAGCTCCGCCGGCATGACCGGCAGCGAGCGGTAGATCTCCACGTACCGGGGCTGCTGGAGCAGGCCGTGCAGCAGGAGCAGGAGGGTCCAGCGGGCGTCGACGACGCCGCCGTCCTCGATCGCCTCGAGCGGGTCGAGCTCCCCGGCGCGCATGCGCAGGTAGTTGCGCCAGCTCATCGTCACCGACAGCTCGGGCGCGTCGTGCGCCGGCTCGCCCTCACGTGTGCCCGCCCACTCCTCCACGAGCTCGGCGCTCGCCCGGCGGCCGTCCTGGTAGCGCACGTCGATGCGCTGCAGCCCCACCGGGCTGGCGGTCAGCTCGAAGCGCAGTCTCGCCGTCGCGTCCGGCACGTACGGCAGCTCGTCCCACCCCTCCGCCGCGAGGTCGTCCGCGGCCGGCAGCGGGAGCAGCTCGTCGCCGAGGCGGACCTGCACGTCCCCGACGCCCGGTCCGTCCTCGCCGGCGAAGGGCTGGAACGGATCGCCCGGGCGCACCAGCGCCCAGGGCCCGGGCTCCTCGGTGCGCTCCCATTCGACGAGCAGCCCCCGGTCGAAGACCTGTCGGTGGTGCACCACGGTGCCGTCCTCGAGGACCGCGTCGTGGTGGACGGTGCCGGTCGCGTACTCCGGGCGGGGGTTCTCGACCTGGCCGCCGGTCTGCTGGCGGTGGACGGTCTGGGGCTTCTTCGCGACGAGACCCATCAGCGGCGTGCCTCCGCGGCCTGTGCGCTGCCGCGTGCGTGGTAGCTGGACCGGGTGAACGGGCTCGACTCCACGTGCGCGATGCCCAGCTCCTCGCCGAGGCGCGCGAACCGGTCGAAGTCGGCCGGCTCCCACCACCGGGCGACCGGGAGGTGGTGGGACGTGGGTCGCAGGTACTGGCCGATCGTCACGATCGACACGCCGACCGCCGCGAGGTCCGCGAGCGTCGCGGCGACCTCGTCCTCGGTCTCGCCCATGCCGAGCACCAGGCCCGACTTGGTCGTCAGGCCGGCCTGCGCGCCGAGCGACAGCACGGCGAGCGACCGTGCGTACGACGCGGAGGGCCGCACCGCGCGCTGGAGGCGGGCGACCGTCTCGATGTTGTGGTTCAGCACGTCGGGCCGCGCCGCGACGACGGTCGCCAGGGCGTCGGGGTCGCCCCGGAGGTCCGAGATCAACGCCTCGACCTGGGTGCCGGGCCGCCGCTCGCGGATCGCGCGGATCGTGTCCGCCACGTGCGCGGCGCCCCCGTCGGGCAGGTCGTCGCGGGCGACCATCGTGATCACCGCGAAGTCGAGGCCCATCCGCTCGACCGCGGCGGCCACCCGGCCCGGCTCGTCCGGGTCGAGCGGTTCGGGGTGGCGGGTGTCGACGAGGCAGAACCCGCAGGCGCGGGTGCAGCGCTCGCCGCAGACCATGAACGTCGCGGTCCCCTCCGACCAGCACTCGGACAGGTTCGGGCAGCCGGCCTCCTCGCACACGGTGACCAGGTCGAGGTCGCGGATCGTGTGCTTGAGCTCGAGCACGCGGCGGTCGTGGCGGACCGGGGCGCGCATCCACTCGGGCTTGCGGTCGGTGAGCTCGACCCCTCCGGAGACGCCCGCCTCGGCGAGGCGGCCGAGCAACCGGACCGGTGTCCCCTCGCCGTCGCGGTCGCCGGGTCGGCGGTTCGCACCGCCGGTGGGCACGCCCGGGCCGGCCCCGCGGCTGAACGGTGCGAGGTCGACCTCCCGTGAGCGCCACACGACGTCGGAGCGCTCCACCGACGAGGGGCCCCAGAGCGCGGCGAACCGCTCGGCGAAGGCGTCGACGACCTCGCGCATCTCGACGTGCACGCCCTCCGCGGCCATCGAGGTCACGCCGTGCTCGCGGATGCCGCACGGGATGATGTGCTCGAAGTGCCCCAGGTCGGGTGCGACGTTGAGGGCCACGCCGTGGAGGGTGCGGCCCCGCTCGATGCGCACGCCGATGGCGGCGACCTTGCGGGCCGAGGGCGTGTTCGGGTCGACCCAGACCCCCGGGTAGCCGTGGTGGCGGCCGGCGCCGGGCAGCCCGAGCGCGGCGAGCACCTCGATGAGGACCTGCTCGAGGGTCGCCACGTACGCCGGGGTGTCGGGCGGACCGCCGGCCGCGCCCTTCGGCGGGAGGGTGACGATCGGGTACGCGACCAGCTGCCCGGGGCCGTGGTAGGTGACGTCGCCGCCGCGGTCGACCTCGATCAGCTCGATGCCGTGCTCGGCCGGGTCGCCGAGCACGTGCGAGCGGTCCGCGTTGCGGCCGAGGGTGTAGGTGGGCGGGTGCTCGAGCAGCAGCAGCCGGTCGTCACCGGTCCCCGCCGCGTCCGCGTGCAGCGCCCGCTGCAGCGCCCACGCCTCGTGGTACCGGACCGTGCCGAGCCAGCGGACGCGCAGCGGTGCCCCCGTCCCCCTCAGCAGGGCGGGCGCGGCGACCTCCGCGGTGCCGGAGGTCGCCGCAGCGGAGGCCGCCATCGGACCCCTCAGAGCTCCGTGGACCAGTCGCGGGTCTCGATGATCTCCCGCAGGCGCGCCATGAACGCGGCGGCGTACGCACCGTCGAACGCGCGGTGGTCCCAGGAGAGGGTCAGGTTGCCGATCGAGTGGATGCCGATGGTCTCGTTGCCGAACTCGTCCTCCACGACGACCGGGCGTCGCGACACCCCGTCGGTGGAGAGGATCGCGACCTGCGGCTGGTTGATGATCGGCGCGACGAGCAGGGTGCCGTAGCTGCCGGAGTTCGAGATCGTGAACGTGCCGCCGGAGAGCTCGTCGGGCGACAGGCGCTTGGAGCGGGCGCGGTCGGCCAGGTCCCTGATGTCCCGGGCGATCGCCCGCAGGCGCTTGTCGTGCGCGTCCCGCACCACCGGCGCGAGCAGGCCCTGGAAGTCGAGGTCCACCGCGACCGAGAGGTGCACACCGTCGTGGAGCACGATCTCCCCGTCGCCCATCGAGGCGTTCATGTGGGGGAACTCGGCCAGGGCGTCGACGACGGCCCGAGCGATGAACGGCAGGTAGGTGAGCGAGAAGCCCTCCTCGGCCCGGAAGTCCTCCCTGACCGCCCGA
Organism: uncultured Microthrixaceae bacterium; assembly: GCA_965651815.1. Taxonomy (GTDB): domain Bacteria; phylum Actinomycetota; class Acidimicrobiia; order Acidimicrobiales; family Microtrichaceae; genus CBFGTJ01. Next base: position 9,339 of record CBFGTJ010000085.1, on the reverse strand, counting down.
CGCACCTGCTCGACGCGCTCGAAGTCGACCTCGACCGCGGTGATGACGTGCGGGGCGGTCTGCTTGGAGGCGACCATCGCCTCGCCGGTCAGGCGGCGGATGTTGTTGAGCTGCTCGACGCGGTCGCCGCTGCCGGGCACCACGGGCGGCACGCTGGGCACCTGGCGGGCAGGTGCCGGCGCCGTCGCCGCCGGGGCGGGGGCGGGGGCCGGAGCCGGGGCTGCAGGTGCGGGCGCGGTGGGTGCCGCGGCGCCGGTGGCGCGAGCGTCGATCACCGCGAGCACGTCCTCACGGGTGATCCGGCCCCCCACGCCGGTGCCCTGGATCGTCGAGGGGTCGAGCTGGTGCTCCTCGACCAGCCGGCGCACGAGCGGCGACAGGAGCTGCCCGGCGGCCGGGCCGCCGTTCGAGGAGGCCGCAGCGGGTGCCGGTGCGGGAGCGGGTGCGGGTGCCGGTGCCGGTGCGGGAGCGGGTGCGGGTGCCGGTGCCGGTGCGGGAGCGGGTGCCGGTGCGGGAGCGGGAGCAGGAGCCTCCGCAGCGGGGGCCTCCGCTGCGGGAGCCTCTGGCGCGGGAGCCTCCGCCGGTGGCGCCTCCGCCGGTGCGGCACCGCCGCCGTCGGCCGAGTCGCCGACCACGGCGAGGACCGTGCCCACCTCGACGGTGTCGCCCTCCTGGACCCGGATCTCGCTGAGCACGCCGCCCACCGGCGCGGGGACCTCGGTGTCGACCTTGTCCGTGGAGACCTCGAAGAGCGGCTCGTCCTCGGTGACGGTGTCTCCCACCGACTTGAACCATCGGGTGATGGTGCCCTCGGTGACGGACTCCCCCAGCTGGGGCATCACGATGTCGGCCATTCTCGGTCCCTTCGGATGTCGCTCAGGGGCACCACGGTGTGCCCGGTATCAGCTCACAGTAACTTGTCTCGAACTTGTCTTGTTCCCCGACGTGGGCGTCAACCGTGGAGCGATCGTCCCGTGAGGGACAGGACCGACTCGCCGAACAGCTCGGTCAGCGACGGGTGCGGCTGGAGGAACTCGGCGACCTCGTCCACGGTGGCTTCCCAGTTCACAGCCAGATACCCACCGGAGAGCTGTTCGGTCACCCACGGCCCCACCATGTGCACGCCGAGGATGCGCCCGGCCCGGCCGTCCGCGCCCTTCTCGGCGATGATCTTCACCAGGCCGTCGGTCTCACCGAGGATCTGCGCACGGCTGTTGCCGCCGAAGCGGTGCCGCGAGGTCACGACGTCGTGGCCGGCCTCCTTGGCGGCCGCCTCGGAGTAGCCGGCGAACGCGACCTCGGGGTGGCTGTAGATCGCCCACGGCACGCGGTCGTAGTCGACGCCGACCGGGGACTCACCGAGGAGGTCCTTGATCGCGACGATCGCCTCCGCGAAGCCGACGTGCGCGAGCTGCGGGGTGTTGATGACGTCGCCGACGGCCCACACGCCCTCCACGCCGGTGCGGCAGCGCCCGTCGACCTCGATGTGGCCGCGCTCGCCGATCGTCACCCCGGTGCCCTCGCGCAGCAGGCCGTCGGTGGTGGGGACGCGGCCCACGGCGAGCACCACGAGGTCGGTCTCGATCGACTCGCCGTCCCCGAAGTGCACGGTGGTGCCCTCGCCGTTGGGCTGGTGCTCCTTCACCGCGACGTCGGTGCGCACCTCGATGCCCTTCTTGCGGAACGACTGCAGCACGACGCGGGTGACGTCGTCGTCGCAGCCGGGGAGGATCTTCGGCAGGGCCTCGAGGATCGTGACCGACGCGCCGAGGTCCGCCAGGGTCGACGCGAACTCACAGCCGATCGCCCCGCCACCGATCACGACCGCGCGGCGCGGGACGTGCGGCAGCTCGAAGAACTCGTCGGAGGTGACCACGAGCCGGCCGTCGGGCTCGAAGCCGGGCAGCACCCGCGGCACCGAACCGCTCGCGAGGATGACCGCGTCGCCGGTGACGGTCGCGGTCGACCCGTCGTTGCCGGTGATCTCGACCGTGCGGCCGGGCGCGAGGGTGCCCTTCCCGTCGAAGATCGTGACCTTGCGGTTCTTGAGCAGGCCGACGACGCCGCCGGCGAGCTTGTCGATCACCGCCTGCTTGCGCTCGAGGGTGCGGCCCCAGTCGAGGGACTGCGGCTCCACCATCACCCCGAAGTCGCCGGCGTGCTTCACCGTGCGCACGATCGCCGCGGTCTCCAGCAGCTCCTTCGCCGGGATGCAACCGCGGTGGAGGCACGTGCCGCCCACCTTGTCGTACTCGACGAGTGCGACGTCGAGGCCTGCGGAGGCTCCGTAGAGGGCTGCGGCATAGCCGCCGGGACCACCTCCGATCACCACGACATCGAAGTGCTGCTGGTCCTGGTTCGTCTGCTCCACGAGGCCGAGCCTACCCATCGCCGCACGAGGCCAAGACCGCGCGGATCGGCCCGTCGCGGCCGCCTGCGACCCCGCGGGTTCAGCTCCCGCGCCGAAACGCCGATGGATCCCATGTCCGCATCGACGTGCTACACGGATGTGGTCCACCAACCAGCCGATCGACACGAAAGGCCGATGAGGATGTCCTTGCCCGTCCCGCACCGTCTCCGCGCGCTCGCGCTGGGAGCGTTGTCCATCCCCCTCGCGCTCGGCGCCGCGGCCTGCAGCTCCGACAAGGCTGCCGACCGGATCGCCGAGAAGATCGCGGAGTCGGCGTCGGGCGAGGGCGTCGACGTGAGCATCGACTCCGAGTCCGGCGAGTTCTCGTTCGAGACCGACGACGGCTCCACCAGCTTCTCGCTGGGCGGCGGCAAGCTGCCCGAGGGGTGGCCCGAGGAGATCCCCGTGCCCGACGACTTCGAGGTGAAGTCGGCGCTCGCCACCGAGACCGACGGCGACGCGGGGTTCAACGCGGCCGGCACCGTCCCCGGTGACGCCGGGAAGGTCTTCGAGGAGCTCGCCGCCCGGTTCGTGGCGGACGGCTGGACCGAGCAGCACAAGTCCACCGGGAACTACGGCGACACCACGACCTTCAGCGCCTCCTACGACAACGGCACGTGGCAGGTGATGATCGGCACGACGCAGTCCGCCGACGGCGAGGACCTGATCAGCTACACGGTGTTCCCGTCGTCGAACGGCTGAGCGGGGGCGGGGCGGCCGTTCCTCAGATGATCTGCAGCGCCTGCACGGCGAACGCGATGAGGATCGCCAGGCCGCAGATCAGGGACAGGATGATCAGCATCCTCGTGCTCACGGCCGGCAACCCTAGGCCCGGTCGGAACGTGCTCCCATCCGGGGTCGGTATCCTCCTGCGATGACGGCCCCGGAGGGGGGTCGCCACGCCCACTCCAGGGGAGGCCACGTGCGCGACGCGTTGGGAGAGGTCCAGTCGGTGCTCGTCCTGGGCGGCGGCTCCGACATCGGTCGTGCCGTGTGCCGCCGGCTCATCCAGGGCCGGTGCCGCACCGTCGTCCTCGCGGGGCGCCCCGAGGACGGCATGGAGGACGTCGCGGAGGACCTCCGGGCCGCGGGCGCGACCCGCGTCGAGCTGCGCCACTGGGAGGCCACCGACACCGCGAGCCACCCGAAGGTCATCGGCGACGTCTTCGACGAGTTCGGCGACATCGACCTCGTCTACGTCCCGGCGGGAATCCTCGGCAGCCAGGAGGCGTTCGAGGCGGACCCGACCTTCGCCGCCACCGCCGCGATGGTGAACTACGGCGGGCTGGTCTCGTCGTGCCTCGTGGCCGCCGACCGCCTGCGCCGGCAGGGGCACGGCACCATCGTCGTGATGTCCTCGGTCGCGGGGCTGCGGGCCCGCAAGGACAACTTCGTCTACGGCTCGACCAAGGCGGGGCTCGACGCGTTCGCGCAGGGGCTCGGCGACCGGCTCGTCGGCACCGGCGTGCGGGTGATGGTCGTCCGGCCCGGCTTCGTGCACACGAAGATGACCGAGGGCATGTCGCCCGCGCCGTTCTCGACCACCCCGGAGAAGGTCGCCGAGCTGATCGCCGAGGGCCTCACGAAGGGCACGGAGGTCGTGTGGGCGCCGCCGGTGCTCAAGTACCCGTTCTTCGTGTTCCGCCTGCTGCCGAGATCGCTGTGGCGCAAGGTGAGCGAGCGGGCCGCCTGACGTGCGCGTCGCCGTCTCGGGTTCGACGGGCCTGATCGGCACCCGCCTCGTGCGCGACCTGCGCGCCGAGGGCCACGAGGTCCTCGCGCTCGCGCGCCCGGGGTCGGCGGTGGCCCCGGGCACCACGCCCGTCGCCTGGGACCCGGTGCGGGAGACGATCGACGGCGAGGCCCTCGAGGGCCTCGACGCGGTGGTGCACCTGGCCGGGGCGGGCATCGGCGACGCGAGGTGGACCGAGGACCGCAAGCGCCTGATCATGGGCTCGCGGGTCGACGGCACCACCCTGCTCTCGAGGGCGATCGCCAAGCTGCGGCGCCCGCCCGCGGTGCTGCTGTCGGCCTCGGGGGTCGGCTACTACGGCGACACGGGCGACCGGATCACCGACGAGTCCGGCCCGGCCGGTGACGACTTCACCGCGGACGTGTGCCAGGCGTGGGAGGCCGCGACCGCTCCCGCCGAGCAGGCGGGCGTGCGGGTGGCGCACCTGCGCAGCGGCGTCGTGCTGGCGACCGAGGGTGGTGCGCTCGCACGGCAGCTGCCCTTCTTCCGGGCGGGGCTCGGCGGACGCTCCGGGTCGGGCAGGCAGTACCTCAGCTGGATCTCCCTGCACGACGAGACCCGCGCGATCCGCTTCCTGCTCGAGGCGGACCTGTCGGGTCCGGTGAACCTCGTCGCCCCCGAGCCGGTGACCAACTCCGAGTACGCCAGGACCCTGGGCAGGGTGCTGCGACGACCGACCACGATCATCCCGATGTTCGGGCCGCGCCTGCTGTTCGGACGGGAGCTGGCGGACTCGCTGCTGCTCACGAGCCAGCGGATCGTGCCCGGGAAGCTCACGGAGGCGGGGTTCGGCTTCACCCACCCGCGCCTCGAGGTGGCGCTGCGCGAGATCCTCGGCTGAGCCCGGGTCGGGGCGCAGGTCCTACGATCCACCCATGGCCGCCACGAACGAACGGGTCTCCACGTCGAGGGTCATCGCAGCCGAGCCGCAGAAGCTCTTCGACGTCGTCGCCGATCCCTCGCTGCACCACGTCATCGACGGGTCCGGCACCGTCCGCGGGGTGCGCGGCGGCAGCCGCAAGCTCGCGCTCGGCGACCGCTTCTCGACCTCCATGCGCATCGGCGTGCCGTACGTCATCTCGAACCGGGTCGTCGAGTACGAGGAGGGCCGCAGGATCGCCTGGGCGCACATCGGCGGCTGGCGCTGGCGCTACGAGTTCGAGCCCGTCGAGGGCGGCACCCGGGTGACCGAGACCTTCGACTGGTCGCAGTCCAGGGCGAAGCCGTACGTGCGGCTGATGCGCTGGGGCGAGCGCAACCTGCCGAACATGGAGCGCACGCTGGCCCGCCTCGAGGCGTACGTGACCAACACCTCGAGCGCGCTGTAGCGACCGTGGCCGACCCGTCACCGCACACGCCCCGTGCCGACCGCGCGCTGCGCCGCGTGGCCGCGTTCGACTTCGACGGCACGCTGTCGCGGCGCGACACCCTGGTGCCCTTCCTCGCGCTCGCGGCGGGCCGGCAACGGTTCGCCCGTGCGGTGGCCCGGCTCGGGCTGCTCGGCGCCCGTCGGCGCGTGCCGGCGCGCGACCGCGACGCGTTGAAGGAGGAGCTCATCCGCATGCTGTTCGCGGGCAGGGAGGAGCGCGAGCTCCGCCTCCTGGGCGAGCAGTACGCACGGACCCTGCTCGCGGACGAGCTGCGGCCGGAGGTGCTGCGGCGCCTCGAGCAGCACCGCGATGCAGGCCACGACGTCGTGTTCGTCTCGGCGTCGCTCGTCTACTACCTCGAGCCGCTCGCCGAGGCCCTCGGGGTGCACCACGTCATCGCGGTGGAGCCGGCGGTGCGGGACGGGCGGCTCACCGGCGAGCTCGCCCGCCCGAACGTGCGGGCCGGGCAGAAGGCCGTCCGGCTGCGCGAGTGGCTGGGCCAGCCCGGTGATGGCCGGCTCCAGGGCGTCGAGCTGTGGGCCTACGGCAACTCCTCCGGCGACCACGAGCTGCTCGAGCTCGCGGACCACCGCCTCTGGATGGGCAGCCGGCGCCGCATGCCGACCGGCGTCGAGGTGTTCACCCCGACCGCCCGCGCGTTCGACGGCTGAGCAGCGGCCGCGGGTCGACCGGCGAGCCCGGCGAGCCGGTCCTAGGCTGGGTCCCACAACGACGTGGAGAAAGGCGGCGCAATGGCGAAGCCGCACCACACCGGGGATCCGACCGACGACGAGCGTCGGGGCGCTGCCGACCGTCCGGCCGGTGGTCGACGCCGGCGTTCGATCCGATGGCGCGGCACGAGCGCGATCGGGTCGGAGCCACCGCGGTACCCGTACCTCCACCCCGAAGCGCTGCACAGCGAACCGCTCGCGGTGTCGGTCGACGACCTCATGGAGTTCCTCGACCACTACGGGGACGAGGGACCCGACATCAGGAGCAACGTCCAGCCGCCGTGACCGCGAGCGCCGCGCGGGCCGGGGCGCTCCACCTACGGTTCCCCACATGCGATTCTCCGCGGACCGACCACTCGGCCTCGCACCCGCGACGGTGCTCGACTACCGCGAGCTCGCCCGTAGGCGGCTCCCCCGCCAGCTGTTCGACTACATCGACGGCGGCGCGTACGAGGAGACGACGATGCGCGCGAACGTCACCGACCTCGAGTCGGTGCTGCTGCGCCAGCGCGTGCTGCGCGACGTCAGCCGGCGGGGCCAGGCGACCGAGGTGCTCGGCCAGCAGCTCTCCCAGCCGGTGGTGCTGGCGCCGGTCGGGCTCGCCGGGATGTTCGCCCGCCGTGCCGAGGTGCAGGCTGCACGCGCGGCGGAGGCCGTGGGGGTGCCGTTCGTCGAGTCCACCGTGTCGATCTGCGGGATCGAGGAGGTCGCCGGGGCGACCAGCCGGCCGCCGTGGTTCCAGCTCTACGTCATGCGCGACCGCGGCTACGCCGAGCAGCTGATCGCGAGGGCGACCGCCGCGGGCTGCCCGGTGCTGGTGCTCACCGTCGACCTGGCGGTGGTCGGTGCGCGCCACCGCGACACCCGCAACGCGATGGTCGGCGAGGTGACCCCGTGGGCGAAGCTGCGTCGGGCGATCGACCTGGCGACCCACCCCCGCTGGATCAAGGACGTGCCGATCGACGGCAAGCCGCTCACGTTCGGCAACCTCGAGGAGGCGGTGCCCGGGGCGCGCACCCCCGACGCGTTCCGCGACTGGGTGGACTCCCAGTTCGACCCGAGCGTCACTTGGGACGACATCGCATGGGTGCGGGAGCACTGGAGCGGCCCGCTCGCGCTGAAGGGCGTGCTCGACGCCGACGACGCGCGGCGTGCCGCGGACGCGGGTGCCGACGCGGTGATCGTGTCGAACCACGGCGGGCGCCAGCTCGACTCGGTGAGCTCCACCGCCGCGGCGCTGCCCGCGGTCGTCGACGCGGTCGGCGACCGGGTCGAGGTGCTCGTCGACGGCGGGATCCGCACCGGCCTGGACGTCGCGAAGTACCTGGCGATGGGGGCCAGGGCGTGCCTGGTCGGCCGGGCGTGGGCGTGGGCCGTCGCGGCGCGCGGCGAGCAGGGCGTGCGCCACGTGCTGGACGTGCTGCGCGCCGACCTGGACGTCGCCCTGGCGCTCACCGGGTGCACCGACATCTCCGAGCTCGACCGCTCGGTGCTGCTGGAACTGGCCCGGGACGCGTCGAGGGGGCCCGGTCGGTCACCGGACCCCCTCGGCTGACCCCCCTGTCAGCGGAGCTCTGGGGCGGTCAGCCCCTCTCGACGGTTCAGCTCACTTGGGCTGCATGCGGGTGCCGGTGTCGATGCGCACCGACTCGCCGTTGATGTAGCTGTTGCGGATCAGCTCGATCGCCAGCGACGCGTACTCCGAGGCGTGGCCGAGCCGCTTCGGGAACAGCGTGTCCTTCACGAGGTGGTTCTTCAGGTCCTCGTTGCCGCCGTAGATCGGGGTGTCGAAGAACCCGGGGATGATCGTGTTGCAGCGGATGCCGACCGGCGCGAGGTCACGGGCGAGCACCAGGGTGAGGCCCACGACACCGGCCTTGGAGGCGGTGTAGGCGGCCTGGCCCACCTGCCCCTCGAGCGCGGCGACCGACGCGGTGTTGACGATCGCGCCGCGGGCGCCGTCCTCGTCGACCGGGTCGGTGGTCGACATCGCGGTGGCGGCGAGGCGGGTCACGTTGAAGGTGCCGACCAGGTTGATGTCGATGACCTTGCGGAACATCTCCAGGTCGTGTGCGGACTCGTAGGTGCCGTCACGACCGATGGTGCGGGTCGCCCACCCGACGCCGGCCGAGTTGATCACGGCGCGCAGCGGGCCGAGCTCCTTGGCGGCCTCGACCGCGGCGATGACCTGGTCGGTGTCGGTGACGTCCGCCGGGGCGAACACACCTCCGACCTCCTTGGCGAGGGCCTCGCCCTTCTCGGCCTGGCGGTCCAGGTCGAGGACGACGACCTTCGCGCCCTGCTCGGCGAGGGCCCGGACCGAGGCCTCACCGAGACCCGAGGCCCCACCGGTCACGAGTGCAGATGCTCCGTTGAGTTCCAGCATGTTCCGGACTTTATTGACCGCCCGGTCAAGTGAGCCAACCCGGCGGCGCCGGGTGCTCTTCCCGGGGTGTCACCGGCGCAGCACCGGATGGCTCGACGCGCTGCACGACCTCGCGCGGTCAGCCCCGCCGCGGTCGGGCGTCCGGGGATCCCCAACCGCCGCCGCCGGGGGTGAGCATGCGCAGCACGTCGCCCGCGCGCAGCCGCACCGTGCTCTTGTCGGGTAGGCGCTCGGCGCGGGACTCGTCGCCACCGGGCAGCAGCCAGTTCTCCCCCGTCGCACCGGGCTCGCCGCCGGCGAGGCCCCACGGCGCCGACTCGCGGCGCTCGGTGATGAGCGACAGGGTGACGTCGTCGAGCACCTGCAGGTCGCGCTCGATGCCGTCGCCGCCGGGCGCCGCGCCCGCACCACCGCTGCCCCGCCGCAGCCGCTGGCGCAGCACCCGCACGGGGAACGCGCGCTCCAACGCCTCGATCGGCGTGTTCAGCGTGTTGGTGAACTCCGTAGGTTTGGCTACCGAGTGATGAGAGATCCCGCTCGTTCAGCGGCTTAGTAGGTCGAACGGTGCGTTGCGCACCGTCACCATCTCCCACTCGTTGGTCATGGCTGCCCCGACTCGCTCGCGCTCGAACCGCCGGTCCACGGCGACGGTCCTCCGGGGTCGAGCCGCGCTCTATGCCCGGCAGTCG
>CBFGTJ010000084.1:0-12911 GCA_965651815.1 uncultured Microthrixaceae bacterium | reverse complement strand
TCCCGGCACAGCAGGATGTTCGACGGCTTCACGTCGCGGTGCACCAGCCCCGCGCGGTGCGCAGCCTCGAGCGCGTCGAGCAGCCGGAGCCCGATGCGGACGGTCGTGTCGGCGTCGAGCACCTTGTGCTCGTCGAGGTGCCGCCGCAGGGTGACCGCGTCGAGCAGCTCCATGACGATCGCCTCGTGGCGACCCTCCGAGCAGGTGTCGTAGATGCCCACGATCCCGGGGTGGCTGAGGCGCGCGGCGGCGATCGCCTCGGCCCGGAAGCGCTGCACGAACGCCTCGTCGCCCACCAGGTGCGGGTGCAGCAGCTTGACGGCCACCCGGCGCCCCAGCACCCGGTCGGTCGCCTCCCAGACCTGCGCCATCCCGCCGGCCCCGATCAGCTGCTCGAGCCGGTAGCGGCCGCACAGCGTCGTCCCGGAGAGGCCGCCGATGTCGTCGGACCCGATGCGGGTCACCTCCGTCGGATCCTGCACCAGCCGTCCCTCAGCCACCCGCCCGAACGCTACCGGCCCCGTCGACGCCCGACGGGTGCACGCCCGACAGCTTCGCGCTGTCCCTGCGCCGACGCCGATGGGTGTGGACCCACCAGCCGACCAGGAACAGCACCGACACGATCGACAGCGCCGCGCCCACGCCCGAGATGGCGGTCGAGCGCACCGGGACGTCCGGGCCGTCCAGCTCGATGCCGGGCACCGGCGACGACAGCTCGATCCGCAGCAGCGACTCGCCGGGCGCCCGCACCGTGACGGGCAGGTCGACGCGGTTCTCGCCCGGGTGGAGGACGATCGTGCGCGACCTGCCGTGCTCGAACTCGAGCCGGGGCGACCGGGTGGTGAGCACCAGCTCCACGTCGAAGTCGAGCCCGTTGCGGAACCTCAGCGGGATCGTCGTCTGCTCGCTGGTCACCACGACCCGCCTCGCGGGGGGCAGTTCGATCTCGTCGGTGCGCCCCTGGATCGCGCTGCGGACCTCGAAGTGCAGCTGCAGCCGCCGGGCGTCGTCGATCGCGGAGCTGAGCGACTGGTCGTTCGCACGCTCCCACTTCCACAGCTCGGGGTCGCCCTCGCCGGTCATGGACCGGTAGGCGTCGGTGAGCCGTCGCGTGTCCGCCATCGCCCGCACCGCGCCGCGCACGTCGGTGGGTGGGCGCGGCGCGAGCGCGACCGGGTCCGAGTCGTCGTCCCGGTCGAGCGTCGGCACGGGCGCCAGGGTGGGGTCCGCGCGGAGCGGGCCCGACGACGAGGTGACGCCCGGCGCGAGCGCTTGCAGGACCGCCGGGTCGGTGCCCGAGCCGACCAGCACGACCGACGCCGCGGCGCCCTCGCCGCCGCGGTGGGCGAACCAGGTCGCCATGAGCAGCGTGACGATCTCGTGCGCCCGCACGCCGGGCTCGCCGGAGGAGCGCGCGAGGTGGTCCGAGACCGTCTCGTCCACGGCCAGGGCGCGCAGCTCAGGTGTGCCCTCGAGGCGGACCGGGCGAGCCGCGACGTCGTCGGGGTCGAGGCCGTCGGGGAGCGCGAGGGCGGAGGAGGGGAGCACGAGCGAGTCGATGCCGGCCGCGGCGAGCACGGGCAGCGCCGCCGGGGTGAGCTCGTCGTCGAGCACCCAGGTGTCGCGCCGGGCCGACCGTCGACCGACGCGCTCGACGGTGTCGCCGCCGAGGTCGATCTGGCGCCGCAGCTCGTCGCGCGCCCCGGCGGCGACGAGCGCACCGGCGTCCAGCTGGACGTAGGGGCGGGCGACCAGGGAGCGCGGCGCCTCGGTGTCCCCGACCTCCTCGAGGAGCTCCTCCGCCCACCGTTCGCCGGACAGCGCGAGGCCGTCGAGCGTGTTCGGCACCGGCGCGAGCGTGAGGGGCAGGTCGTCCGCGTCCCCGAGGAGCGCGGCGGTCGAGCCGAGCGTGGACCGCTCCTCGAGCGTGAACCCGCCGTCGCCCACCTCCACCGCGGGCCCCGACTCGATGGGTACGAGGAGCGTGACCCGCAGCGGCGGGTCCGGGTCCGCGCCGTCCCGGTCCGCGGGCAGCCGGTTGAGGAACACGACCTGGCTCCACAGCTCCGGTCCGTCGGGTGCGGTGAGGAGCAGGTGGATGGGGTGGATGCCGGGGTTCGGCACGAGGACGCGGTCGGAGTCGGCCCGCTCGGAGCGGATCGGGATCGTGAGGACCAGCCCGGACGCGGGGTCGCCCAGCTCCGACACCGGGCGGGTGCGCGGGCGCTGGAGGATCCGGCCCGGCGAGTCGCCCTCGAGGATCCCGGTGACCACGTCGCGCAGGTCGTCGTCCTCGTCGAGGGACTGGTGGACGGTGACGGTCAGCTCGGCATCCGGCGGCACGTCGGGGGACGGCTCGAAGCGCACCTGGAACTCGCCGTCGTGCTCGACCCACGGGCTGACCGAGGCGATCGAGAGCAGCTCGTCGGCGCCGCGGGCGGGCTCCCTCGCCGCGGGCCCCGCGCCGGCGGCGGGGACCGTGGCGAGCGTCGGCACCAGCACGAGGAGCGCCAGCAGCGCGGCGGCCGCAGCACGGAGCCGTCCCGCTGCCCCGGCCCCACGGCGCGTCGTGACGTGGCGGGCCGGGGTCACGTGATCGGCCGGGTCAGGACGACCAGGTCGGTCGGGGTGCGCACGAAGCCGAGGCGACGGTAGAGGTCGAGGGCTCGCTCGTTCGTCGTCTGGGTGTTGACCAGCACGCGACCCACCCGCCGGCGGGCGGCCCAGCGGAGCGCGTCGAGCACGAGCGCGCTGCCCACGCCACGACCGCGCAGCTCGGGGTCGACGGCGAGCCGCTGGAGGAACGCCTGGCGGCCGCTGCGGCCGGTCACCGCGTAGCCGACCACGGCGCCGTCACGGACGGCCAGGCGGAACCGTCGCCGAGGCGTGGCGTCGAGGGCGTCCTGGAGCCCCGCGGCGTCGAGGCGCCAGAACAGCGGGAACGCGCGGCGGTCGACCTCGAGCGCCGCGGGCCGGTCACCGCGCCGCCCCCGCACGAGCCGCACCGAGCCGTCGGGCTGCGGTCGGGGCGGGTCCAGGTCCCGGAGATCGTGGCTGAGCACGTGCAGGCGGTCGTGCTCGACGAAGCCCGCTTGCAGGAACGCCTCGGCCTCCTCCGGGTGCAGCGCCGCGGTGATGGTCGACGTGTAGCCCTCGTCGCGGAGCCGTTCGAGGCACCGGTGCAGGCCGGCGGCGCTCGGCTTGGGCACCTCCGCGGGGAGCGTCAGGTAGGCGATCGCCGCGTCCGCGTGCCAGGGCCCGACGCGGAAGCGATCCGCACCGAGGGTGAGGGTCTCACGCGTGCTCATGCGGTCCTGGGGGCCTCCTGCGCCCGGTCCGCCCGCCGCGCCCGGACGCGGCGGACCCTCCTGGTCGGTGCCCCGCGAGGATAGGTCACCCACCTGGTGGGTACGCTGCGCCGATGACGGTCCTGCTCTACGTGGACGAGCGCTTCGCGGGGCACGACACGGGGCCCCACCACCCGGAACGTCCGGAGCGACTCGCGGCGGTCGACGCCGGCCTGCGTCGCCACGGGCTGCTGGAGGGGCTCGAGCTCGCGGAACCCCGGCTGGCCACCGACGAGGAGCTCGAGCTCGTGCACCCGCCCGCGCACGTCCAGCGGATCGGCATGCTGAGCCGGACGGGCGGCGGCCGGCTCGACCCCGACACCGCGGTGTCCCGGGGCTCGGACGAGGCGGCGCGGCTGGCGGTGGGGGCGGCGCTCGACGCGGTGGACCGGTTGTCGGCCGGTGACGCGGAGGCCGCGTTCCTCGCGGTGCGCCCGCCGGGCCACCACGCGACCGCGACCCGGGCGATGGGGTTCTGCCTCTACAACACGATCGCGATCGCGGCGGCACGGCTCGCGGCGGCGGGGGAGCGCGTGCTGGTCGTGGACGTCGACGCGCACCACGGCAACGGCACCCAGGACATCTTCTACGAGCGCGAGGACGTGGCCTACGTGTCGTGGCACCAGGACCCGCTCTACCCGGGCACCGGGGCCGTCTCGCAGACCGGGGCCGGGGAGGGGCTCGGCTGGACGATGAACATCCCGGTGCCGCCCGGCGCGACCGGCGAGCACTACCGGCGCTCGGTCGAGGAGCTCGTCGCACCGTTCGCGGAGGAGCACGGCAGCACGTGGCTGCTGATCTCCGCCGGCTTCGACGGCCACGTGCGCGACCCGCTGACCGACCTGGCGCTCACCTCCGGCGACTTCGCGGACGTCACCTGCGACCTGCTCCAGCTGGTCCCGCGGGGCCGGCGCCTCGCCCTGCTCGAGGGCGGCTACGACCTCGAGGCGCTCGCGGACTCGTCCGCCGCGACGGTGGGCGCCCTGCTCGGGGAGCGGCTGCACCCCGAGCCGCCGAGCAGCGGCGGCCCGGGAGGCCGCCACGTGGACGCCGCGGTGGAGGTCCGGCACCGCTACCGGTGATCCGGTCGAGAACGGGAGGCGGAGGCCGGTAGCCTCGGCGCGTGGTCCCCCAGCGCGCGCGCCCCGCCCTCGACGCCGTCGAACCGCTCGCCCGGACGTTCTCCGAGGCGGGCCACCGACTGTTCCTGGTCGGTGGGGTCGTCCGGGACCTGCTCGCGGCCCGCCCGGTCGAGGAGCACAACGACCTCGACCTGACCACCGACGCCACCCCGGACCGGATCAAGGAGCTCGTCGCGCCGCTGGCGTCCGCGCTGTGGACCCAGGGGGAGCGCTTCGGCACGATCGGATGCACGGTCGGCGACCACGACTTCGAGATCACCACGCACCGTGCGGAGGCGTACTCGCCCGACAGCCGCAAGCCCGAGGTGCGGTTCAGCACCGACATCGAGGCGGACCTCTCCCGGCGCGACTTCACGATCAACGCGATGGCGCTCGAGGTCACCACGGCAGAGCCCACGCTCATCGACCCCTTCGACGGGCTGATCGACCTGCAGCAGCGGGTGCTGCGCACGCCGATCGCGCCGGAGGAGTCCTTCTCGGACGACCCGCTGCGCATGATGCGCGCCGCCCGCTTCGTCGCCTCGTTCGAGCTCGACCCGGTGCCCGAGCTGGTCGAGGCGGTGCGCGCGATGGCGGAGCGGCTCGAGATCGTGTCCCCGGAGCGGATCCGCGACGAGCTGTGCAAGCTCGTCGTCGTCCCCGACCCGACCAGGGGCCTGTGGTTCCTGCACGACACGGGACTGGCCGACCACTTCCTCCCCGAGCTGCCCGCGATGCGGCTCGAGCAGGACCCGATCCACCGCCACAAGGACGTGCTCGCGCACACCATCGCGGTGGTCCGCCAGTCGCCGCCCGACCTCACCGTCCGGCTGGCCGCGCTGTTCCACGACGTGGCGAAGCCGAAGACGCGCTCGATCGGCCCGCACGGGGTGTCGTTCCACCACCACGAGGTGGTCGGCGCCAGGATGACGAAGGACCGGATGCGGGCCCTGCGGTTCAGCAACGAGCTGATCTCCGACGTGTCCCGGCTCGTGTACCTCCACCTGCGCGTGCACACCTACCAGATGGGCTGGACCGACTCCGCGGTGCGCCGCTTCGTCCGTGACGCCGGGCACCTGCTCCCCGAGCTGCTCGCCCTGACGCGCGCGGACTGCACGACGCGCAACCGCCGCAAGGCCGAGGCCCTCGCCCGCCGCATCGACGAGCTCGAGGAGCGGATCGAGGAGCTGCGCGAGCAGGAGGAGCTGTCCTCGATCCGGCCGGACCTGGATGGCCGCGCGGTGATGGAGCACCTCGGGATCCCGCCGGGGCCCCTGGTCGGCAAGGCGCTCGCGCACCTCTTGGAGCTGCGCCTCGAGCACGGGCCGATGGAACCGGAGGAGGCCTACCGGGCGCTCGACGAGTGGTGGGCGCGCGAGCGCCCCGCCGGGAGCGCGTAGGTTGCTGCCGGGCGGGCGTGCGACGTCGCCGGACCGCCCGACGAGGAGGAGCACATGTCAGGGATCGTGGTCGGCGTCGACGGCTCGGAGCACTCGCTGGACGCACTGCGCTGGGCCGCCGAGGAGGCGAAGCTGCGCAAGGTGCCGCTGCGGGCGGTGGCGGCGTTCGCCACCCCGTTGATGAGCACCGGCTACGAGGTGGCGGTGCCGGACTCCTCGGACCTCGCCGCGGCGTCCACCACGATGCTGGGCGCGGCGGTCGACACCGTGCGCGGCGAGGGCCGGCTCGAGGGCGTCGACGTGATCACGGAGGTGCTCGAGGGCCACGCCGGCGAGCAGCTCATCCGGCTCTCGGAGTCGGCGGACCTGCTGGTCGTCGGCGCGAGGGGCCACGGCGGCTTCATCGGCCTCCTGATGGGGTCGGTCACCACCTACGTGGTGAACCACGCGCTCTGCCCCGTCGTGGTGGTGCGCACCCCGGCGACCCAGTGAGCTGGGCGATCCGGTGAGCCGGGCGATCCGGTGAACCCGACCGCCGGGTGAGCCCGACCGCCGAGTGGGCGGGCGCACCCGGGGATGGCGTCAGATGCCTTCCTTGCGGGCGCGGATCACGAGCGTCTGGGGCACCCAGTCCGCGAGCGGCGAGCTGTGCAGGCTGCGCCGCTCGGGCAGCGACCGGGGCTCCACGATCGCGTCCACCCGGAAGTTCGAGCGGTGCAGCGTCGTGAAGACGTCGCCGATCTGGTGGAGGTGGGTGACGCCCTCGTCGCCGCCCGCGAGCCACGCCGTGGGCGTGTCGCTCCACGCGGTGCGCGTCAGGTAGGGCGGCGACTGGTCGTCGGGGTCGGCCTCGAGCATCAGCGCCGTCGGGTGCGGCAGCGACATCACGAGCGCGGCGCCGGACCGCATCACGCGGTGCAGCTGGCGGAACACGCGCCCGAGGTCCTGCACGCCGGCGAGCGAGTACACGGCGAGCGCGAGCTCGACGCTGTCGGCCCGGAGGAACGCGAGGTCCGCGAGGTCGCTGTGGTGGAACTCGACCTTCACCTCGGCCAGGTCCGCGGCGTGGCGGGCCTGGGAGAGGCGCGCCGTGGACGACTCCACCGCGACGACCCGGGCGCCGCGGCGGGCGAGCGCGACGGAGGACGCCCCCGCCCCGCACCCGAGGTCCAGCACGCGGCGCCCCTCGATCGGCCCGGCGGCCCCGATGAGGCGCTCGAGCGCGGCGTCGTCCAGGTCGGGCCCCAGCCGCACCGCACCGGTCCCCGACTGCTCCGCGCCGTGGGGGAAGCTCGCCGGCGGGAGCGGTGCGGGCGGCTCGCCCTCGCGGACGAGCGCGGGGCGGCTGTCGAGGTTGCCCGCGGAGGGATGTCGTCGTGTGGTGCGCAGCCGGGGGATGGAATCGGACATCGGTGGGAGTCTGTCCGACCGCGCGGATCGGGTCGCGGACCCCGTCTGCGGTCGCCCCGACCCGTCCGGGCGGTATCGTCGGACCCCGTGCCGTTCCTCCAACCGGAGTCACCGGGTCGGCCGGGTCGAACGCCCGGCAGCGTGGACCATCGCTTCGCGCGACGGCAGCTGCTGCACCGCTACCGCGCGGGTGAGCTCAGCCGCGACGAGGTGTGCGACGCGCAGGCCGAGCTGCTGCGCGTCGCGCTGAACTGCTCGCAGCGGTCGACGGTGCCGTGTCCCGTGTGCGCCGAGTCCACGTTGCGGGTGGTGCGGTTCGTGTTCGGCACCCGCCTGCCGGCCGGCGGCCGGGCGGTCGCGACGCGCGCCGAGCTGCAGAAGCTGGCCGAGGGCCCGGGGGAGCGACGCTGCTACACCGTCGAGGTCTGCACCTCGTGCCGGTGGAACCACCTCCTGCAGGTCGCGCCGCTGGGCGCCCGGGCCGCGGAGTGAGCCCTGGCTGAGCAGGAGCCACGTCGGCGTCGCTGGCGGCGGGCGAAGGGCGAGCGTCGCAGCATCTTCTGGCGGCTCCGCCGCGTCGCGTACGTCCTGTTGGTCCTGGTCGTGGCGGCGATCGGCGGGCTCTGGATGGCGCTCAACACGATCGACCTGCCCCCGGCGAAGCGCCCGATCGAGACGACCTTCGTCTGCGACGTCACCGTGCCCGCCGGGGAGTGCGGGTTCACCAACTCGATCGCGCACCTGTCCGCGTCCGAGGACCGGGTGATCGTCGACTACGAGGACCTGCCGCCGGTCATGGTGCAGGCGGTGCTCGCGGCGGAGGACCGGAACTTCTTCGACCACAGCGGCATCGACCCGGTCGGCATCGGCCGCGCCTTCTACCAGTCGGTGCTCGGCTCGAGCGCGTCGCAGCAGGGCGGCTCCACGATCACCCAGCAGTACGTGAAGCTCACGTACCTCACCTCGGAGCGGTCGCTGTCGCGCAAGCTCAAGGAGGCGGTGCTCGCGGTCAAGCTGGAGGGCGAGCTCGACAAGCGCGACATCCTCACCCGCTACCTGAACGAGATCTACTTCGGCCGGGGCGCGTACGGGGTCGAGGCGGCGGCGCGGGCCTACTTCGGCATCAGCGCCGAGCACCTGCAGCTCCACCAGGCCGCGTACCTCGCCGGGCTCATCCGGGCGCCCGAGCGCGCGGACGCGACGCGCAACCCGGAGGAGGCGACCCGTCGGCGGCGGACCGTGCTCGCCGGGATGGTCGCCGAGGGCTACATCACCCCCGAGCAGCGGGACGCGGCGGACGCGGTGCCGTGGGTGTGGGAGCCGGGCGCCGGCGGCGAGGGCACCGCGACGATGACCGTGCTGCCGCGCCCCGCGCAGCGCAGCGACCTCGGGGTGCGCCGCTACCGCGAGCTGGGCTCCGAGTACTGGGTGGAGCTGGTCCGCGAACAGCTGCGCGAGCGCTTCGGACCGGGCGCCGAGACGCAGGGCCTGCGCGTCTACACGACGTTCGACCCCGCGATGCAGCGGCAGGCCTACGAGTCGCTGACGAGCACGTTGGACGTGCCCGACGGGCCGGTGGGGGCGCTGGTCGCCATCGACGCGGACGGCCGTGTGCGGGCGATGGTCGGCGGCACCGACTTCGCGGAGAGCAAGGTCAACCTGGCCCTGGGCCGCGACGGCGGGGGGTCGGGCCGGCAGCCCGGCTCGACGTTCAAGCCGTTCGCGCTCGCCGCGTTCATCGAGGAGGGGTACTCGACCGAGTCGCTGTTCCGCTCGCCGCCGACGACGCAGTTCGACGGCGTGTACCTGGAGAACGGCGAGCCGTGGACGCCGGGCAACTTCGGCCGCGCGGACCAGGGCGTGCTCACCGTCGAGGAGGCGACCTGGAAGTCGTCCAACACGGTGTACTTGGGCATCGCCGACCTCGTCGGGCCCGAGAAGGTGGCCCGCATGGCCAACCGGTTGGGCGTGACCGCCGAGCTGAGGCCCACCCACGCGCTGGTCCTCGGCACGAACGAGGTCTCCGTGCTCGACATGGCGTCCGCGTACTCGACGTTCGCGGGGCGCGGCCGCCACATCGACCCGTACGTCATCCAGCGCGTCGAGACCGCGGACGGCGAGGTGCTCTACGACGTGTCCGCGGAGCAGCGGGCGGCGCAGGTGATCCGGCCCGAGACCGCGGACCTGGTGACCTCGGTGCTCACCGGCGTGCTGCGCGAGGGCACCGGCACCGCCGCGTCGATCGGGGTGCCCGCCGCCGGCAAGACCGGCACGACCAACGACTACAAGGACGCCTGGTTCGTCGGGTACACCTGCCACCTGACCGCCGCGGTGTGGATGGGCTACGAGCAGCCGCGGCCCATGGACTCGTTCAAGGGGCAGACCGTGTCGGGTGGCACCGTGCCGGCGCGCATCTGGCGCGACTTCATGGTGGAGGCGACCGCGAACGACCCGCCGTGCGACTTCCCGGAGGTCGATCCCGACGGTCGGCTCGTGAACCAGTCGTTGGAGTGGGCGCGCTCGACCACGACGGAGGTGCCCTCGGACGAGGTCACCACCACCACCGAGGCCGACGAGGTCGAGGAGTCGACCACGACGACGAGCGCGCCGCCGAGCACCACGGCGCCCCCGACGACGGAGCCCACGACGACCACCACGACGGCGCCGACGACCACGGCGCCCCCGCCGTCGACCACGCAGCCGCCCGACGGTTGACGTTGGCGCGCAGGTGGTCGTCGCGTAACCTCGCGGGTGACGGCCGGCAGCCACAGGGCGCTGGACCGAACCAGGAGGCGAGCCATGGCTCCATCCGCTCGAACCACCGTTCCCGCCGTCCGCGCGCGCAAGGTCCGCGACGGCGCCGAACCGCTCGTCATGGTCACCGCGTACGACGCGCCGGGCGCGCGCATCGCGGACGAGGCGGGCGTCGACATGATCCTCGTGGGCGACTCGGTCGCGATGGTCGTGCTCGGCTACGAGGACACGCTGCAGGTGACCGTCGAGGACCTCGCGCACCACACCGCCGCGGTGGCGCGGGCCAGGCCCCGGGCGCTCGTCGTCGGCGACCTGCCGTGGCTCAGCTACCACGTCTCGGTCGAGGACACGGTCCGCAACGCGGCGGCCCTCGTCCGGGCGGGTGCGGAGTGCGTGAAGCTCGAGGGCGGCTCCAAGCGGGTCGGGGCCGTCGAGGCGATCGTCGACGCCGAGATCCCCGTCATGGGCCACGTGGGCCTCACGCCCCAGTCGATGCACGCCATGGGGGGCTTCCGGGTGCAGGGGAAGGACTCCCAGGCGGCCCTGCAGCTCGTCGCCGACGCGAAGGCGCTCGAGCACGCGGGCTGCTTCGCGATCGTCCTCGAGGGCGTGCCGGACCAGGTCGCCCGGATGGTGACCGACGCCGTCGACATCCCCACGATCGGGATCGGCGCCGGCCCCCACTGCGACGGCCAGGTGCTGGTCATGCACGACCTGCTCGGCATCGAGGACCGCGTCGCGCCGAAGTTCGTGCGCCGCTACGCCTCGCTGAAGGACGACGCCGTCGCCGCGGTGCGGGCCTACGCCCGCGACGTGCGCAGCGGCGCCTTCCCCGACGAGTCGGAGACCTACCACCTCTCGACCGAGCAGGCGGAGGCGCTCGCCCTCTACGGCAGCAGCGGCGAGCCCGACGACCGGGACTGACCCGACCCGGCTCCCGCTGTCACACCCCGCGGGCAGGCTGCCCGCATGGCGACCATCCGGGCCGGCTGGCGGCACCCGGCGGGCCGGCGACTACACTCGTCCGGTCCCGCGGACATCCGCGGGGTGGGCGCGCCGTCGGTGCGCCGCAACCGAACACCCTGTCCTGCGGTCCGCAGGACCCTGACGGCTCCGGCCGAGGTCCAGAGGGAAAGGAACCACCACGTGGCCACTCGCGTGTACGAGCTGATGGTCATCGTCGACCAGGACGTCGACGACGCCACCGGCAAGGGGCTCATCCAGCGGGTCAAGGAGATGATCGAGGAGGGCGGCGGCTCCGTGCCGACGGTCGACCACTGGGGTCGCCGGCGCTTCGCCTACCCGATCAACCGCAAGCACGAGGGCGTCTACAGCGTCCTCGAGATCGTGACCGACGCGCCGAACCTCGACGACGTCGACCGCTTCCTCCGTCTCGCGGACGAGGTCGTCCGCCACAAGCTCATCCGCCTGCCCGACTCCGAGGCCGTCCGTCGCGGCCTGCTGAGCGGCGCGGGCTGAACGGGGAGGGAACCATGGCCAACGGCAACGTGGTCGAACTGATCGGCAACATCACCCGCGACCCGGAGCTCCGCTTCACGCCGAGCGGCGCCGCGGTCGCGAACTTCGGGTTGGCGGTCAACCGGCGGTGGCGCAACCAGCAGACCAACGAGTGGGAGGAGGCCACCTCCTTCTTCGACGTGGTGTGCTGGCGCGAGCTCGCCGAGAACGTGACCGAATCCCTGACCAAGGGCGCGAGGGTCATCGTCTCCGGGCGCCTCGACCAGCGCAGCTGGGAGACCCAGGACGGCGAGCGGCGCTCCAAGGTCGAGGTGGTCGCCGACGAGGTCGGCCCCAGCCTCCGCTGGGCGACGGCCCAGGTGACCAAGACCGAGCGCCGGGACGGCGGAGGGGGCGGCTACAACGCACCGCCCCCGATGCAGGAGCCGCCGGCGTACAACGACGACGAGGAGCCGTTCTGATGGCGAAGAAGCGAGCAGTGAAGGGCAAGGCCAAGGACACCGGCCGCAAGCCCAAGAAGAAGGTCTCGATCCTCAACACCGAGAACATCGAGTACGTCGACTGGAAGGACGTGAACTTGCTGCGTCGGTTCATCTCCGACCGGGCGAAGGTGCGGGCCCGCCGGGTCACCGGAAACAACGTCCAGCAGCAGCGCGAGGTCGCGCGGGCGATCAAGAACGCCCGCGAGATGGCGCTCATCCCGTACTCGAACCGGGTCACCACCCAGCGCGGCCGTCGTGGCGAGCGGGGCGACCGTGGCGACCGCGGCGAGCGCGGCGAGCGGTCCGAGCGGCCGCAGCCCGCGCAGCAGAGCCAGCCCGCCAGCGGCGGTGAGGCCACCAGCGAGTTCCAGGGCCTCGAGGGCGGGCAGGCTGCCGAGGCCGCGGCTCCCAGCGCAGGAGGCACCCAGTGAGCGCCGTGAAGGTCATCCTCCGCTCCGACGTGACCGGGCTGGGCAAGCGCGGTGACGTCGTCGAGGTCTCGAAGGGCTACGCCCGCAACTTCCTCGAGCCGCGCCGGCTCGCGATGGCCGCGACGCCCGGTGCCGAGGAGCAGGCGGCGGCCATGCGGCGGGCCCGCGACATCAAGGACGCGCGCGACCGCGAGTCCGCCGAGGAGGTCGCGAAGGTCCTCGTCGCACGGACCATCGAGGTCCGTGCGCGCGCCGGTGGCGGCGGTCGCCTCTTCGGCTCGGTGACGGGTGCCGAGATCGCCCAGGCGGTCCTCGAGCAGACCGGCATCGAGATCGACCGCAAGGCGATCCAGCTCGACGAGCACATCAAGGAGGTCGGGACGCACCAGGCGATCGCGAACCTTCACACGGACGTGCAGTTCCCGATCACCGTCGAGGTCGTCGCGGACTGAGCGTCCCCGCCCGATCCACCTTCGGCGCCGGGCCC
>CBFGTJ010000083.1:0-12919 GCA_965651815.1 uncultured Microthrixaceae bacterium | reverse complement strand
CGTAGCTCAGCTGGCTAGAGCACCTGCTTTGCAAGCAGGGGGTCGTGGGTTCGAGTCCCATCGCCTCCACCGGACCGAACCACCCGTGCGCCGCGGCCGCCCGTCCTCGGGCCCCACCACCTCCGGTGTCCCAGACGCCCCGTAGGATGCGCCGCATGTATTCACGGGACGAGCGGACCCAGACCTCCGCGTTCGGGGTCGGCCGGCGGGAGGGGCACGACGCGAGTGCGTTCTACGCCCGCTTCACACCGCCCGCGCTGTCCGACGACGAGCACGTCAACCGTCCCGAGTCGCTGCTCGAGGAGCTGGGGCGGGGCCGCATCTTCCACGGCTCCAGCACGGACATGCACCAGCTCCCCGACTCGAGCGTCGCCCTGGTGGTCACCTCCCCGCCCTACTTCGTGGGCAAGGAGTACGAGCTGGCGGTCACCGGCGAGGCGGACGCGGACTCCCGGGTCCCCGGCACCTACCTGGAGTTCCTCGACATGCTCCGGGAGGTGTTCGCCGAGTGCACGCGGGTGCTGGAGCCCGGCGGGAGGATCGCGGTCAACGTCGCCAACCTCGGCCGGAAGCCCTACCGCAGCCTCAGCGCGGATGTGATCAGCATCCTGCAGGACGACCTCCAGCTGCTGCTGCGCGGCGAGGTCATCTGGGAGAAGGCGTCGACGTCCTCGGGATCGTGCGCGTGGGGGTCGTTCGCGAAGGCCTCCAACCCGGTGCTGCGCGACATGACCGAGCGGGTGATCATCGCCTCGAAGGGGCGCTTCGCCCGCGCGCTCAGCCTGAAGGACCGCCGCGCCCGGGGGCTCCCGCACGAGTCGACGCTCGCGAACGACGAGTTCGTCGACGTCACCCGCGACGTGTGGCGCATCGACGCGGAGTCGGCGACCCGGGTCGGGCACCCGGCGCCGTTCCCGGTCGAGCTGCCCCGGCGCCTGATCGACCTGTACACCTACACCGACGACATCGTCCTCGACCCGTTCGCGGGGTCCGGCTCCACGCTCGTCGCCGCGGCCCGGGCCGGACGCATCGGGGTGGGCTACGACACCGACGCCGGCTACGTCGAGCTCGCGCAGCAGCGGCTCGACGCCGAGCTGGCGCGGGTCGACGAGCGCCACGACGCGATCCGCGTGCTCACGTCCGCGCCGCCCGACCAGCGCCAGCGTGTGCTGGCCGAGCTCCCACCCGAGGACCGCCAGGAGCACTTCCAGGCGCTCGCCGTGCGCGACGGCAAGCGCGCGCAGGACATCGCGAAGTCGCTCCTGCACGAGGCGGGGTTCGACGACGTCGACGAGAAGGCGCGCCACCCCTCCGGCATCCTCGAGTTCAACTTCCGGCTCACCAGCCCGGACGGCAGCCGCCAGTGGTGGGTCGACGTCGCCGGCGCCTTCACGACGAGCCGGCCGGGGCTGCAACGGACCGACACCGTCTGGCGGCTGCTCGGTGAGCTGCACGTCCTGCGGGCGATGGCCGACGGTCGGGACGAGCGTGACGGCGGGGTCCTGGTGCTGACCGCCAGCCTCCCGAGGCCCGGCTCCCCCGGCGACCGGGCGCTCCGCGCGGTCGGTCCCGACGTCATCTTCGACGCCATCGAGCTGTACGACCCCGCGGGCCTGGAGCGGCTCCGGTGCTACGCGACCACGCCGGACCCCTCTCCCCTGCCGGGGTTCTGGACCGAGGGTGACCTCGCCGAACACCCCGGCTGACCGTGCTCAAGTCCATCGGAGCCTTCGCCGTGCGACGCAGCGACCCCGAGGTCCCGCCGCTGCTCGCGGACTCCGAGGAGACGCTCAACAAGGTGATCGCGCTCCGCTGGATCGGTGAGTGGGTCCCCGAGGACGACGAGGCCGCGGCCCCGGTCCGTCAGGCGATCCTCGAGGAGCGCTGGAGCGACGCCGTCATCGGCTGGATGGAGGCCACCGGCGAGGTGCTCGACATCTACCCCTTCGGCATCGAGATCCACGAGGCCCGGGACTACCCCGACGAGGAGTTCGGCCTCCGCGTCCAGACCACACCCCTGTTCCGCCGGGGGACCTGACGGAACAGGGGCGGGTCCGGCCGCGCCCTCTGCCGGGTCGGAATACTTCGCCACGATCGGCTCCTGGCATATCGCAGGGCCCCCCCGGGGGGTCGGGGCGGTTGGGGAGCGGTGCGACCGGGGTACCGCGGCCACATGAGCGACTACGGAGAATCCGGCGCCCAGCCCGTCGAGGACGCGGCGGTCGAGGACCCTCCCACCGAGGAGGAGGTCCGCGAGGCCCAGGAGCGCGACTTCCCGGAGCAGGCGGCGACGGCACGGCACGGCAAGCCGCCGGGGGCCTTCGACGAGCGTGCCCGGCCGGGGGACGACCCGGGCACCTGACGACCCCGCCCCCGCCCTCGGGCCCGGGCCCACCGACCCACCCGCGACGGGCAGATCTTCCCGCGCGAGGTCGAACGAGGTTCACTTCCGGGGTCAGCTTCGCTACCTTCCCGGTGGCCGGGCGACACGGAGGCTGGGGACATGGGCATGGACCGACGGGCGTTCTTGCGGAGGACGGGGCTCCTCGGCACCGCCGCCGTCCTGGGCGACACGCTGCTCGGCGCGTGCGCGCCCCCGGTCGACTTCGAGGGCATCGGGCGGGAGTACCACCCGTCGTTCGTGCCGGAGGGCAGCATCCTCGACCTCCCCGCGTCCGAGTCCCCGATCGACACGGTGGTGATCCTGATGATGGAGAACCGCTCGTTCGACCACTACCTGGGCTGGCTCGGCCGGGACGGCGACTACCTCGAGCGGGGCGTCCGCAACTACGGGCCCACCTTCCGCATCGACGCCCGGTCGCACCAGACCTACCTCACCCCGGACGGCGAGGAGGTCGACTCGTTCCACCTGCCCTCCGACCGCATGCCCAACCCGTGGAGGGGCTGCGGCTACGAGGACCCGGGGCACGGCTGGGGCGCGGGGCGGGCCCAGCGGGACCGCGGCTTCCTCGGTCGGGGCTCGGACAACGACCGCTTCGCGCTCGGCTACTACGAGGCCGACGACCTGCCGTTCACGTCGCGCCTCGCCCGCCGGTTCACCACCTTCGACCGCTACCACTGCTCGCTGCTCGGACCGACGCAGCCGAACCGCGAGTACCTGCACGGGGCGCAGTCCGGCGGCCACAAGCGGAACTACCTGCCGATCTTCGAGCTCGGCTTCCAGTGGGACACCGTGTGGGACCGGCTGCGGGCGGCCGGGGTGCCGGTGGCGTCCTACTACAGCGACCTCCCGTCGCTCGCGATGTGGGGACCCCGCATGGGCGACATCATCCACCCCATCGACGAGTACTTCTCCCGGTGCGAGGAGGGGACGCTGCCGCGGGTCACGTTCCTCGATCCGCCCTACGCGCCGTGGTGGCAGGCGGACGACCACCCGCACGCGGACGTCAACGCCGGCCAGCGGTTCCTGCGCGACACCTTCCAGGCGTTCGCCCGCTCGCGGCACTGGGAGCGTGGCCTGTTCATCCTCACCTACGACGAGTGGGGCGGGTTCTTCGACCACGTGCCGCCGCCGATCCTGCCGGACTCGCGGGCGTCGACCAACGACGACGACAACTTCGGCCAGGCCGGCTTCCGGGTGCCGACGGTGCTCGCGTCGCCCTACGCCCGCCCCGGGTACGTCGACCACCGCACCTACGACCACACCTCGATCACCCGGTTCCTCGAGTGGCGCTTCCTCGGCGCCCCGCCCGAGGGCCCGGGCACCGGCAGCGCGCCGTGGGCCCTGACCCTGAGGGACCGGTACGCGAACAACATCGGCGCGTCGCTCGGGGCGAGCCGCCCCGACCCCGAGCTGTTCGACATCGAGGACCTCCCGCTGCGCGCCGCGACGCCGATCTGCGGGGGGTTCCCCCACATCGAGCCGCCCGGCACGCGGCCCTGGCCGACCACGTCGACGACCACGACCACCGCGGTCCCGGCGCAGGCCGAGCAGGGTCCGCAGCCCACGGGCGGGCCCGGCGGCGACCTGCTCGACGCGCTCGAGGCGGGCTACTTCGAGCGCGTCGGCATCGACGCGACCCCGAGCGCCATGGCGGGAACCTGGGCGGAGGGCGGCTCCGCCTGAGCACGGCGGGCGGTGGGACCGGCGGCGCCGGTCCTACCGCCTGCCGAGCACGACGGGGGTGGTCGTGAACTCGAACGCCGCGCCCGTGCTGAACCGCGTCAGCTCCACGTCCCGGGACACCGGTGCCGGGGCCTCGTCGAGCACGACCTCCCAGGTCGCGACGTCACCCGCGGCAGGTCGCCCCGGCACGCACCGGGCGCGCGGGTCGACGCCGCGCACGATCGCGTCGAGCGCCGCGTCGGCGGTGCCGGCCGCGAGGCCCGTCAGCCACGACTCGACGCCCCGCTCGCGCAGCGCCTCGCACTCGCCGAGGTGCACACGCACCGAGCCGACGCCCCGGTCGCCGTCTGCGACCTCGACGCGCCAGTCGACGTAGCTGCGCGGCTGGAACGCCGGGTGCAGCTCGAGCACCTGCGCGACCCCGTCGAGCCCGGCGCCCAGGTCCAGCGCATCGCGCAGTCGACCCGCGACGACGCCCCCGACCCCCGCGAACTGGCGGGCGCCGATGGTCACCGCCGTCTCCACGTCGGCGCGCCGCTCGATCGCACGGAGGAACGAGATCACGAGCAGGTGCCACTGCACCGCGACTTCCTGCGCGAGCGCGAGCAGGGTCGGGGCGGTGAACCGCTCGGTCCGCAGGTCGGGGTCGAGCGGCCCCGAGTAGTCCTCCCACAGCTGTTCCGCGACCTGTTCCTCCCCGTTCTGTTCGGCGAGCGTCAAGGATTCCCTTGACGCTCGCCGAACAGAACCGGGGTCGGGGCGGGTGAGGGGCAGCTGCGCGATGCGGGTGGCCCGCATCAGGGTCGCGGGCCCCGGTTCCGGCAGCGGTTCCGCGTCCTCCACCACCTCGACCGTCCAGTGACAGTGCGGGTGCCGGTCCTCCGGGGCCCTCGGGGGACGGTGCACGGGGCGCATGCGCGCCCGCGGGTTCGTCGCCCACGCGGTCGCGTCGAAGGTCGGGTCCTCGATCGTGTGGCACATCGCGTGCACGTAGTCGGCACCCATCGGCTCGACGTCCATCAGCGCGCCGCAGTGGTCGAGCCAGAACTCGCCGCGGTGGTCGTCGTGGACCCGGTAGCGGAAGTCCATGAACTCCGGCGGTGCGCCGATGTCGAACTGCATGCCCTTGAAGATCGTCTCGACCGTGTCGCCCTCGAACCCGAGCAGCGACTGGGTGCGGCGCGTGTAGATCGGGCTCGCGCCCATCCACTCCTCGATCGCGATCTCCGCCATCCCGTCCCGGCCGAAGCGCGAGATCACGTGCGGCATGCCGGCCCGGTCGATCAGCTGGCCGCCGAGCAGGTACTCCCGGACGAGCACCGCGAGCTCGGCGTGGCCGAGGTCGTCGAGGCGGCGCGGCACGCTCACGGGGCGTCACCGCCCTCCGGCGGTTCCACCAGCCCCAGCGCGCTGGGCAGCCACCGCTGCGCCAACTCGGCGAACGGCGCCGCGACACCCAGCTCGGCGGCCATGCGCCGGGCCAGCTCGAGGTCCTTCGCGCCGAGCTCGGCGCTGTGGGCGAAGATCGGCCGCAGCCCGTCGTCCTCGGCCATGGGGGTGGCGGTGGGGCGGATCATGATCGCCCCGGGCCCGCCGGTGACCTTGTCGGAGTGGCGCACGACCTCACCGAGCTTCCCGAGGTCGAGCCCTGCGGCCTCCGCGAGGCGCTGGGCCTCGCCGGCCACCGCGAAGCTCGCGAACGTGAGGAGGTTGCGGGTGATCTTGGTCCGGGTGCCCGCCCCCACCGGCCCCATGTGCTGGACCATCGTGGCGAACCGCTCCAGCACCGGGGTCGCCCGCTGCACCGCGGCCTCGCTCCCACCGAGCATCACCGCGAGGGTGCCGGAGTGCGCGCCCGCAGCGCCGCCGCTCACCGGCGCGTCGAGCAGCTCGACGCCCGCGCCGGAGGCGAGCTCGCCGAGCGCCTCCGCGCCCTCGGCGCTGATCGTCGAGTGGACGGCGACGACCGTGCCCGGCGACGCGCCCGCGAGGATCCCGTCGGGCCCCTCGAGCACGCCCCGCACCTGGTCCTCGTCCTGCACGACGATGCACACCACGCTCGCCCGGCTCGCCAGCTCGGCGGGGCTCGCCGCCGCGGTGGCGCCCTCGGCGACGAAGGGCTCGGTCGCCTCGGCGCGCACGTCGTGCACCACCAGGCCCCCCGGCCAGTCGAGCAGCCGCGTCGCCATCGGCGCCCCGATGTTGCCCAGGCCGATGAAGCCGACCGGCTCCGCCCCGGCGCTCATGCCCGCACCACCTGTCCGCCGTCGACGTTGAAGATCTGCCCGGTGATCCACGACGCGTCGTCGGAGAGCAGGAACAGGCACATCGCGGCGAGGTCGTCGGGGGTGCCGCGCCGCTTGATCGCGAGGTTCGCGACGATGCCCTCGAGGATGGACTCGGGCACCACCGACCGTGCCGCCTCGGTGTCGATCGGGCCGGGCGCGATCGCGTTGATGCGGATGTTCGACCCGCCGAGCTCGTGGGCGAGCTGGATGGTCAGCCCGTTGATGCCGCTCTTCGCGAGCCCGTAGTAGTTGGAGTACATCCACGCGGCGGTCGAGGACTGGTTGACGATCGCGCCGCCGCCCCGGGCCGCCATGTGCTCCCAGCACGCCCGCGTGCACAGGAGCGCGCCGTCGAGGTTCACGGACATGAACCGCCGGTAGTACTCCCAGTCGACGGTGAGCAGCAGGTCGATCTCCATGCCGCCGAAGATCGCCGCGTTGTTCACCAGGTGGTCGATCCCGCCGAACGCCTCGACCGCCGCGGCGGCCATCTCCCTCGTCGAGCCCGGGTCGGACACGTCGACCCGCACGCCGAGGGCGCTGCCCCCGTCGGCCCGGATCGACGCGGCGACCTTCTCGGCCCCCTCGAGGTCGATGTCCGCGACGACCACCGACGCGCCCTCCGCGGCGAGGGCGCGCGCGTAGCCCTCCCCGATGCCACCGGCGGCGCCGGTGACGATGCTGACCTTGCCGGCGAACCTGCCGGTCGCTTCGCCCATCCTCAGATCCCTTCCGCGACGGCCTTGGTCTCGAGGTACTCCTCGAACCCGGCGACGCCCATCTCCCGGCCGATGCCCGACTGCTTGTAGCCGCCGAAGGGCACGTCCGCGCCGTACCAGATCCCGCCGTTGACGCTCATCGTCCCGGTCCGCACGGCACGTGCGACCCGCCACGCCCGCTCGGGGTCGGCGGAGAACACCGACCCGGACAGCCCGTAGGGCGAGTCGTTCGCGATCCGGACCGCGTCGTCGTCGCCGTCGTGGGGCAGGACGACGAGCACGGGCCCGAAGATCTCCTCGCGGGCGACCCGGGACGAGTTGTCGAGGCCGACCACGAGCGTCGGGTCGATGAAGTAGCCCCGGTCGAACCGCTCGGAGCGCCCGCCGCCGCAGGCGAACGTGCCGCCCTCGTCGCGGGCCAGCTGCAGGTAGCCCTCGACGCGTTCGCGCTGGCGGGCGGAGATCAGCGGACCGCAGATCGTGCCCGGGTCGGTCGGGTCGCCGGCGGCGAGCCCGGCCATGGTCGCGGCAGCGGCGTCGACCACCTCGTCGAAGCGGGCGCGGGGGACCACGAGGCGGGTCGTGATCGCACACCCCTGGCCGGCGTGGGTGCTCACCATGAACCCCGCGGTCGACGCGGCGGCGGTGACGTCCGCGTCGTCGAGCACGACGAACGCGGACTTGCCGCCGAGCTCGAGGAACACCCTCGTGAGGTGCTCGGCGGCGTTGCGCATGACCGCCTTGCCGGTCGCGGTCGAGCCCGTGAACGACACCACGTCGACCCGGGGGTCACCCGAGAGCTGGGCGCCGAGGGAGTGGTCCGAGGAGGTCACCACGTTGAGGACGCCGGGCGGCAGGTCGGTCTCCTCCGCGGCGATGCGGGCGAGCGCGCTCGCGCACCAGGGCGTGTCCGGCGCGGGCTTCAGCACGACCGTGCACCCGGCGGCGAGCGCGGGGCCGAGCTTCGCGAGGTTGATCTGGTGGGGGAAGTTCCACGGCGTGATCGCCCCCACCACCCCGGCCGGCTCGCGCAGCACCCAGCGGCGGCTCGGGATGCCCATCGGTGCAGCCTCGCCGAGGTCGACCCTCCACCCGTCGTAGGACTCGGCGAGGTCCGCCGCGAACGAGAGGTCCGCGACGGGCACGTCGAACTGCGGGCCCGACGTGAGGAACGCCGGGGCGCCCACCTCAGCGGTGGTGAGCGCGCGGAGCTCGTCGCCGTGGGCCTGCAGCGCGTCGCGCAGCTGCCGCAGGCAGTGCGCCCGCAGCGCGGGGTCGGAGGACCAGGAGCCCTCGTCGAACGCGGCCCGGGCGGCCGCGATCGCGCCGTCCATGTCCTCCGCGCTGCCGTCGGCCGCGACGCCGAGGACCTCCTCGGTGGCCGGGTTGAGCGTCTCGAAGGTGGCGCCGCCCTTCGCGGGCCGCAGCACCCCGTCGACCAGCAGGACGTCGAGCCCCTCGCCCGACACGCTCGCCGAACCCTCGGCCATCACCGCTCCCAGAGCTTCACCGGCGCACCGAACACCGGGTAGTAGCCGGGGCGGTGGCTCTTCATGGAGCGCTCCATCCGCGCCTTCATGCCGTCCGAGAGCACCCCGTCGCCCATCATCTCCAGGAAGACCGCGGCGGCGTTGCCGAAGTCGAACCAGTCGCGCTGCCAGGACCACTGGAAGTTCCCCGCGTAGCGGAACCAGCTGCCACCGATCCCCGCGACCTCGTACGGGGTGCCGTCGGCCCGCTTGGCGTCCGCGACCTGCCGCCAGAAGCCGACGACGAACCCCTTGCGCTCGTCGATGAGGATCTCCTCGTACGGGTACTGCCAGCCGTCGAGGCCGCCCATCTCCTCACCGAGTGCGAGGTCGCGGATCTCGTCGCGGCCGATCGCCATGAAGTCGGTGTGCGGCCCGTAGTTCCAGCCGTAGGTGGCGTCCTCGGTGTACATCTCCGCGAGCGGGCGCCAGTCGCCCGCGGCCTCGCAGTCGCGGTTGGCCTGCAGCCACCGCTCGACCATCTCCTCGAGCTCCGCGCGCTCGAACCCCTCGTTGCTCATGTGTCCCCCTGTGGTGTGGGCCCCTCGGCCCGGATGAACCTGTGCCGACCCCTCGACGCCTTCAGTCCTCGACGATCGACAGCGCGTGCGTCGGGCAGTACTTCACCGCGAGCTCGACCGCGCGGCGCTGCCCGTCCCCCGGTGCCTCGTCGAGCACGACGACCTGGCGGTCCTTGCCGACCTCGAAGACCTCGGGTGCCTCGGACTCGCAGACGCCGTGGCCCTGGCAGAGGTCGCGGTCGACGACGATGCGGTACCCCATCACACCCCCCTCGTCCGCCGGCGGTAGCGGACCATGCACGGCTGCGCGAGCTGCACGACCATCTTCGAGTGGTCGTTGCGGTAGGTGTCGAGCGGCTGGGCCGCCTCGAGCTCCCAGTCGCGCAGGAGCACGCAGAAGATGGCCTTGAGCTGCATCAGCGCGAAGGCGGCGCCGACGCAGCGGTGCCGTCCCGCCCCGAACGGGATCCAGTTCCACGGGTTGTCGAGGTCGTCCTGGCGGGGCTCGACGTAGCGGGACGGGTCGAAGCGGTCCGGCTCGTCGAAGGCCTCGGGCAGGCGGTTCGACACCGCGGGTGACGCGCCGACGAGCTTGCCGGGCGGGATGGTGTAGCCGCCGACCTCGAAGGGCTGGGCGACCAGGCGCAGCAGGAGGATGAGCGGCGGGTGCAGCCGCAGCGCCTCCTTGATCGACGCCTCGAGCCAGGGCACCTCGCGCAGGTCCTGGTAGGTGATCGTGCCGCCGTTGGCCTCGGCGAGCGCGTCCATCTCGGCGACCACCCTGGCCATCACGTCGGGGTTGCGGAGCAGCTCGATGATGCACCACGACGCGGTGGTCGAGGTGGTGTGGTGGCCGGCGAACATCATGGAGATGAACATCCCCGTGACGGTGTCGGGGCTGTAGTGCCAGTTGCCGTCCTCGTCCTTGATCGACATCAGCACGTCGACGAGGTCCCGCTCCTCGGGGTCCTCGACGGGACCGGCCGCCTCGCGACGCTCCATGATCCCCTGGATGAGGCGCACCAGCTCGGCCCGGGCGGCGTCGCGGCGGCGGAAGCTCTCGATGTCCGCGTAGGGGTCGACGAAGGCGATCGCATCCGTGCCCCGCTCGAGGTCGTGGAAGAGCTCGGCGTAGCGGACGTCCAGCTCCTCGCGGAACTTGGGCCCGATCAGGCACGACGTCGACGTGTAGATGAACAGCTCGGCGGTCCAGTCGAGCAGGTCGATCTCGCCCTCGTCGCCCCAGTCGGCGACCATTCGCTCGATCTCGGCGGTGATCTTCGCGGCGTGCCCCCGCATGTACTTGTCGCGCAGGGACTGGTTGTGCAGCGCCCGCCGCCGCTCCTCGGGGGTCGCGTCGAACACGACGCCCTCGCCGAAGACCGGCGTCATGAACGGGTACGCGGCGGCCTGGTCCAGCTCCTCGTCCGAGGCCCGGAAGAACGCCTCGTTCGCGTCCGCGCCGGTCAGCAGCACGACGTCCTTGTCGGCGAGGCGGAACTCGCCGACGTCCCCGCACTCCTCGCGGACCCGCCACATCAGCCCGATGGGGTCGTGGCGCAGCTCCTCCAGGTGGCCGGTGTCGCCGTCGTCGCCGGAGACCTTGGGCGGGCTCGCCCCGGTCGACGTGCTCGTCGCGGTGTCGGTCATCGCTCCCCCTCCGGATGCTCGACGGGCGGTCCCTGCACGGGCGCCTCGGGCTGCACCTCGAGCAGTGCGAACTGCGTGCCCCGCGGGACCGACACGATGGCGACGATCGCCGCCGCCACGTCCTTGGGGCGCATCGCGCCGCTGTGGCGGAGCAGGCCCCAGTGGTTCCACGAGGCGACGACCTCGTTGACGGTCGCCTCGTCCCAGGTCGTGCCCTGCTCGGTGGACGACGGCCCGGGCCGCACGACCCCGACCCGCACGCCGGTGCCCTCGAGCTCCATGCGCATCGCGTCGGCGAGCCCCTCGAGCCCCGCCTTGGAGGCGACGTAGCCCGCCATGTGGGTGCGGGGCCGGACCGCGACCTCGGAGGTCACGAACACGACGTCGCCGCGGCGGCGCTCGACCATGCCGGGGACGAGGTGGTGCACGAGGCGCTGGGCGCCGGTGAGGTTGACCGAGAGCTGGCGGACGAACTCGTCGGGGTCCGCGCCGACGACGGTGATCGGCTGGACGTCGCCGGCGTTGGACACGAGCACCTCGATCGGTCCGAGCTCCGCCTCGGCCGTGGCGGCGAACGCCTTCACCGAGTCGGGGTCGAGCAGGTCGAGCGGGACGGCGATCGCCTCGCCGCCGGCCTCGCGGATCTCGCGCGCGGTCGCCTCGCAGCGCTCGGTGCGGCGGGCGCCCAGCACGACGGGGTGGCCGTTCGCCGCGAGCGCGAGCGCGGTGGCCTGGCCGATGCCGGATGACGCCCCGGTCACGACCGCGGCCCGGCGGGCGGGGTGCGGGTCGAAGCGCGGCATCAGGCGGCACCTCGTGGGACGAGGGTCGTCGGCACCGCCGCGAAGCCCCGCACGTTGACCGAGTGCACCCGCTGGAGGCCGTCGGGGTCGACGTCGTAGTCGGCGATGGCCGCGACGAGCTCCTCGAGCGCGACCCGCGCCTCGAGGCGGGCGAGCGACGCGCCGAGGCAGAAGTGCCGGCCGAACCCGAAGCTGAGCAGCTGCTGCCGCTCCGTCCCGGGGCGGTCGAGGAGGTAGCGGTCCGGGTCGGAGAACACCGCCGGGTCACGGTTCGCGGACCCCACCAGGAGCAGCACCCGGTCGCCCGCGGGGATCGTCCCGCCGTGGAGCTCCACGTCGGTGGTGGTCACCCGGGCGAGCATCTGGGTGGAGGTGTCGTAGCGGAGCGTCTCCTCCACCCAGTCGACGATCCGGGACGGGTCCCCGAACGGGACCGCCCGCTGGTCGGGGTTGCGCCACGCCCAGTACCAGGCGTTGCCGAGCAGCTTGGTGGTGGTCTCGTTGCCGGCGACGACCATCAGGAACAGGAACCCGAGGATCTCGTCGTCGGTGAGCCGGTCGCCGTCGACCTCGGCGTCGAGCAGCGCCGAGGTGAGGTCCCCGGTCCGGCGCTGCCGCCGCTGGGCGAGCATGTCCGCGTAGTAGCCGGCGAGCTCGAACGCGGCCGCGACGCCCTCGGGCGGCACGTCGTGCACGCCCTCCTCGCGGTGCACCAGCAGGTCCGACAGGCGCCGCAGCTCCTGGCGGTCGGCGGCAGGCACCCCGATCAGCTCGGAGATGACGTCCATCGGCAACCGGCCCGCGAAGTCGCCGATGAAGTCGACCTCGTCGAGCTGGAGCATGCGGTCGATGTACTCGCGGGCGATCTCGCGGATCCGCGGCTCGAGCTCCGCGACCCGGCGCGGGGTGAACCCCCGCGACACCAGGCCGCGCATGCGGCCGTGCATCGGCGGGTCCATCGCCAGGAACGACATGGTGCGGTGCGCGTTGGGCCCGGACGCCGCCGGGTCGAGCGACACGCCGTGCGCGGACGAGAAGCGCTCGTTGTCGCGGAACGCGTCCATCACGTCACGGTGGTGCGACAGCGCCCAGAACCCCATCGCCTCGTTGCGGTAGAGCGGCGCCTCCTCCCGGAGCCGGGCGTAGGTCGGGTACGGGTCCTCGTGGATCTCGTACGCGTACGGGTCGTACACCAGGTCCGGTGCAGTGGTGTCGGTGCTCATCGCCCCTCCCCCATGACGAGCGCGACCGAGCGGCCGAGGTGGCCGGGCAGGTCGTCGTACGACAGGTGGCCGCTGCCCGCGTGGGCCAGCGCGCCGGAG
>CBFGTJ010000082.1:0-13045 GCA_965651815.1 uncultured Microthrixaceae bacterium | reverse complement strand
CGTGACCCACGTGCGGCTCCTCGACCCGAGCCCCACCCCCTCCGCGCTGCTCCACCCGAGCCTGTGCCCACGCCACGCCAGCGCGGTGTCGGAGGTGCGGGTGGGCGCCGAGCTGGAGGACCGCATCGGGTGGTCGGACTGGGTCACCTACGACCCCGGTGCGTGGCGCACCGACCCGAACATCCTCGAACCGGACGAGGGGGACTGAGGCTGCCATGCGGTGGCGAGCACGCCTGGAGCGACGACGAGCGGCGCGGGGCCAGCAGGGCTACGCGCTGCTGATCGTGCTCGTCGTGCACCTCGTGGTGTTCCTCCTCCTCACGGCGCTGGTCGGGCTGACGCTGACGACGATGCGGGTCGCGGAGGGATCGGAGCGGGCCGACCAGGAGCTGCGCGCGCTCGAGGGTGCGCTCGACGCGGCGATCAACCAGATGCGCTACGAGCCGCACCGGTTCGCCGGGCCGTGCGCGCTCGAGCCGCCGGTGGAGCGGGTCGCCGAGCTGAGCTTCCCGCGCCAGGGCGGCCGGGAGGTGCACGTCGAGCTCGACGACTGCCAGGTGGCCGAGTCGTCGCTCCAGCTGACCGCCGACCAGGTCCGGCTCACCTCCGAGCGCGGCTACACCGGCGACATCCCCTGGTCGAGCGCGCCGTGGGGCGACGTCGGGTTGAACGGGGCGGCGCTGCAGAGCGAGCGGCCCAACCTGGTCCACATCGGGGGCGAGGCGCTGCGGTTCGACTCGAGCGTCACCGCGAGGAACGGCGCCGCACCGCTGCGGACCCCGACCAGCGGCACCCCGGCGGTCGTCGTCGCCGGGGAGTACACCCAGGGCAGCCAGGGGATCGGCGGCAGCGCGGCGCAGCCCTGCGGCGTGCTCGCGCTGCCCGGGCCGGCGCGCATCGCCGACTTCGGCGGCACCGGCGACCCCGAGTGCGGCTCGCCGGTCGAGATCGACCCGGGCCTCACCGAGCCGGAGGCGCCGTTCGAGGTCACCCCCGGGAACGTCACCATCCCGCACGCGGGGTGCGTGTTCGAGGTCTACGACATCCGCCCCGGCTACTACGACCAGGCGGCGGTCAACGAGCTGCACAAGCGGATCAACCGCAACGCGCCCGGCGCCTACTCGCAGTGCGGGCACTGGCGGACCTTCCACTTCCACCCCGGCGTCTACTACTTCGACGTCGACGAGCTCATCCTCGACCAGGCCCGCGGCTACTTCGTGTTCGGCCAGCCCAACGGCTGGGTCCCCCGCCTCGTCGAGGGGCCCGACGGCGAGCTCGTCGACAACCCCGAGCTCGAGGGGAAGGACGTCAACTCGGAGGTCGGGGTGGCCAACCAGCCCGGGATCCGCCGGAACCCGCACGCCGAGCTCTGCGACCGCGACCGGTCGGGGGTCACCCTCGTGCTCTCGCCGCGCACGAAGTTCGTCCACCGGTCCGGGCGGGTCGACATGTGCCCCGCGTTCTCGCCGTTCGAGGGCCAACCGCCGCTGCCCGCCATCTACCAGCCGACCTCGGTGCCGACCGGCGTCGACACCCAGCACGACCCGCTGCACCGGGAGTTCAACTGCAACCCGGGCAACCAGTCCAGCTCGGGGCGGGACCTCGTGGAGCCGCCGCTCCTCGGGAGCGGGAGCCGGTCGGATGCCGACATGTTCCAGATCCCGCCCCTCCCCTCGGGCCAGTGCCGCAACGGGCGGACCCTGCGGGTGTACCTGGACGCGAAGGACCCGAAGCCGCTGCGCAACGCACGCGTGCTCATCGAGGGCTTGGAGCCCGACACCCCGACGAACCTGATCCGCAACCGGTTCACGATGATCTCGGTGTTCGACGGCTCCGGGAACCGGATCTGCACCACCACCGCGCAGCTCGGGATCGCGAACGGCAAGCGCAACACCGAGCGGTGGGCGAACTCGGTGGACCTGATGACCGGGTCGTGCAAGGAACCCCGGCCGAACAAGACCTACGACCCCCGCTACCCGAACAGCCAGATCCCGAACAAGCTCGACGTCTTCGGCAACGACAACGACAAGTACCGGGTCAACGAGCAGGCGCTGACGCACGAGTCGCAGCTCGACGGCCACCTCGAGATCACCGAGTACATGACGATGCTGCTCCCGATCGTCACGCAGAGCGCGACGATCGATGCCGTCCGGGTGATCACGAACTCCGACGACGTCGCCGCCGAGGTCGAGGGCATCGGTCCCGGTGGCCCGGGCGCGGACGGGACCTGGGTCCCCGCCGCCGGCGCGTCGGGCACCGACCTGCGGGCGGTGCCGGCCATGCGTGCGGGGTGCGAGCACCTGCTGATCTGCGTCGTGAACGCCCCCGGGCGCACGCCGGGGGAGCCGTTCGTGCACGAGATGGTGCTCGAGGGGCTCGACGTCGAGATCCCGCCCGCGTACCTCGCCGAGGACATCGACCCGCACGTCCAGGCGCTGCGGGTGCTGGTGGACCTCGACGCGATGTACTGCCCGGACAACCCCAACGGGTCCGGCGAGTGCAGCTACGGCAGCTCGTGGGTCGACGACATCGTCAAGGACACCTACTTCGGCAAGGAGGCCACCTTCCGGCTGGAGATCGAGACCGACCGGGGCCGGCGCTGCGCGGTCCGCGAGGGCTACCTCCACTCCTCGCAGGTCCTCGCGTTCGACCTGTCGCCCACGAGCCCCGTGCCGGACGACGACGGCTGCGACGCGGTGTTCGACCACTACAGCGACCTGTCGTGCAGCGACCCCGGCGACCCGGGGCCGTGCACGCGGCTGCGGTTGCGGGTGGAGATGCCCTGCATCCGCGACTGGTTCGGCGGGGCGCCCTGGAGGTGCGCCGCCAACGGCGACGAGCGGTTCCAGGTGCGACCACCGGCGATCCGCGGCGTGCGCCTCGAGCTCGAGACCGACTCCTACCTCGGCGAGCGGCCCACCTCGCAGGTGACCGTCAACGCGACGACGACCGAGTACGGCGACAGCTTCAACGTGGTCGGCAAGGTGTGGATGCCGCGGGCCACGCTCGACATCCACTGGTTCGGCGACGTGACCGAGGGGCGGCCGCTGGTGACCGACGAGCTCGTGCTGGGCGCGCTCGGCAGCCGGATCCACGCGCCGCCGAGCCGGCTCGGCGACCCGAACTTCACCGCGGCCGACCGCTACCTGGTGTGCTGCGAGGAGCGGCAGGCACCGATGCGGCACGTGCGGCTCACGGCCAGGACCGGCGACCGGGCGCTGCAGGCGGAGGTGCTCTTCACCGACGTGGCCCCCGTGGAGGGGGGAGGCAGCGTGTACGAGCCCGGTTACAAGGTCGAGATCCTCGACTGGCAGACCTGCGACCGCGGCCGCTGCGTGGGCGAGTGACCCGGGGCGCGCCCTCGCCCGCGCCTACAGCACGCGGCGGGACGGCCGCGCCGCGCTCCGTGGCGGGCGCCGCCGTGCTCGTTGACGGGTCCGGAGGGCGACGGCAACACTGGGGAACGGCCGTTGTGCGGCGAACGGCCCGCGGGGTCGTCGCGGGCGCAGGGGTGCGCGTGGTGCGAAGGGAGTGCGGCAGCGAGTGAGGGGAGCACAGCGCCGTACCGGCGGCGTGCCAGGTCGGGCCGTCGTCCGCCCGTGCGCGAGGCGCGCGGGGGTCGCCCGCGTCACCGCAGCGCCGACCGGACAGGGCGGCGCGAGCCTGCTGGAAGTGCTCCTCGCGGTCGTGCTCGTGGGCACGGTCATCATCGCCCTCGCCGCCGGGATGCTGGCGCTCATCCGCGCCACCCGGACCACCTCGGACCAGCAGCGGGCGCAGTCCGCGCTGCTCAGCTACGCGGAGAGCCTCAAGTCCTCCCCGTACCTGCCGTGCGGGTCGAACCCACCGCCCAGCCCCGCCGCGTACGAGGCCTCCCACGACGCCCAGCCCGAGCGCTGGAACCCCGCCGACCACGCCCGGCTCGACGCGTCGATCGACCGGGTGCAGTTCTGGCACGACGGCGGCGGGTACGGCACCTACGAGGACAGCTGCCCCGCCGGTGGTGACCGCGGGCGGCAGCTGCTGACCGTGACCGTGCAGCTCGCGGACGGACCCACCGCGAGCGGTCCCGTGGTGCTGACCGAGCGACCCGACCCGCCCGCGGACGACGAGGAGGAGGGGTCGTGACCCGACGCCGCGGCCGGCAGGCCCCCGTGTCGCCGCGCTCGGTGTCGCCGCGCCCGCTGCGGGGCCAGCGCGGCGTCACGCTGCTCGAGGTGCTCATCGCCGTGGCGATCATCGGGCTGGTCGGGGTGCCGGTGACCGCCTGGGCGGTCTCCACGCTGCGCCAGCAGGACCTCGCCCAGAACCTCATCCGCAACGCGATCGCCACCGGCAACCTCGGCCGCGAGCTGTCGACCGACGTGGCCACCGCACGGCAGATCTTCGTGGACAGCGGCGGCGACTGCGTCGGCGGCGCGGGCTCGGGCGGGACCGTGCGGCTCGCGCTGATCACCGGCGGCCTGGTGCCGGCCAAGGTCGTCTACAGCGAGGCCCCCGGCACCGCCAACGGCGCGACCAGCCTGTGGCGCCGGCAGTGCGCCCCCGACGGCACGCTCCAGGAGGCCAACGAGCTGTTCAAGCGCATCGTGCCCGGCACGGTGCGCACGGCGTGCGCCCCGCCGCAGGGCGGCAGCGCCCCGGCACCCGGCGAGGCGTGCCCGGTCGAGAACCGGCGCGTCCGGCTCGAGGTGACCCCCGCCCGGCCCGACCACCAGCGCCCGGTCGAGGTGCACGCCACCCGGCGCACCAGCGCCGGCACCCGCCCCGGTGGCGGCTCGACGAACTCGCCGCCGATCGCGATCGCCCACGTCAGCCCGCTGGTCGGGTACTCGAACACGGTCTTCCAGTTCAGCGCCACCGGGTCGTGGGACCCCGACGGCGACACGCTGTCGTTCAGCTGGGAGTTCCCCGACGGCTCCACCGCGAGCGGGGCGACGGCCAGCCGCTCCTTCGGCGGGGGCGAGCACCTCGTGCTGCTGCGCGCGGACGACGGTCGGGGAGGCGTGCACTCCACGCCGGTGACGGTGCGGGTCATCAACCAGCACCCGATCGCGGACCTGCAGATCACCCCCGAGGCCGGCGCCCCCGGCGACGTGTTCACCCTCAGCGCCGCCGGATCGGTCGACCCCGACGGCGGCGGGCTCAGCTACCACTGGGACCTCGGCGACGGCCGCACCCAGACGGGGCCGGCGGTCATCACCGCGAGCTACTCGGCGGACATCGGGCCCGCGGTCCAGGTGACCGTCACCGTCACCGACGGCCAGGGCGCGAGCGACACCACGTCCCGGACGATCTCGCTCGCCGCCGACCCCGGTGAGATCACGATCAGCCCCCCGCCCGTCGCCAAGGGCTTCCAGCCCCCGAGGGTCGGCACGGTGGGCAAGGACCTCCCACCGCTGGAGGTCACCTTCAGCGCCGAGGTGGACCAGCCGGGCACCCGATGGGTGCTCGCCCGCGCCGACGGTGAGCAGGTCGCGACCGGTGAGGGCGACGAGCTGCGGCACACCTTCCGCGACGGCGACCACGGCGAGTACACGATCGCCCGCCAGTGGATCGACTCGGGCAGCCCGTTCGGCCAGCCGGTCGCGTTCCGGGTCAACGCGGCGCCCACCGCGGCGTTCGACTACACCGCGGCCGGGCCCGGCGGCGTCACCGAGCTCCGCGGCGGGGGCGTCGACCCCGACGGCACGATCGTGTCGTACCGCTGGTACGGGCTGTCGACCTACTGGGGCGGCAACCTCGCCTCGCCGGACTCGACCAACCCCAACCCCTCGCAGGTCTTCCCGAACCCCGGCACCTACGACGTCACGCTGATGGTCACCGACGACGACGGGGCGTTCGCCACGGTGACCCGGCAGGTCCGCATCCCCGGCTCGCCGAGCGCACCGCCCCCGCCGGGCTGGCAGGGCGGCCAGGTGCGCTGGAGCCCGATCCCCGGCGCCGAGGAGTACCGGGTCACGCTCTACTGCAACAACACGCCGAGCGGGGACGTGATCGACGTGCCCAAGGGGCCCTCGCCGAGCGCGACGGTCCCCAGCGGGTTCTGCGGCGGTGGCGTGCCCTCCGCGATGCTGATGGTGCGCGCGAACGGGATCTGGAGCCCCGGGTCCGAATGGGGGACACCGTGAGCGCGACCCTCGCGACCCTGGTCGAGCGGGCCCGCCGGCAGCTGCGCCGCCGTGGGCGGGACGAGGGCGGCTTCATCCTCGTGCTCGTGCTCGGGATCATCGCCCTGACCTCGATCGTGATCGTCGCCCTCCTCGGCCTCGCGCTCACGAGCCTCAAGATCGCGGAGACCCAGCGCGAGATCGCCCGCCGCCAGCGCGCCGCGGACAGCGCGCTGGAGTCCGCCGTCGGGCAGATCGCGCGGTACCCCGGCAACGACCCGTGCCTGGCGATCCCCGAGGACAACGAGCTGACCTTCGACGACGACCCCTCACCCGACCGGGGTGAGATCGCGGTGCGGACCGAGTGCGAGCCGGTGCTGCTCACCGACGACGGCGACGGCTCCTCCGACCGGCTCGGCGGGCCCCGCGTCGAGGTCGTCGGGGACGACTACGGCGGGGCGGTGGAGGTGCCCGGCGGCCTGTCCGCCTCGCCGACGCTGGTGCACCGCGGCGACGACGCGCTCGCGTTCACCGCGGACGTGGTGGTCCGCCGGGGCGCCGCGGCCCGCTCCACCGCGGCGGAAGGTCCCGGCATCCACGCGACCGGCCAGTACGCCCAGGGCGACACCGTCGGCGGTGGCGGGTGCGGACCCCTCGCACCCGGCGGAGGCGACCCCGGCGCCGAGGTCCACGACCGCGACCAGGAGCCCGAGTGCGGCTCCTCCGAGGCGGCGACCCTCACGCCGCGCACCGGCACCCTGTTCGGGCCGGGCGAGGAGACCGCCCTCGAGGTGGCGGACGTGCCGGGGTGCTCCGGCCTCGTGCGGCTGCAGCCCGGCCGGTACAACGCGGTCGCGACCTCCGAGCTGAACGAGCTGCTCGGTGGCGGGTGCTCGGGCGCGACGTTCTGGTTCGAGCCCGGTCGCTACTACTTCGACGTGAGCGACCCGAACGCCTCGGAGGAGGAGCGGCACGCGCTGGTCATCGACGACGCGAGCATCCGGCTGATCTTCGGTGAGCCCGCGGGCGGTGACGCGCTCGGCGCCGAGTTCCCGAGGGCGTGCGACCCGACCGTGCCGGGTGCGAGCCTGCAGCTGTCGGGGCGGACCTCGATCCTGCACCGCGCGGGTCGCGTCGCGATCTGCCCGGCGTGGAGCAACGGCACGATCCTGCCGGCGATCGTCCAGTCCGACCTGGCCCCCTCGCAGCCGGTGCTGGTGTCGACCCAGCCGGAGCTGCCCTTCAGCCGGGGCTTCAGCTCGTCGTCACGGTCGGTGTCCTTCACGACCGAGTGGACGAGCCCCGGGCACGCGCCGCTGCACAACGCGGAGCTGCAGTTCCGCAGCATCGAGTCGCCGCCGGTGCACGAGGCGAACCGCACGGTGCGGGTGGACGTCAACGCCGCGGGCGTGTCGTGCTCCACCGGCGCGATCCCCGCGGGCCGGACGAGCGACCTCTACACGCGGATCGACCTCACCTCCGCCGGGGGCTGCGCCGGTGCGCTCTCCGGTGTCGACACGTCGGTGTTCGACGGGGCGACGATCACGGTCACGCACGAGTACTCACCCCCGGAGAACGTCTGCAACCCGTTCACCGGCACCTGCGTGCGGCTCACGGTGAGCGACGTGCGCCTCCGCACCAACATCGTCGACGCCGAGGGGACCGGCGCGAACGGCATCACCTGGAGCAACATCCCCGCGGTCACCACGATGGGCGCGCCGAAGACCGACGGGCTGCACGGTGATCCGTGCCTGCTGATCCCCGGCGACGTGCGGTGCCGTCTCGACCAGCCGAAGCAGCACCACATCACGGTCACCGGGATCGACCCCACCCGCGGGGGCAGGCTGGCGCCCACGGACCACGTCGAGTCGCTCGGTGTGCAGGTCGACAGCATGCAGGGCAGCCCGTCGACCAGCTGGGCGGCGCACCCCGGCGACAGCCCGAACCCGTGGCTCCGCTTCGAGCTGATCGGCCCCGCCGGGACGTGCGTGGTCCAACACCCGGGCTTCTCCCGGTCGAACACCGGCGTGCACGTGG
The DNA here is from genome assembly GCA_965651815.1 of uncultured Microthrixaceae bacterium. Lineage (GTDB taxonomy): Bacteria > Actinomycetota > Acidimicrobiia > Acidimicrobiales > Microtrichaceae > CBFGTJ01. The sequence goes on along the minus strand of CBFGTJ010000082.1, from coordinate 4,898 downwards.
ACCTGTTCGACTCCGGCGGCACGTGCCGCGGCATGATCGACACCGTCGCGGACCTGGTCGGGGCCCAGCTGCGGATGACCATCCAGACGGGCTGCATCCTCGTCGACGGCAGCCCGATCAGGGACCCGTTCAACGCGGCCCGCTGCAACGTCGTGCGGCTGCCCGACCTGGACCGCATCGCGCTGTCGGTCACGAGCGACACGGTGAGCGAGCCGACCCACTCGGTGGTCACCGTCGACGCGGGGGCCGGCACGAGCTTCACGGTCTTCGGCGACACGCTCATGCCGCGCACCGACCTCGACGTCCACTGGCGGGGCGAGGCGACCGCGCTGCCGGTGTTCGGCGGCCACCTGTCGATCCGGTCGGTCGGCAGCGAGATGCACGGCGACGCGCAGATGGGCGTGCTGTGCTGCAGCCCGCCCGCCACCACCGCGCTGCGCGCGTACGTCGACGACCGTGTCGCCGCGGTGGCCCACGTCGTCGCCGGAGGGGTGGTCGACTCGCCGCCCGCCGGCGGGCCGGTGAGGAGCGTCGCGGTGCTCGACTGGCGCTACTGCGCCGGTGGGCGCTGCACCACGACCCCCGTCGCCGGCTCCGACCCCGACGGCTGACCCGGCACGCGGCCGAGCGTCGCGTGGGGAGCGCGGCGTCAGGAGCGCGGCGTCAGGTGTGGCGTCGCCGGTTCGGCGGCCGTCTCGAGCAGCTCGCACAGGTGCTCGAGCGCGACGCGCGCGCCCCGGTGCACGACCTCCTCGGGGTCGCCGGGGAGCTGCACGACGCGCGCGCCGCTGCGCCCGCCGACGCACCACCCGATGACCGCGGTGCCCGCTGGGACGCCGTCCTCGTCGTCGGGCCCGGCCACCCCGGTCGTGGCGACGCCGACGTCGGCGCCCATGAGCCGGGCGACGCCCTCGGCCATCTGCCTCGCCGCGGCCTCGGTGACGACGTCGTCGGTGGTGACGCCCAGCACGGACTGCTTGGTGGCGACCTGGTAGGCGACGACCCCGCCGCAGAACCACTCCGACGCGCCCTCGGCGGTCGCGAGGCTCTGCGCGAGGAGGCCGGCGGTGAACGACTCGGCGACCGCGACGGTGCGGTCGCCGACGCACCCGCCCACGCGGTCGGCGAGTCGGCCGAGGGTCGGATCCATGGCGCCCGGTTACCCGCCGACCCCGGCGCTCAACCCTCGCCCCATCCCGTTCTGTTCGGCGGCCGTCAAGGATCTCCTTGACGGCCGCCGAACAGAACTGGGTAGGGCACGGGGCATGCAGCCCCTGCGGCCGAGCGACTCGCTGATCCCGCCCGTCGAGGACGCGCCCGCCGTCTCCCGGCACTCGCAGCGCACCCGGCGCGGGGCGATGGTGGTGCTCACGCTGTTCGTGCTGGCGGGCCTGTGCAACCTGTTGGGCGTCCGGCTCACGACCTCGTACGCCGAGGCCGGCGGGCTCGAGGTCGAGGTGCTGCACGCGTCGATCGGCCGCGCCGGGCTCACCGCCCCGCTCGAGGTGTCGGTGCACCGGCCCGGTGGCATCGACGGACCCGTGGAGGTGACGGTCACCAGCGACTACCTCGGCCGGCTCGACCAGTACCGCCTCGAGCCGCAGCCGGACCGCACCCGGGCCGGGGCCCGCACGACGACCTGGAGCTGGGATCACGTCGACGGCGACACCCACGTGCTCACCATCGACGCCCGGATCGAACCGGGGGTGCACTGGCGCTTCGACGGGGTCGTCGAGGTCGCCGCCGGTGGTGACGAGGCACGGGTCGAGGTCGTCACCTGGGTCGCCCCGTGAGTCGCCCGCCGACGCCGGCGCCATCGAGGAGGAGGCAGTCGTGGAGATCGTGATCCGCTCGGTGATCGTGTACGTGTTCCTGTGGGCGCTGCTGCGCACCATGGGCAAGCGCACCCTCTCCGAGCTGGGTGCGTTCGAGATGGTCCTGCTGGTCGTCATCGGCGACCTGGTGCAGCAGAGCGTGACCCAGGAGGACATGTCGGTGACGGGCGGGTTCCTCGCGGTCGGCACGATGGGCCTGCTCGTGCTCCTCACCGGGGTGGTGAGCCGCCGCTCCGAGGTGGTCGACCGGGTGATCGAGGGCGAGCCCGTCGTCATCCTCCGCGACGGGGAGCCGATGCTCGAGGTGATGCGGCGCGAGCAGGTGTCGCTCGACGACCTCGCCGAGGCGGCCCGGCTCGAGGGCCACGAGCGGTTCGACGAGCTGCGCTGGGCCGTGCTGGAGGCCGACGGCAGGGTCTCGTTCATCCCCCGCTGAGGCGGCGACGGGGGCGGTGCCTGTTTGGCCCGCTCCGGGCCCGGGCACCGGCAGGCCACCCATCCCTCAGGAGGACCCATGCAGACCGCTGGACGCCGAGTCGTCGCCACCACCGCCGCAGCCGTGCTCGCGCTCACCGGCGTCGCCTGCTCGGACGACGACAACGACGGCAACCCCGAGATCGAGGTGCCCGACGTCGAGTCGCCGAACCTCGACACCCCCGACCTGGACCCCGGCGAGGGCGACGAGCTGCCGGGCGACTCCGGCGACGAGGCACCGGGCGACCGCGGCGCGACCGACGACCTGCCCGGTTCGGGGGAGTGACCGGGCTGCGCTGCCCCCTCGGGAGGTGGTGACCCTCTCGGGAGGTGCCGCACCTCGTGGAGGTGGGGCGGCCGGGCCGCACGTCCGCCGCAGCCCCGGCCGCCTCGCCTCCCGTCAGCCCTCCCGGGTCAGCTGACGATCGGTAGGCGACGGCGCGAGCCGCCGTCGTCCACGAGCTGTCCGGCGTGGACCCTCGCGACGTTCACCGCCACCTCCTTGGCGCGCTCGACGTGCGGGCCGGTCCATCCGGTGTCGAGCGTGTCGTGGAACAGCTCCAGCCACCGCTCGAAGTGCGCCATCGTGAACGGCGACCGCTCGTGCACGAGCCGGTGGGCGAGGAACGGGTTGCCCTGGTAGCCGGGGAGGCCCAGCAGCGCCCGGCACCAGAAGCGGGTCAGCTTCGGCAGGTGCTCCGCCCAGTCGACCTGCGCCACGTCGTTGAACATCGGGCCCAGCAGGTCGTCCTGTGCGACGTCCTGGTAGAAGCGCCGGACCATCTCGGCGATCTCCTCGGGCGAGTCGAGGTCGCGGGTCGGCGGCGTCGGGTCGGGGGGCGAAGTGCGCATCGGCGTCCTGTCCGATCGAGGAATAGTTCTACCGTATCGGTGAAATATCCGAGGGGCCAGCCCCCACCCGCTCTGTTCGGCTCCCCACCCCGCTCTGTTCGGCGGATGACTACCGAACGCGCGTCATCGGCCGAACAGAACGGGGAGGGGGAGGGGAACGAAACCGGAAGCCCACCCCGCCGGGTCCGGTACTGGCAGACTCCCCACGTGGAGCGCATCCCTGCGGCGGACGCCTCGTTCCTCTACATGGAGCACCCGGTCGTGCACATGCACGTCACCGGCGTGCTGCTGCTCGACCCGTCGACCATGCCGGGCGGCTACTCCTTCGAGCGGCTGCGCGACCTCATCGTCGAGCGCCTGCACCTGCTCCGCCCGTTCCGCCGGCGGGTCCTGACCGTCCCGTTCGGGATCGACCACCCGGTCTGGGTCGACGACCCCGACTTCGATCTCGACCACCACCTGCACCGCACCACGCTCCCGGAGCCGGGCACGATCGACCAGCTCGCCGCGCTCGTCGGCGAGTACGCGTCCGTGCAGCTCGACCGGAGCCGGCCGCTGTGGGACATGGTCGTCGTGGAGGGCATGGCCGACCGCACCGTGGCGATCGTGTCGAAGGTGCACCACGTGGCGGTCGACGGCGCGTCCGGCACCGACCTGATGGCGCAGCTCGTCGACCTCAGCCCCGAGGGCCCCGAGGAGCCGCCGAGCGCGCCGCCCTTCCGCCCGGACCCGCTGCCGAACCCCGTCGAGCTGGCGATCGACGCGGTCGCGTCCCGCTTGAGCGACCCACTGCGCGGGCTGCGCTCGCTGGGGCGGTCCGCCGGGTCGGTGGGGCGGCTGCTGCGCACGGTCGTCTCGGGCGACGACGGCCCGTCGATGGCGCGCCCGTTCGACGCGCCCCGCACCCTGTTCAACCGCTCGCTCACCGCCCGCCGTGCGGTCGCGTTCGACAAGGCGCCGCTGGAGGACCTGAAGCTCGTCAAGCAGACCTTCGGGACCACCGTGAACGACGTGTTCCTCGCCGCGTGCACCCAGTCGCTGCGCGGCTACCTGCTGCGCCGGGGTGAGCGGCACGAGCGCCCGCTGGTGGTCAGCGTGCCGGTGTCGGTGCGCGGCGAGGTGGCGGACTCGCGGGCGACGAACCAGGTCTCGAACATGTTCGTGCGCCTGCCGGTGCACCTCTCGGACCCGGTCGACCAGCTGCGGGCGATCCGCGCCGACACCCGCGACGCCAAGGAGGTGCACGGCGCGATCGGCGCCGACATGATCGGCGACGTCACCGAGCTGACCCCGCCCGCGATCTTCCACCTGGCGAGCCGCATGTACAGCCGGGCGGGGCTCGGCGAGCGGCTGGCACCGATCCACAATCTGGTCATCTCGAACGTGCCGGGGCCGCCGTTCCCGCTCTACGTGGCCGGCGCGCGCCTGGTGGGGGTGTACCCCTTCGGGCCGCTCATCGAGGGCTCGGGGCTCAACATCACCGTGCTGTCGAACATGGGGAACATGGACATCGGGGTGATCTCCTGCCCCGACGTCGTGCCCGACCCGGGCGAGGTGAGCACGGGGATCGTCGAGGGCATCGAGGTGCTCCGCCGGGCGGCGGTCGACGAGCTGGAGGCGAGGAGCCCGACGGCGACGCGCCCGTCGCCCAGCGCGTCGCGGCGCCGTGGTGTGGTCCGCACCGCCGACACGATGCCCGGCCGCCCGCGCTCCGGCGCGACGACCCCCGCGGCGAAG